>SLTB01000026.1 GCA_007130155.1 Pseudomonadales bacterium
CCGTGGGAGCGGATTTATCCGCGAATGGACTGCCAGAAATCAATGACTTGCGGGGTCATTCGCGGATAAATCCGCTCCCACAGGGGCGCCACGCTGAGTTTTGCGACACCCTCTGAAGCCGCTCCCACGGAAGCGTGCAGGGAGGACTCATGGTTCAGGCTTACATTCACTGCGACACGCCTGGGCGGGGCATTCACGACATCACCGCCGAGGTGGCCAGCATCGTCGCCGAGGCGGGGCTGGAGGTTGGCCTGTGTCACCTCTTCATTTGCCACACCAGCGCATCACTGGTGATCACCGAGAACGCCGATCCGGATGTGCATCGCGACCTTGAGACCTTCCTGGCGGATCTGGTGCCCGATGGTGATCGGCGTTTCTCCCACCGCAGCGAGGGCCCGGACGACATGCCAGCCCATGTCCGCAGCGTTTTGACCCAGACCCACCTCACCATTCCGGTCTGCGACGGTCGACTTGCCCTGGGCACCTGGCAGGGCGTCTACGTCTGGGAGCATCGGACGTGGCCTCATCGGCGACGGGTCATCGTGACCGTTTACGGCGCCTGAGATCGTCACCGCAAGGCAGCGCGTCAGCTTCGAGTCGGGCCGCTTCTTGTCCGTTGGCTGGTGAGCTGCGCCGGCTGTTGCGTCTGCCCGCGTTGGGCATCTCCGTCCCATGATGGCAAGGTGTTGCAGCTTTTGACGCTGACGCTGGGCTAGGCAGTGGCATTCATGGCACTGGCCGGGCCGATTCGATGGAGGGTTGATGTTCCAACAGGCCGGACTCGGCTGGGTGTTCTACATTTCGCTGGCGCTGCTCGCCGCCTTCGTGGCGCTGGGTATCGGCTGGCCAGCGCAACTGGCGGCGGCAGCCGATACGGCGCTGCACTTCACGACGGATCACTTCGGCTGGCTTTACCTGTTCGTCACGACGGGCTTTCTGGTGTTTTGCGTCGGCGTGGCCTCGAGTGACTACGGCAAGATCCGTCTCGGAGCCGACGGCGAGACGCCGGAGTTCACCTACGGCGCTTGGCTGGGGATGATCTTCTCGGCCGGCATGGGGGTGGGGCTGGTGTTCTGGGGGATCGCCGAGCCGATGACCCACTATCTCAGCCCGCCTCTGGGCCAGGCGCCGGCGGAGTCCGCGACGGCGGCCAGCCTAGCCATGCGCTATTCGCTGTTCCACTGGGGCTTCCATCAGTGGGCGAATTTTGCGGTGGTGGGCCTGGCCATCGCCTATGTCCGTTTCCGGCAGCAGCGTCCTGGGCTGATCAGTGAGGCCTTCCGATCGTCCCTCGGTGATCGGGTGGATGGCGGTTTCGGTCACGCCATCAACGTCCTGGCCGTGGTCTCCACCATCTTCGGTGTCGCCACCACCGTTGGCCTCGGTGTCATCCAGATCAACAGCGGTCTCTCCGCCGTGGTGGACGTGCCCTTCGGCCTGACCCCGCAGCTGGCCATTCTCGGAGGCATCGCCGTCGTCTTCCTGCTCTGCTCGCTGGCGCCGCTGGAAAGCGGCGTCCGCTACGTCAGCGACGCTAATATGATGCTGGCGGGTGGTCTGTTGCTGTTCGTCTTCTTCGCCGGCCCCACTGACTTCATCACCGCTGCCATGACCAACGCCATTGGCGACTACTTCGCCAACGTCATCGGCATGAGTCTGGTGATGACGCCCTACACTGGCGAGGACTGGGTGGAGCGCTGGACCATCTTCTACTGGGCCTGGGGACTGTCCTGGGCGCCTTTCGTCGGCAGCTTCATCGCGCGGATCTCCCGCGGTCGGACCATCCGCGAATTCGTCATCGGCGTGATCGGCATGCCGGTTTTGCTGAGCACGGTCTGGTTCGCCACCTTCGGTGGCTCGGCGCTCTACTTCGAGATGTTCGAGGACGCTGGTATTGCCGCAGCGGTGGCGACGGAAATCAGTTCCGGGTTGTTCGTGATGATCGAACAGCTCCCCGCTGCTGGAGTCACGGGTCTGCTCATGCTGCTCTTGATCGTGCTGTTCGTCATTACATCGGCCAACTCCGCCACCTTCGTTCTGGGCATGTTCACCAGCAAGGGCGTGTTGACACCGGCGAAGACGACGCGAGTGATCTGGGGTGTGGTGCAGGTGCTGGTGGTGGCCGTGCTGCTGATCAGCGGCGGGCTTGGGGCGCTGCAGACGATCTCCATTGTCGCGGCCTTCCCCTTCATGGTGCTGATGGTGTTCATGGCCGGCTCCTTGCTCACCTCGTTGCGCAACGAACGCAGGCAGATGGAGCTGCACGAGGCGCTGCTGCGGGAACGTCTGCAGCGTCTGATCGATGAGCATGAGGCGCCGACTTCGACGGTGGAGGTGCCGTTGGTGGATACCCCGGATAGGTAGGCCGCTCTTCAATGGCCATCCACCGCCGGCAGACGCCTCCTGCAGCCTGCAGCGATCCCTGTTGTCGTCCCGGGGCTTGACCTCACACTCCGTTCGGGGGGAACTTGATTTCCTGTCGCCATGATGGGTGGCGACCGACCGTCCCGGAGAGGCTCGCATGACCTGCCATTATCTTGTCCGAGCGGCGTTCGCCGCTGTCCTGCTAGGCATGACTTGCGCCACGCTGGCCGAGTCGCCGGAATGTGAACCCTCGAGGTGGGGGCCCGATGACGAGATCGGCGCCGCCAATCACATCACCACCGAATCCGTGCGGCTGGCCGCGCAGCTGGTGCGGGAGGGTCGTACCCATCCGCTGGGCATCGTCATCGATGCCTCGACTCCAGCCTTTGCCCCGCGTGGATTGTCGCTGCAGATCGTTCAGCCTGGACAGGTGGGCGGCACCAAGCTCGATGCATTCGGGTATCCCGGGGTCTACAACGACGATGTGGCTCATCTCTGGTTCGGCATCGGCAGCCAGATCGATGGCCTGAGTCATCTCGGATCGGAGGGGCTGTACTACAACTGCAATGACGAAAGGGATTTCGTGGAACTCACGGGCGTCACGCGCCTTGGGGTGCACAACGTACCACCCATGGTGGCGCGGGGTGTGGTCATCGACATGGCCGGCCACTTCGGCAAGCCCTATCTGGAAGCAGGCGAGCCTTTTGATGCGGCAGACCTGCGTGCGGCTTCCGAAGCCCAGGGTGTGGAGATCCGTACCGGCGACGTGGTGCTGTTCCATACCGGTTGGACCGACGCCAAGCTCGCCAGCGAACCGGAGGTCTGGGTGGCGGGTGAACCCGGCATCACCGAGGATGCGGCCACTTACCTTGCCGGTCTCGACGTCATGGCCGTGGGTGCGGATACCTGGGGTCTGGACGTGGTGCCGCCGCCTGAGGGTGGCCGCCTGTTCTATGGCCACGTGATCCTGCTTCGGGACCATGGCATCTACATTCTCGAAACCATGGACACCGGCCCGCTGGTGGAAGCCGGCGTGAAGGAGTTCATGTTCGTCCTCGGCCAGGCCCGCATCCGAGGCACCGTGCAGATGATCATCAACCCGGTGGCCATGTGGTGAGGGCGGGATCGCGCAAACTCCGAAAAGGAGCGATCACCCATTGAGTCGGCGAAGCCTTTCCAGGCATCAATCGCCCGCACCGCGGGCTCCCACAACCTTCGATCGAGCGAATGGCCACCTGCGAAGCGCTGACCTGTGGGAGCCCGCGGTGCGGGCGATTTTAAGCGTCGGCACGGAGCTCGGCAGTTCCTGTTGCGACAGCAGAAAGGTGCTACTGCATCGGCACCAGGGTCAATTCACTGCCGGCTTCGACACCCAGCGTTGATGCGGCATGCCCCATGTTGATCGCCAGTCGCAGCTGGCCGTCGGGGAGGACCACGGCCACCCATTGGCCGTCGGGGACGCTGGCATAGCGGTCGCCGATGCGGGCGAAGTGCACGCTGTCGCCTCGCTCGATGCCAACGCGATCGCCGAAGCCGGCGCCGTACTGGCTGAGATCGGATAGGGTGACATTGAGATCGATGTTGCCGTAGTTCGGATCCACGCTGGTCACGGCGGCAATGATGCGGTCGCTGCCGAG
The DNA here is from genome assembly GCA_007130155.1 of Pseudomonadales bacterium. Taxonomy (GTDB): domain Bacteria; phylum Pseudomonadota; class Gammaproteobacteria; order Pseudomonadales; family Azotimanducaceae; genus SLTB01. Next base: position 4,002 of record SLTB01000026.1, read on the forward strand.
CTGGCCGCTGCCCACCGCCTCCGGAACCTCCACCGAGGCATCGTCCAGCCGAGCCGGCGGCTCGCCGCTGACCCAGTTGTAGATGCGCAGCAGCGCTAGACTGCGTTCCTCGTCAGCCAGATTCACGTGTCCGGGCCGCTCGAGGCTGTGGACGGCGACGCTCATGACCGTCTCGTCGGCGGCGGCATGAGCGAGGTAGGCCAGCGGTCCCGCCAGTTCGTTGCGGTTGCTGACGAAATAGATGGGGCGCATGGGTGCGTGGCTCAACCTCAGCTCGGCGGGGTCACCACCGAGCTCGGCAAGGCGATCCGAAGAGACCGACAACGCCGCGCCGAATGCCACGGCACCGGAGACGAGGTGCGAGCGCTCGCGGTCTTCTACCAGACGTGTTGCGATCAGGCCACCCATGGATTCGCCTTCGACGATGACGATCCGGAAGGGCCCATAGTTCTCGTTGGCGTGCTCAATGAGCGTGGCGACATCGGCGACGCCGTCCTCGATCACCCAGCCATTGCGGCGGTAGCGGGTCATGGCGACGGTCCAGCCGTCTTCGATCAGTGCGGCATAGACGGAGGCTTCCGTAGCCTCCCAGGCGATGCTCCTTGGTGCGTCCATTGGGCGGTAACCCGGCGCCCGCAGCAGCAGCATGCCGTTGGCTTCGGCTGGCCGCCAGATGGCGTAAGGCGCGCCGTCGATATCCCCGGTTCGCGTCGGTGCGGCCTGCAGGCAGGCGGCGCCGAGGAGCAGGCATGTGGCCAGAACGAGCTGAATGGATCTCAAGGTAAGGTTCATGTGCGGTTCCCGATGCGGTCATGCCCCGTCAAACATGACCTCCAGGCAACCCTTCCGTCAAGTTTGAAGGTCGTTTCGGGCAGCGATACGCTGCCTTACACCGGGTTTGGGTTCTTCGTCGTAGCCGTGCTCGTAGCCGAGGACGGTGAGCCGACCGCGAGCCAGTTCCAGCAGTGCGCCGGCCTCCAGCAGATAGGCCGGTCGTGCCGGATGACCGTAGGCCTCGTTGCCGCGGGCGAAGGTTTCGTAGATCAGCAGTCCTCCCGGCGCCAAGGCCGTGACGATGTCGTTGAGGATGGGGCGGTGCAGATAGCAGGTGACCACGATGACATCGAAGCGCCGCTCACCGAGCGGCCATCCGACCTCGGTCTCGAGATCGGCTTCGATGAGTTCGGCATGGCCGGCGAGGTCTTCGACGCCGGCGATGTTCCGGTCCAGGAACGTCACCGGGTGCCCCCGGTCGAGAAACACCCTGCCGTGGCGACCGCTGCCGCAGGCCACATCGAGCACACTGCCACCCGCGGAGGCCAACTGCGCCCAGCGGCTGACCCAGGCGCTCGGCGCCCTGAAGCCCTCATGCTGCTCCGTCCAGTGCTTCGTCATCAGCCGGCCGTGAGTGCGCGCAGGGCGATCACCAGCAACAGGACGATCTGCACCAGGAAGAAGCCGAAGCGGATGAACACGGCCGGGACACTGGTAGAAGCCATATGCACGATGGATTGCAGCACCCGGGCCACCAGAATCCACGGCGCCAGGGGATCGGAGAGGGCGTGCATGCCGCTGACCTGGACGCTGAGCAGGATGGCCGCGACCACAGGCAGGTTTTCGAAGCAGTTGGCATGGGCCCGGGCCAGACGTTGGCTGAAGCCCCCGACGTCCTCCCCGCTGGCGGCAAACGTGTTGGGTGCCTTGCCTGTGGTCTGGGCGATGTAGGCCCGCGTGCCGCCGATGGCTACGGTCAGTGCCATGGTCCAGAGGGCAAAGCCGACGAGTGCAATCAAGGTGGGTGTCATGGTTCGCTTCTCTCATGGGTTGTGTCTTCGACTGAGTATGGCGTTTGTGGGGGATCAGGCAATGATCTGTCTGGTAATCTGCCTGCCTTAATGACCGTCCCGGTGGGAGACCCGTATGGACCGCATGAACGAACTGGCCTTCTATACCCTTGCCGGCGCGCCGGAAACGCCCTTCGATCTCATCGACGAGATCCGCCATGGCGAGCGCTTGGGGATCGGCAGCGCGTTCATCTCCGAGCGCTTCAACATCAAGGAGGCGGCGACGCTGTCGGGGGCAGTCGGCGCGATCTCCTCGGAGATCGGCATCGCCACCGCCGCCACCAACCACAACACTCGTCACCCCATGGTCACCGCCGCCTATGCCATGACCATGCACAAGCTCACCGGAGGACGCTTCTCCCTCGGCCTCGGGCGCGGCGTGGACATGGCCTTCGACGCCTTCGGTCTGCCGCGGATCAAGACCGCCCAGGTGGAGGACTTCGTGGGCCTGATGCGAAGGGTCTGGCGTGGCGAGACCGTCGTGGGCCATGACGGGCCGGCCGGCAAGTACCCCTATCTGAGCATGGGGGCGGAGTACGACGAGCACATCCCCATGACCTGGGTGGCCTTCGGTCCGAACTCCCTGGCCCTCGGGGGCCGGGTGTTCGACGCGGTGGTGCTGCATACCTTCTTCACCGACGAGACCACGGTGCGCTGCGTGGAGACGGTGAAGCGCGCCGCCGAGCAGGCGGGGCGTGATCCCGAGGCGGTGCGGGTGTGGTCGTGCTTCGCTTCCATCGGTGATCACCTGCCGGAACCTATCCGGCTGAAGAAACTCGTCGGCCGCATGGCCACCTATCTGCAGGCCTACGGAGATCTCATGGTCCGTACGAATGACTGGGATCCGAAGGTCCTCGAACGGTTCCGGGCTGATCCCTTCGTGGCGAACTTCAAGGGGGCCATCGACAACCTCGCCACCACAGCTGAACTTGAGCACGTGGCGACGCTGATCCCGGAGGCGTGGCTGGCTTCGGCGGCGACCGGGTCACCTGAACAGTGCGTGGCGGCGGTGAATCATCAGTTCGAGCTCGGCTGCGACGGGGTGATCCTGCACGGGGCGACGCCGACCCAGATCGAGCCCATTGTCGAGGCCTACCGTGCCCAGCGTCCGCAGACCCACTTCGATCACCTCGCGGCCAACCCGGCCGGCTGAGGCGCGCAGGACATCGAAACCTTCAATCATTGCGATAGCAACATTCGATTGGCGACTCACTGCCTGCGCGCGGCATTCTAGGCGAGGCAACGGAGAGAGTTGCTCTAAAAGAGGGGAGACGAACATGCATCACCATATCGTTGCCATGGTTGCCGCCTTGGCGGTGGCGATGGTCCAGCTGCTGCCTACGAACGCCTTTGCGCAGGAAATGCCGCGCTCCAATCAGTTCTGGTGGCCGGAGCATCTCGATCTCGCGCCGCTGCGCCAGCATGCTGCGAAGTCCAACCCGCTCGGTTCGGATTTCGATTACGCCAGTGCCTTTGCCGAGCTCGATCTCGAGGCCGTCAAACAGGACATCGAGGCCGCGCTGACGGATTCGCAGGACTGGTGGCCGGCGGATTACGGGCATTACGGGCCGCTCATGATCCGCATGGCCTGGCACAGTGCCGGGACCTACCGCATCGCGGACGGACGCGGTGGCGCCCGGGGCGGTCAGCAGCGCTTCGAGCCGCTGAACAGCTGGCCGGATAACGTCAATCTCGATCGCGCCCGGCGTCTGGTCTGGCCGGTGAAGCAGAAATATGGCCGAAGCCTGTCCTGGGCCGATCTCATGGTGCTCACGGGCAACGTGGCCCTGGAGTCGATGGGCTTTACCACCTACGGATTTGCCGGCGGTCGCGAGGATGACTGGGAGGCGGATCTGGTCTACTGGGGCCCGGAAACCGAGTGGCTCGAAGACGAGCGCTACGAAGGTGATCGTGAACTGCAGAACCCGCTGGCGGCGGTGCAGATGGGGCTCATCTACGTCAATCCGGAGGGTCCCAACGGCAATCCCGACCCGCTCGCAGCAGCCATGGACATCCGGGAAACATTCGCCCGCATGGCCATGAATGACGAGGAGACCGTGGCGCTCATCGCCGGGGGCCACACCTTCGGCAAGGCCCACGGTGCTGTGGCAGCGGACTGCGTCGGGCCGGAACCGGCGGCGGCGGACATCGAAGAACAGGGCTTCGGCTGGGTGAATCGCTGCGGCTCGGGTAAAGGCGCTGATGCTTTCACCAGTGGCCTGGAGGGGGCCTGGTCGGTCGATCCCATCGCCTGGACCACCCAGTACTTCGACAACCTGTTCGGGTTCGAGTGGGTGCAGACGAGGAGTCCTGCCGGCGCGGTGCAGTGGATTCCCGCTGACGACCAGGCTGCGAACCTGGTCCCGGATGCCCATGATCCGGACAAGCGCCATGCGCCGATCATGTTCACGACCGACCTGTCGCTGAAGGAGGATCCGATCTACCGGGAGATCTCCAAGCGCTTCCATGAGAATCCCGACGAATTCGAGCGGGCCTTCGCCAGGGCCTGGTTCAAACTCACCCATCGCGACATGGGACCGCGCTCGCGCTACGTGGGTGGTGATGTTCCCCAGGAGGACCTGCTCTGGCAGGACCCCGTTCCGCCGGTGGATCATCCGCTGATCAACGACCGGGACATCGCCAACCTCAAGGGCAAGATTCTTGATTCAGGGCTTGCGGTGCCGGAGTTGGTGCGTACGGCCTGGGCATCGGCGTCGACCTTCCGTGGTTCGGATTTGCGTGGCGGTGCCAATGGTGCCCGCATACGTCTGGCTCCGCAGAAGAACTGGGCGGTCAACGACCCTGAAGAGCTGGCCAAGGTCCTGGAAACGTTGGAGGGGATTCAGCAGGAGTTCAACGGCTCCCAGCGCCGCGGCAAGCGGGTGTCCATGGCGGACCTGATCGTCCTGGGTGGCGTCGCCGCGATCGAGAAGGCAGCGGCAGATGCCGGCCAGCGCGTGAGCGTGCCCTTCACCCCGGGTCGGACGGATGCGACGGCGGAACAGACTGATGTGGATTCGTTCGCCCCGCTCGAGCCAAGGTCTGACGGCTTCCGCAACTTCTATGCGGGCTATCAGCGCCGCTCACCGGCGGAGATGCTGGTGGATCGGGCCAATCTGCTGACGTTGACCGTGCCGGAAATGACGGTCCTGTTGGGTGGCATGCGGTCTCTGGGTGCCAACAGCGCCGGCAGTGATCTCGGCGTGCTCACCGATCGTCCGGGTCAACTCAGCAATGACTTCTTCGTCAATCTGCTGGACATGTCCACCCGCTGGAAGAAGTGCCCGGACCACGAAGGCATGTACCACGGCTACGATCGGGCCAGCGACGAGCGTAAATGGCGCGCCACGCCAGCCGATCTGATTTTCGGCTCCCACCCGGAGTTGCGGGCCGTGGCTGAGCACTACGCCAGTCACGATGCCGGTGAGTTTTTCGTCGAGGACTTCGTGGCGGCCTGGACCAAGGTGATGAACCTGGATCGCTGAAACGCTCTACGGGTTCGTTAGAACACGGGCTCCTTTGGCCAAGCCATCGGCTTGGTCGAAGGAGCGGTTTGCGGAGTGGTCCACCCACGGGCCGGCGCAGTTGCGAAATGAACGCTCACGCTTCACCCGGGCTGTTTATCGCCCTCACTGTGGGCTCCCGCGAGGCGGCGCCGGAATCTGGCGGCTCCTTCGATCGAAGGTTGTGGGAGCGCGCAGGGCGAGCTCTCACGAAGCAGCGCTGGCAGCTGGCGGTTCGCTGTGGTCAATCCATGAAGCGCCGCTCGAGCCAGTCGATCAGGAAGCGATTCACTTCCTCGGGGTACTCCTGCTGGATCCAGTGGCCGCTGTCCGGGACCCGCTGGATCTCCAGATCATCGACATGACCGTCCATCAGCTTCGCCACGTCGGGGATGGCCGCGGTGGCGAGATCGTTGCCGGCCTCGATGAACAGCGCGGGCACCCGGATGCGTTGCTCGATCTGTGCCGTACTGGCCCAGTTCTCTGACCAGTTCCGATACCAGTTGATGGGGCCGGTGAAGCCAGCCTTGGCAAAGGTATCGGCGTAGAAGCGCTGCTCTTCTTCGCTGACGATGCGCTCGCCGGTGCCGGGCCCGGTACGCACGCGCTTGACGATGTCAGGGACCCGGTCCTCATGGGGCAGCTGGGCGAACGCCTCCAGAGAGAGCGGGTTCTTGCGCAGCAGCACATCGAAGACCCGGTAGGGGTCGGCATCGAAGACGGCGTCTGCTTCCTGGCTGTCCTGAAAATTGACGATGTACATGCGGTCGCCCCACATGCGCCGGAACGTGACGATGGGGTCCTCTGCTGCGCGGGGGATGAAAGGCACGCCCACGCCTGCGACGCCGGCCACTCGGTCGGGATGCAGCAGGGGAACCTGCCAGACCACCAGTCCGCCCCAATCGTGGCCGATGAACACGGCGCGCTCAATGCCATAGTGATCGAGCAGGCCGACAAGGTCGCCTGTCAGGTGTTGAATGCTGTAGTCGTGGACGGCACTCGGCTTGTCGGAGCCGCCGTAGCCACGCTGATCGGGACAGATGACCCGGCAGCCGGCGGCGGCCAGGGCCGGAATCTGTCGGCGCCAGGAGTAGGCCAGTTCAGGGAAGCCGTGGCAGAGAATCACGGGCAGGCCATCCTTGGGCCCGGCCTCGTAGACGGCCAGCGTGATGCCGTTGGTGCTGATCTTCACGGGTTCCGGCATGGTGGGCATGGTGGCTCTCCGGCTGCTTTATCGATGATCCGCATCTACCTTCATGGGTGCATGGAATGTGCGCTCCCGTTGTACTATAACCACCATTCCATAAACCATCGGCCATATACCCGAGCCATTGACCAGGGGAGCGAGCTTTGCCGAAGCAGGTAGACGCTGATGCGCGCCGCGCGGAACTGGCAGCGGCCACGCGTCGGGCCATCCTGCGTCAAGGGCTTGAGGGCGTCACGCTGCGGGAAGTGGCCCGGGAGGCCGGCTGGAGCATTGGCGTGCTCACCCACTATTTCGAAACCAAGGACGAGCTGCTGCGTTATTCGTTGGCGGATCCGACCTGGGTAATGAACCGCTTCACCAGCATGGAGCCGGATGGGCTGGACTCCATTCGTCGTCTTCTGGAGCGGCTGCTGCCGACGAGCCCCGAGATGAGGGAGATGTGGCAGGTGTGGATGACGTTCTGGGTTTCTTGGCCGGGTGACAGCACCTGGGACGAGGAGCGACGTACCCGCCAACGTCGATTCCGGCGCTATTGCCGAGACCTGATCGTTCATGCCCGGGACCGCGGCGACCTCTGTTCGGGCCGTAATGAGGAAGCTGACGGTGATGCATTGTCGACGCTGATTCACGGTCTGGGTGTGCAGGCTACGCTGGACCCGCGGGGTTGGCCTGCGCAGCGTCAGCGGGCTGAACTCGAGGCTTTTTTTGCCGCCCGGCTGCCCACGGCAGCGGCGGCGCAACGGAGGAACTGAAGTGGTCTTGCGGTTCGTGATCGTCGCTGTCCTGTTGGCGCTGCTGTTCGGTGGCATTGCCGCCTACAAGGCGCAGCAGATGCGTCAGTTTGCTGAGATGCGTGCCGCAGGTGCGCCGGCTGTGGTGGTTTCCTCCACAGAGGTGGCGTGGGAACTATGGGATCAGGAAGTCCATGCCCTGGGTAACCTTATGGCCAACCAGGGTGTGCAGGTGGCTACCGAGGTGCCTGGTCGTGTCCAGACGATTCACTTTCAGTCCGGTGGTCGGGCCGAGGCTGGAGAGTTGCTGCTCGAGCTCGATGCCTCCGCGGAGCATGCTGAGCTCAAGGCACTCGAGGCGGATCTGGAACTGGCCCGCCTCGATTTCAAGCGCGCCCGGGATCTGCGCGAAACAGCAGCCGTATCCCAGTCGGCGCTGGATCGGGCTGCGACCCTGGTGCGAAGCCTAGAGGCTCGTGCCGAACAACATGCGGTGCTGATTGCCCGTAAGTCCATACGCGCCCCTTTCGCTGGCGATTTGGGCATCCGTATGGTGAATCTGGGCGAGTACCTGTCGCCCGGTGACGAGGTGGTGACGCTGCAGGCCCTGGATCCCATTCATCTCAACTTCACCCTGCCGGAGCGTTTTCTCGGACAGTTGGCTGTGGGACAGCGGGTGCGCGCGCCGGTGGCAGCCTGGCCAGGGCTGATCTTCGAAGGTCAGATTAATGCCATCAGCCCGGCTTTGGAGCGGGCGAGTCGCAGCGTGCATTTGCAAGCGACCCTGGCCAACCCCGAAGGTCTGCTCCGCCCGGGAATGTTTTCCCAGGTCGCCGTCCTCGTCGGTGAGCCATTACCGGTGATGACGCTGCCGCGGATAGCGATTGCCTACCAGGCCTTTGGCGAGACGGTATTCGTGATTGAAGCGGACGCCGAGGGCGAACTCGTGGTGGAACGTCGACCTGTCCGCGTCGGTCGCGTGAGGGATGGCCGGGTGGAAGTGCTCGAGGGCCTCGCCGTGGGCGATCAGGTGGTGGCCACGGGGCAGATGAAGCTCCGCGGTGGCCAGCGGATCAGGATTGATAACAGCCTTGAACTGCCGTCAGGTCTGGCCGGGTTGGCACAGCAGTGAATTTTACCGACGTCTTTGTTCGTCGCCCGGTGCTGGCGACGGTCATCAGTCTGCTGATCCTGCTGCTGGGTGTACGCTCCATCGGCATGCTCGAACTGCGCGAGTATCCCCGCACGGAGCGCGCAGTGGTGACGGTGACGACCGCCTACCCCGGTGCCGACGCTGATCTGGTGCAGAGCTTCATCACAGCGCCGCTGCAGCGCGCCATCGCTGAGGCCAACGGCATCGATTACGTGCTCTCGGATTCGCGGCAGGGCGTGTCCATCATCGAAGCGGTGATGCAGCTCAACTACGACGGCAACGTCGCCGTGGCCGAAATCCAGGCCAAGGTCGCCAGTCAGCGCAATCAGATCCCCAATGAAGCGCTCGACCCTGTCATCGACGTCCGCACCGAGCAGGGCTGGGCGTTGATGTACATCGGTTTCGCCAGTGACAGCATGCTCGCCTCGGAAATTACGGACTACCTGATGCGGGGGGTGATTCCGCGCATGCAGGCCATCCCCGGTGTGGCCAAGGCCGAAGTCATGGGCGACCAGCAGCTGGCCATGCGGATCTGGCTCGATCCCTTACGCATGGCGGCGCTGGACGTCACAGCGCTGGACGTGCGGGCGGCACTGCAGCGCGAGAACGTGCAGGCAGGGATCGGTCAGACCAAGGATGACCTCATGATGGTCAACCTTTCTGCCGGCACGGATCTTTCGAGCGTCGCCGAGTTCGAACAGCTCGTGGTCCGTGTCAGCGGCGACACGCTGGTGCGCCTTGCGGATGTGGCAGACGTCGAGCTCAATGCCCGTAACCTCAATCAGGTGAGCTGGTACTCGGGTGCACCGTCCACCCTGGTGGGCATCGAGACCGGGCCGGGCGCCAATCCCATTGAAGTGTCCCAAGCGATTCGTGATCTCCTCCCGGAAGTCGAGCGGCAGCTGCCGCCGGGGCTGATCATGCAGCTCACCCACGACGGCAGCGACTACATCGAGGCCTCCATTGCCGAGGTCTACCGAACTCTGTTCGAGGCGGTGGCCATCGTGCTGCTGCTGATTTTCTTAGCCCTCGGTTCCGCCCGGGCGGCCATCGTGCCGGCGATCTCCGTGCCGCTGTCGTTGATCGGCGCCACCTTCATCATGCTGCTGCTGGGATTCTCCCTGAATCTTCTGACGCTGCTGGCGATGCTGCTGGCCATCGGTCTGGTGGTGGATGACGCCATCATCGTGGTGGAGAACGTCCACCGGCACATGGCTGCAGGCAAGGGGCGTCTGGAGGCTGCGCTGGTGGGCGCGCGGGAACTCGGCCTGCCCATCATTGCCATGACCACGACGCTCCTGGCCGTGTATGCGCCCATCGGTTTCATGGGTGGTCTGGTCGGCATCGTCTTCACGGAGTTCGCCTTCTCCCTGGCTGGCGCGGTGCTGATCTCCGGCATCGTCGCGCTGACTTTCTCACCCATGCTCTCTTCCCTGGTGCTCAAGACCAACGCCGAGCAGGGACGCTTTGAACGGGCCGTGGAGCATGCCTTCGAGCGGCTCGCCCATGGCTATCGAAATTTGCTGCACGCCTCACTCGACTATCGGCCGGTGACCTACTTTTTCTCGGCAGTGATGGTGTTCGGCATCTACTTCATGTTTGTGACCAGCCAGTCGGAGTTTGCGCCATCGGAAGACCGGGAAGCGATTAACGTTCAGATCATCGCCCCCCATACGGCGACGCTGGAGTACACCGAGGCCCATGTGCGACGCGTTGTCGATCTCTTCGAGACGATTCCAGAGTACGCGCGCAGTTTTCTCATGCTCGGCGGTGGCGGCACCCCGGCTACCACCTTTGGTGGTTTCCGCTTGCTGCCCATCCATGAGCGGGAGCGCTCTCAGGCGGAAATACAGCCTGTTCTTCAGCGCCTGTTGCATACGGTGCCGGGTGTCCAGATCGGTGCCTTCACGTTTCCGGCCCTGACCGGAGCAGCCGTGGGGGCGCCTGTACAGTTCGTGGTCACCGGGGATCAGGACTACATCGAGCTGGACCGGGTGGCGGGTGAGCTGGTGGCTGAGGCCATGAGCAGCGGTCGCTTCATGTTCGCCAACAAGGCCAACGAGATGGCGCTGCCGCAGACGCGGGTGATCATTGATCGGGATCGGGCGGGTGATCTCGGTGTCGACATGGAAACGCTCGGATTCACCCTGGCGACCCTGTTGGGCGAGGGCTACGTCAACCGCTTCAGTCAGGCCGGCCGCAGCTATGAAGTCATTCCCCAGGTGGGTCGTCAGTTCCGCGGTTCGGCCGCTGCCTTGGATGACTATCACGTCCGCGGCCGCAGCGGTGATCTGATCCCGCTTTCGGCCATTGTCAGCTTCGAGCATCGGATCGAGCCGACGCGGCGCATGGAACTGCAGCAGCTCAACGCCATCACCATCAATGCGGTGCCGGCACCGGGTGTGTCCCTGGGCGAGGCACTGGATTTCTTTGAGGGTCTGGCCGCAGAGCGGTTCCCGCGGGAACTCGGCTATGACTATCTTGGCGAGTCACGCCAGTTCCGCCAGCAGGGCGAGGCGCTGGTGGTGACGTTCTTCCTGTCGCTGCTGGTGATCTATCTGGTGCTGGCGGCGCAGTTCGAGAGCTGGCGGGATCCCCTGATCATTCTCATGGCGGTGCCCATGTCTATTGCCGGAGCGCTGTTCTTCGTGACGCTGGGTTTCGCCACCATCAATCTCTATACCCAGGTGGGGCTGATCACGCTGATCGGTCTGGTGGCGAAGAACGGCATTCTCATCGTCGATTTTGCCAATCGCATGCGTGATCACGAAGGGATGGCGCTGCGCGAGGCCGTCGAGGCCGCCGCGGCCATACGCCTGCGGCCGATTCTGATGACGACGGTGGCCATGCTGGTGGCCATGGTGCCGCTGCTGCTGGCGTCAGGTCCGGGGGCCGTCAGCCGCTTCCACATCGGTCTGGTCGTGTTCACCGGACTTGGTATCGGTACCGTGTTCACGCTGTTCGTGGTACCGGCGTTCTATGTGCTGCTGGCGCAGCGTGAGCGCCGAACCGCTGTGCAGGCAACGGCGAGCCCATAGCGCTACCATCTGTGCCCCGGTTCCGGCTACTGCGTGGTGAAGGCAGACGCAGCAACCATTCGGACCAACCTGACGGAGACTTTCATGAGCGACAGCTTCAAGGCCATCGTGGCCCGTGCCGGTGACGACGGTAAAATCCGGGCCCAGCTCGAAACGCTCGGCGTCGCGGAGCTGCCGGACGAAGCGGTGCTGGTGGATGTCGAATACTCCACCGTGAACTATAAGGACGGCATGGCGGTCACCGGCGCAGTGCCCATATGCCAGTCCCTGCCCATGGTCTGCGGCATTGATCTGGCCGGCACGGTTGTCGAGTCCCGAAGTGATGACTGGTCACCCGGAGAGCGCGTGCTGGTGAACGGTTATGGCCTGTCCGAACGACATTGGGGCGGCTACAGCCAGCGCGCCCGGGTCAATCCGGATTTCCTGGTGCCGATTCCGGAGGCCTTCAGCAGCAAGCAGGCCATGGCCATCGGTACGGCCGGCTACACGGCCATGCTGGCAGTGAACGCGATCCGCGATTACGGCGTCCGGCCGGAGCGAGGCCCCGTGCTGGTGACCGGCGCCGCCGGCGGTGTGGGATCTTTTGCCGTACTTCTGCTTTCAGCGCTGGGCTATGAAGTGGCCGCCAGTACCGGGCGACCGGAGACGGCCGATTACCTTCGCAGTCTTGGCGCTCACAGCATTGTCGCCCGCGGTGATCTGGCACGTGCGGCTAAGCCTCTGGAAAAAGAAGCCTGGGCCGCAGTCGTGGACAGCGTCGGCTCGACCACCCTCGCCACCGCCCTGGCCCAATTGCGCTACGACGGCATCGTCGCGGCCTGTGGTCTTGCTGCGGGAGCGGATCTGCCTGCCACGGTAATGCCCTTCCTGCTGCGCAATGTCTGTCTGCAGGGCATCGATTCGGTCATGGCGCCGATGGCTGTAAGGGAGCGGGCCTGGAAGGACCTTGCGGCCCTGCTCGATCCGGCACGGTTCGAGCCGGTGTATGCCGTGAAGCCGCTGGCCCAGGTGCCGGAGCTCTGTGCGGCCATTCTGGCCGGCAGGATTCGCGGCCGGGTGGTCATCGACGTCAACGCCTGAGGACCGGCTCTTCATGAGGTGGTTCGCAAGCCTTTGCCTTGGCGGGGACCTGGCCGCTGTCTCGACAGGATCGGTCGGACTCTGCGCCAGGGCTGTATATGGCCGGCAAGGCGGCCTCCCACGAGGGTGGCGCCGGCACTTGGCGATTCGCTTGCCCGAAGGCTGTGGGAGCCCGCCGAGCGGGCGATCGGCCGCTGAAGATTGTTTTTCATCGACCCGTTACGACGGATAGTAGGTGGGGGCGCCGGGACCTACCGGAAGGCCGAGGCCGAACACGTAGAGGTAGAACCAGGCGATCCAGCCAATGGCCAGGGCGATGGTGTAAGGCAGCATGGTAGCGATCAGGGTGCCGATGCCGAGATCGCGTACATAGCGGCTGGCGAAGGCCAGAATCAGGCCGAAGTAGCTCATCATCGGCGTGATCAGGTTGGTGGTGGAGTCACCAATACGATAGGCGGCCTGGATCACCTCCGGACTGTAGCCCGTGAGCATGAGCATGGGCACGAAAATGGGTGCGGTGACCGCCCACTGGGCCGAAGCCGAACCCAGCGACAGGTTCACGAACATGCACATGGGGATGAACAGCAGGAACACGGCGGGACCGGTGAGATTGATGTCTTGCAGGAACTGGGCACCCACCACCGCAGTGATCTGGCCGAGCTGGGTCCAGCCGAAGAAGGCGA
>SLTB01000126.1 GCA_007130155.1 Pseudomonadales bacterium
AGGCTGCCTGAGCCGGCTTGATATGTTTCGTCCCGCCCCCATGATAGACTGTAAGGACACAAGGGCTCACACAGCCGCAACGATTCCGGGGGCGACTTGGATTCGACGTCGGTGAGGACGCCCTAGGTGCATGCCGAGAGGGTAGACACTCTCGATAATCAAAGTCTGCACAATATATAGTTGCCAACGACGACAACTACGCTCTCGCGGCCTAATAAGCCGTGAGCTTCATGGTGCCACCTGCCTGTGGGTGAATCCATGAAGTCGCTGAACACAGGATCGCGGGGAGGCTTCGCCCGGAGCCAAGCCGCTAAAACCAATCGGGATCGCTCGACAGAAGCCTGTCCGTTGGCGTCGGTCGAGTTAAAACAAACAACGCGACTAAGCATGTAGAGCCGAAGGCTGAATACTGGCGGACGCGGGTTCGATTCCCGCCGCCTCCACCAAACCGTTTGCCACGGCAGACCACTCTGGACCGCTCCAGCCCACGGCTGGCGCGGCCTCCAGCGCAACACCCCTCCCCTCCGAACTGGTCTCCAGCGGTCCCGAAAGGGCTCCGTGGCGGCACAATTCGGGCACAAATGGCACAGATCCGGATAACTGGCCGGGGTCAGACCACGCTAAGCCATTGATTAGCTGAGCGTGGAGAGCTTAGCCGCGAGTTTTTGGCTCCTTAGAACCCCTATTCCAGGGCCAAAAACCGCCGCCTAATCGCGCTGGCCGCTTGCCGGGGCTTGCCCGGGTCAGACCACCGCAACGCCTTGATTCACCTTCGTCCGGACGCTTAGCAAGGGCATTTTGAAGTCTTAGCGCCGCGTTTTCGGCCGCAGAATGGGCATGCTAAAGAAGCCGGCATGGCTGGGCTGAGACGTCCCCGAACGCCCCCCAAGCCTTAGAAGGCGCATTTTCCGCTTGAAAATGCTGCTCTAACGGCAACAAATCGCGCTTTTAGGGGGTCCGTTCTTCGAAAAATCAGAGGTTTGCCGTGGTCTGACCCCGCCCCTCGATCTGAGGCCCTCTGATCAAAGGCCGCTTTGGCGCTGGCACCATTTATTAAAGAATGATTTAATAAAAAGCCAGATCATTAAAGAAACCTTTACCATGAAGCGAATCACCGGCACCCACGCCACCTCGACGAGGCTGGGCGAGTCGGTTCAGGCCTTCGTCCCGCATCCGCTGCCGCCCGCCAATCCTGCGCTGACGCCAGAGGCATATGCCGACCTGAATCATCAGGCAGAGCTGGCGCTGGCGCGTCTCTCTGGGGTGTCGGGGCTGGTGCCGTCGGTGGACTGGTTGCTGTACAGCGTTATCCGTAAGGAGGCCCTGCTCACCTCGCAAATCGAGGGTACCCAGGCCACATTGACCGACCTGCTCAACGAGGAAGCGGGATTCGCCGTCAGCAATACGGACGACGTCGAGGAAGTCACCAACTACCTACGCGCCTTCCGGTTGGTCCAGGACAACTTGCGCGATCCCCACGGACTGCCCATCAGCATGCGCCTGCTGTGTGAGGCCCACCGTGTCCTGCTGGACGGGGTGCGCGGTGCCGGCAGGCAGCCTGGTGAGCTGCGCCGCTCCCAGAACTGGATTGGCGGCACGCGTCCCGGCAATGCTGCTTTCGTGCCGCCGCCAGCCGACCAAGTGGTAGATCTGATGGGCGATCTGGAGCGGTTCATTCACGATGAGGCAGGCGCGCTTCCACCCCTGGTCAGGGTTGCGCTCGCGCACGCCCAGTTCGAAACCATCCACCCCTTCCTCGACGGCAATGGCCGAATTGGGCGCCTGTTGATCGCTGCCCTGCTCGAACACTGGCGCCTGTTGCCCGAGCCACTGATGTACCTGAGCGGCTACCTGAAGCAGCATCAGGGCGAATACTACCGGCGCCTGTCGATCATCCGCACCGAAGGCGACTGGGAAGCCTGGGTGACTTTCTTCCTCGAAGGCGTCGCCGAAGCCGCCAGTGACGCCGAGCGCAGCATCATCGCCATCGCCAGTCTGATCGCGGCGGATCGGCGCCGCCTGCTCGAAGCACCCAAGGCCGGTACTGCCAGCTACCGGCTATTCGAGTTGCTGCCCATGATGCCGCGCTTCACCATCGAGCGAGTGCGGCAAAAGCTGGAGACCACCTTTCCGACCGCCACTGCCGCCGTCAAGATATTGGAAGACCTGGGCATCGTGACGGAGATGACCGGCCAGAAGAAGAACCGGAGCTACAGCTACCAGCCTTACATCGAGCTGCTGTCGCGGTGACGGCTGTCCGGGGTCAGACCACGCTAAGCCATTGATTAGCTGAGCGTGGAGACCTTAGCCGCGAGTTTTTGGCTCCTTAGAACCCCCATTCCAAGGCCAAAAACCGCCGTCTAATCGCGCCGGGGCTTGCCCGGGTCAGACCACCGCAACGCCTTGATTCACCTTCGTCCGGACGCTTAGCAAGGGTATTTCGGAGTCTTGGCGCCGCGTTTTAGGCCGCAGGATGGGCATGCTAAAGAAGCTGGCATGGCTGAGACGTCCCCGAACGCCCCTCAAGGCTTAGAAGGCGCTTTTTCCGGTGGAAAACGCTGCTCTAACGACAAAAAATCGCGCTTTTAAGGGGTCCATTCTTCGAAAAATCAAAGGCTTGCCGTGGTCTGACCCCGCTCCCATCCGACGCCCTGCTCGCCAGGCTCGGCGAAGAGGCTTGAGCTGCAACTTCAGATCGCCGAGTTCGCCGGCGAGCATGGCCACGTCACCATCGGCGGGGCGATCAAACCGACCGGGGCCAGCCGCAACACGCTGAAGCAGCATTTTCGTGAACTGTTTGAACGCGGCACGCTGAACCAGCACGGCAAAGGTCGAGGATTTGGTACGACCTGCGTTGAAGGGCGCGGATTCGGCACCGCCGGATCGAGCCATCAATCCACTGCCATCCAACCCAATGCCATCAAACCCAATGCCATCAAACCACAGGCAGTCCCGCCGCCCGCCATTCCGGGTACCCCGCCTCCAGGCGCCGCGCATCAAAGCCCAACGCCCGCAGCTTCGCGACCGCCTCGAAGGAGAGCACGCACCAGGGGCCACGGCAGTACGCAACGATCTCCTGCCCGGGATCGAACTCGTGCAGCCTCGCCTCGAGTTCATCAAACGGGACGCAGATCGCGCCGGGCAGGTGACCCATGGCGTACTCCTCGCGGGGGCGCATGTCGATGACCGTCACGCTGCCCCTTTCCGAGCGCGCCATCAGCTCTGTTCGTGAGACCGGCTCCATGGCATCCCGGGTGTCGAAATAGTCGGCGACGATCCTGGAAACCTCTGCGCGACGACGCTCCGCGACCCGTTGTATGGACGCGACAGCATCGAGCACGGCGTCGTCGGCCAGGGCGTAGCGGACGAACTTGCCGTCCCGCTGGGCGGTCAAGAGCCCCGCGTCGCGCAGCTGACGCAAGTGCTGGGAGGCATTGGCGACCGAAAGGCCGACGCGCTCGGCCAACAGTTCCACGGGCATGGCGCCCTGGGCGGCATGCTCGAGCAACTCGAGTCGATACGGGTGCGCCATAGCCTTGGCGACCAATGCGAACTCAGCGTACAGCGCCTGCTTGGGGCTCGTTGACAAGCCAGACCTCTCCTGAAATTATAATTCAATTATTCCATTGAATATAATTTGGTCCACTGCGAATGGCAAGCACCGCCGATTTCGTCCAATGGGTTAATGAACATGAATGGCTGATCCGGGGCGCTGCCTTCGTGGCGGTAGTCGCACTCATGGCCCTGTGGGAAGTGCGCGCGCCGGCACGCAGACTGCTCCTGTCGAAGCCCAGGCGCTGGGCCAACAATCTGGGACTGGTTGCGCTCAACACCGCGCTGCTGCGGTTGCTCTTCCCGGCCGCAGCCGTCGGCATGGCGGTCTTCGCGGCCGAGCAGGGCTGGGGCATCCTGAACTACTACCCGCTGCCGCTGTGGCTGGGCATCGTCGTCACGGTGGTTGCCCTCGATTTCGTCGTCTGGCTGCAGCACGTCATGCTGCACGCGATACCCGTACTCTGGCGGCTGCACCGCGTGCATCACGCCGATCCGGACTTCGATCTCACCACGGGCGCACGTTTTCATCCGCTGGAGATCCTGCTGTCCATGCTGATCAAGTTCGCGGCCATCATCGTGCTCGGGCCGCCGGTGGTGGCCGTCATTATCTTCGAGGTGCTCCTCAACGCGACGTCGATGTTCAATCACGGCAACGTCCGGCTGCCCAGCCGGGTCGATCGCATCCTGCGCTGCTTCGTCGTCACACCGGACATGCACCGCGTTCACCATTCCGTCGAGGAAGACGAGACCAATTCCAACTTCGGCTTCAACCTGCCCTGGTGGGACAGGCTGCTCGGTACCTACCGCGCCCAGCCACGCGCCGGCCACCTGGGGATGACCATCGGCCTTCACGGCTACAGCCAGCCCCGCGATGTCACCTGGCTTTCCGGACTGCTCGCCATGCCCTTCCGCGGCAGCAGCAGCGGCTACGTCATCAACCGCCGTCAGTGGGGCGACCCCAAGGATGATCACCCAGACCAAAAAGACAGAACCCTCTCTCACTGATCAGCTACTGTCGGTTCGCATTGTCGACGCTCGACTCTGCCAGCGCCAGCACGCAACCCATGGCCAGGAGTCGGCACCCTGGACTATCTGATCATCTGCATCACGGCTTTCCTGGTCTCCGCGTTGACCCTGTTCTCCGGATTCGGGCTGGGCACGGTGTTGATGCCTGCCTTCGCGCTGTTCTTTCCGCTGCCCGTTGCCATCGCCGCCACCGCGATCGTCCACTTGGCCAATAATCTCTTCAAACTCAGTCTCGTAGGGCGCGCAGCGAACTGGTGGGTGGTGCTGCGCTTCGGCGTTCCCGCGGCAGTCGCTGCGTTCGCGGGCGCCGCCACGCTGGTCGCCTTTGCCGGACTCGATGAGTTCGTGGAATACGAACTGTTGGGCCGGCAGTTCATGGTGACAGCGCTCAAGCTGACCATTGGTCTGCTGATCGTCGCGTTCGCTGCGCTCGAACTCAGCCCGAGATTTGCCTCGCTGGCGATCCCCCTTCGCTATCTGCCGATCGGCGGTGTTCTGTCCGGTTTCTTCGGAGGACTGTCAGGCAACCAGGGTGCGTTCCGCTCTGCCTTTCTGATCAAGGCCGGTTTCGACAAGACCGCCTTTGTCGCAACAGGAGTGGTCTTGGCCGTGCTCGTCGACTTCGTCCGACTCACGGTCTACGGAGGGTCGTACTTCACCACGCAGGTTGCCACTTTGCCGGCCGAAGTTCTGGGGCTGGTGATCGCGGCGACGCTGACGGCGTTCCTGGGGGCCTTCATCGGTTTACGCATCCTGGAGAAGGTGACGCTCCTTGCGGTCCAGCGGCTGGTGGCGCTTTGCCTCGTGGCTATCGGGTCAGGCTTGGCGGCTGGGTGGCTCTGAACACAGGTGCACGCGGATCGATGGAAGCAGGACCAGGCTGCGCAACACCACCGGATCGTCGATCATTGAACAACCTGGGCGGGCGCTCCCGCGATAACGTGGTCCCGGGCCACGGACATGGATTTCAGAACGGCGTGGATCTCATCACCCGGCTGCAGGGCCAGCGTGCGGACGGCCCGGTGGGTGATGCGCGCAAGGATCGTGTCGTCGCCGAATGCCAGCCGCACCATGACAGCGGGGCCGACACCCGCCTGCAGATCGATGATGCGTACCGGCAGGATGTTCTGCGCCGACAGACCCTCGGGACGGACGCGGGCGAGGATCACTTCATGGGCCATGATCCGAACTCTGACGCGCGACCCGGGCACACCCTCCACCCGGGGTAGCCACAACGGTCCGCCGCTCGTGATCAGGCGGGTCATACCTTCGCTGTCATGGCTTTCGATGGTCGCCGGTACCGTGGCGGCGGCCTCGCGAATGCCCATGGCGCGCAGGGCGCCCGGGTCGGACATGACTGTGCCGGTCGGCCCTTCGGCGACCATCTTCCCGGCCTCGATGACGACCATGCGGTCGGCCAGCAGCTGCGCCTCGTTCATGTCATGGGTGACCAGCACCACGGGCATGGAAAGGTGGGCACGCAGAGCGATGATTTCCGCATAGAGCCGCTCACGGGTGCTGCTGTCCACCGCCGAGAAGGGTTCATCGAGCAGCAGGGCCTGGGGACGGCGCGCCAGCGCGCGGGCCACGGCCACGCGCTGCTGTTCTCCACCTGACAGCTGGGCGGGCCTGCGGCCGCCGAGGCCATGCAGGTTCACCAGCTCGAGCAGGCGTTCAGCCTCGACTGCCCTTGCGGATCTGGACGAATGATCCATGGCGCTGGCCACGTTCTGGGCGGCGGTCATGTGCGGAAACAAGGCGTAGTTCTGGAACACCACACCAACGCGGCGTTGATGGGGAGGCAGATCCACCCCGCCGGCCGTATCCAGCCAGGTGCTGCCGTTCACCTGCACGCGAGCCACCTCGGGCCGCCAGAGGCCTGCCAGGGTTCGCAGCAGCGTGGTTTTGCCGGATCCTGAGTGCCCCACCAGCGCCAGCAACTCCCCAGGTTCCACCCGGAACGCCAGCTCGAGCGGGATGGGCGCCGCCGCCTTGGCCATGACCTCGAGCGCCATCAGCCGAGCCTCCGGCCAACCCGCGCCGAAAGCCAATAGGTCAGCGCGATCGTGAAGAAAGAAATGGCCACGAGAACCGCGGACATCGTGCCGGCGGCCTCGTTGTCGAAGCCCTGCACGCTGTCATAGATGGCAATCGCGATGGTCTTGGTCTCACCGGGGATGGACCCGCCGACCATCAGGACGATGCCGAATTCCCCCAAGGTATGGGCAAAGGTCAGCACCATGGCCGTCATCAGGCCCGGCCAGGCCAGAGGCAGCTCGACGCGCCAGAGACTGCGCAATGGCGACATGCCGCAACAGGCAGCCGCCTCGCGCACATCGACCGGGACAGCCTCGAATCCGCGCTGCGCGGGCTGAATGGCGAAGGGCAGATTGAAAATGACCGAGGCGACCACCAGCCCCTGGAAACTGAAGACGAGCTGATGGCCAAACGTGGATGTCCAGAATTGTCCCAATGGTGAGTTGGCCCCGAAGGCCAGCAGCAGATAGAACCCGAAGACCGTGGGCGGCAGGACCAGTGGCAGCATGACCAGCGCCTCCACGAGCCCTTTGCCGCTGAAGGTCCGGTAGGCCAGGAAGCGCCCCGAGAACACCGCCACGGGCAGCAGGATGACCACCGTCCAACCCGCCAGCCGCAAAGACAACCCTAATGCAGTCCAATCCACGGGTCAGGCGCCCTCGGGCAGAGCAAAGCCGTAGCGATCCATGATCTCGCGCGCTGCCGGCTCATGCAGATAGGCGTAGAACGCCCTGGCCACTTCTCCCGCGTTCTTCAGCAGAGCCATACGCTGCCGCAGGGGGTCATGCCATTTCTCGGGAATCAGCGCGTAGGTCCCTCGCGGCGCAACCTGGGGGGCGAGCGCCAGGGAGTAGGCGATGATGCCGCCTTCAGCATTGCCCGACAGCGCGAACTGCGCGGCCTGGCTGACGTTCTCCCCTAACACCAGGAAGCGTTGCAGGTCTGACCAGATGCCCCTGGTGACCAGCGCTTCCCGGGCGCGCATCCCGTAAGGGGCGTGATCGGGGTTGGCGATGGCAAAGCGCCTGATCCGGCCTGACGCAAGCTCCTCAGCCAACCCATCGAGGGCGCTGTCCGGCACCAGGGTCGATGCATGCGGCACCATGATGACAATGCGGCCTTGAGCATAAAGATCGCCTGCGTCAGCAGTGAAACCGTCGGCATAAAGGTCGGCGATGAACTGTTCATCCGCCGCCATGAAGATCTGGAACGGCGCGCCTTGACGGATCTGGCGGGCAAAGTTGCCGGTAGAGCCAAAAGAGAGGCGGACTTCATGGCCCGTGTCTGCCCGAAACGCAGCTGCGATCTCGGTCAAAGCGAACTGCAGATCAGATGCCGCGGCGACAACGGGCGCATCCCGTGCAGCACTGGCGACCGGGGTGATGGCCAGCGAGGCGAACAGGACAAGCGCCAGCACGGCGAGGGTGGCGAAGGGGACCCTCATCGACTTCTGAGCACGGAGACCGTCCGGCGGTCGACTGGCGGCGGGTGGACCGGTGGGCACCACGATGGCCTTAACATGTCGCGCACCACATGTTCGAAGAGAGTGGTTTCAATAACACGTCCTGCCATCATGTCAAAGTAGGGCTCACTTGCTGAGGTGTGCCGTCCGGTCTCACCGCAGCGTCAGGCTCACTGTACCAAGGGTGGCGCAGGTTCCGGCGCTGGGCTCAACGTCATCAGCCCACTGTCTCAGTCGCTGCCGACCTTTGGCCGTATCGCCCTGAGCATGCCAGGGCTGCGCCAACCAGCAATCCGAAACCCAGGCCGCTGAAATGAGCGACTGTGGCTGCAGACTCACTGCCGAGTTCCGCCAGCAGCGTAGAGAGCAGAACGATCACCAGGAGCTGGGACGCAAGACCGGGTGGCAGCCTTGCTGACGGCGTCAACGTGCCTCCCAGCGCCAGTCCGGCCAGGGCATAGACGCCTCCCGATATGCCGCCGGCATTGTCATAGACATCTCCCCCGAACAGCATTTGAGCGGTCAGCGAAACTGAGCAGCCCGCGACGAAAACCAGCAGGCAGAGACTGCCCCTGAAAGCCCAGGCCAATGCCCCCAACAGCACGAACAGAAAGGCGTTGAGCGCGAAGTGGCCCACCGAATAATGCAGATAGGGGCCTGTCAGGAGCCGCCAAGTTTCGCCCTCGGCAACTCGACCGTAGAACAACCCATAGCTTTCAAACGCCGCCGTCACACCACCGCCTGACTGCATCGCCCACCACTGCAGGCCACCCATGAGGATGAGCATAGCCATGCAGACGCCTGCCCCACGGCTCGCCCTGCTTTCCCGGTAGAGCCAATAGAAGAACTCGGCCCGCTGTTGAAGGTTGTGAGGCCGGCTGATGTGGAAGCGCACATCACAGAGCTGAATGAGTCCGCAAACGACCAAACCAAGGCTGCCCCAGTATCCTTCAGAGTCAAAGAAGCGAACCCATGCGGCGAACACCACCCCCGGGACACCTGCAAGAAAGAACATGCTCGTTATCAACAGGCAGTTGCGGAACGCAGCTCTCTGCGCGGTGCGCGAGACGCCATCGCCCTCGATCTCTGTGGGCAAGTGGAAGCGAGGGGCGCCAGGCTCTCCAACAAGCAGCGCTTGCGCCGGAACCCAGCGCCGAAGCGCGCTGCGGACGGCACTTGGGCCCTCGAGGAAGCGCGTGTACCCGCGCTCGCGCACTGCCCACCGGTCCGATCCATGGACCGGATAGACAGTGCGCGCCCAAACCGGCTCATCGGCCGATTGGGGGTCAATCCGAGCCACCGCCTTCCGCCCCTGACGCGGCAGAAGCCGAAGACGTCGTACCACCACCCGCGGGTACTGCGTAACCGCCTCCCGCGCCCATGTTCCAATGCGCCATCGTTTGAGCGATGAACAACCCACCGGCTGCCCCGACTCCAATACTCCATACCAATGGCGCCAGCGGGCCGGTGGCCGCTCCGGCAGACAGGGTTCCCATGATCAATGCAGCGCCTGTATAGCCATCCAAATAGCCACCGGACACCTGCTCGACTTCTTCTGCGCTCAGCTCTCTCATGATGTTTCTCCTTCGGCGTGCTCCCAGCCAGTGAATCTGGCCGGCAGTGGCTTCATAGTGAGGAAAAACCAAAGGAGCAGCCTAGAGACAGCGACGCCACCCGGCGTCAGCCGATGCTCAAATTGTCTGCCGATATGGGGATACAGGCTGTAAGGCTTTTACCCGCAGGACTGCAAGACATCGCTCACATGGGGGCCGAAATCTGGCTCAGATGACAGCGCCGGACCCGCCGATAGTTTCAGTCGCCCTGGCCGTCGAAGACATAGGGCGCCAGCGTCGTCTGGGCCTCGACCCGGAATTTGTGCCAACGGTTGCCACCGTAATAGGCGAGGCTGCCAGGTTCGGCATCACCATGGCCGTTGTAGTAGGACAGGCAGTCGCGCAGCGGGGCGCTGGCCATGTCGGCCTTGCGGCAGTGTTCGGCGTAGGCCGCTTCCGGCTCGGACTTCACGTCGACGCTGTGTGCACCGCGGTCACGCAGGGTTTCGAGCATCCAGACAATGTAATCACTGTGCGCCTCGATGGCGTCGGTGAAATTGAAGCTGCCACCGCCGCCCTGAGGGCCGGAGACGATGAAGAGATTCGGGAAGCCCTCGCTGTGGATGCCAAGGAAGGTCCGAGTGCCCTCTTCTTCCCACTTCTGCTTCAGCGTACGGCTGTCGCGGCCGGTGATCATGTTGAAGGTGCTGGTGGCCATCCACTGGAAGCCGGTGGCGTAGATGAGGACGTCGAGGGGGTACTCCAGACCTTCGTGGACCACGCCGCGGGCGTTGATCTGCCGGACGCCTTGGGGCGCGGTGTCGACCAGGTGCACGTGGGGCAGATTGAAGGTGGGCAGGTACTCGTCGTGGAAGGTTGGCCGTTTGCAGCCGTAGGGGTAGTAGGGCTTCAGCGCCGCTGCCGTCTTCGGATCCTTGACGATGGCGTCCACGCGGGCGCGGATCTGCTCCATGATGCGGAAGTTGGTGTCCAGCGTCTTGTCGAGCAACTCCTCCATGCTGAGCTTGCGCTCATGCTGCTTGCGCGTCTTGAAGTCGGCCACCTTGCCAGCCAGATAGTCGTCGTTGGCCTGCATCGCCGTCCGGCCCGCGGAGATCTTCGCGAAACGCGCCCGCCGCGCTCGCGCCCAGCCCGGCTCCTCAGCCCAGACTGCACGCTCCTCCTCCGTGGTGGCACGCTGGTCGCGGATGTCCACAGAGGACGGCGTGCGCTGAAAGACGTAAAGCTCGCCAACGGTCTTGGCGAGCTCTGGAATCACCTGCACGGCGGTGGCCCCGGTGCCGATGATGCCCACCCTCTTCCCGGCCAGATCGAGGTCGTAGTTCCAGCGCGAGGTATGGAAGGCGTCACCCTCGAAGGTTTCCATGCCCTCGATACGGGCGAGTTTGGGCGTGGTGAGAATGCCGTTGGCGAGAATCACGAAGCGTGCGCGCATGCAGTCGCCGCGGTCCGTCTTCACCATCCATCGGTTCACAGACGTGTCCCAATGGGTCTCCTCGACCGTCGTGTGGAACAGGCAGTGTTCGTAGAAGCTGAACTTCTCGGCCATAGCCTGACAGTACTCGAGGATCTCGAAGCCCGAGGCGAACTTCATGGACGGCACGTAGCCCATTTCCTCGAGCAGGGGCAGATAACTGTAGGCCTCGACGTCGCAGGCGATGCCGGGGTAGCGGTTCCAGTACCAGGTACCGCCTACATCACCACCCTTCTCGCAAAAGCGGACATCGACGAAACCGGCCGCCTTGAGCCGATACCACAGCAACAGCCCAGCGAATCCGGCACCCACCACCAGGATTTCGCATTCATCCGTGAGCACATCGCGCGGGACCGGCGCCGCCGAGTAGACGTCGTCGAGGTACTTTGCGAACTCGCCCTCCATGGTTATGTAGTCCGCAGCACCCCGCCGGGCTTCCTTGTAAGCCCGGTAGCGGGCCTGCTCCTCGGCGTTGAACTTGGCCCCAGCGGGCAGTTCCGGAAGCGTCTTCAGGGATGGATCGGAAATGATGGAGTAGCCCTTGCCGGCGATGCGCTCGGTGGCCTTTGCGGCACGAGTGTCGAAGACCTTCAGGCCCGTGGCGGGATCGATCCGGGTCGACATGCGTTCCCCTTCGAGTGGCAAACTGGAGCCTGCCGACTGTAATCCAATGGCCGGCAGCGGCAAACCACGACTGCACTAGCAGGCGCCCACGCTCACCCTGCATCCCTCGCCAACGGCCCCGCCTGCAACCCTCGTCAACCACCCTGGGACTGCCTATGCTGGCCCAGGTATCGAAACGGGGGAGAGACGAGATGCAGTTGAAGGATCGGGTAGCGGTCATTACCGGTGGCGCCAGCGGCATGGGCCGCTCCACCGTGCTGCGCTTTCTCGATGAGGGCGCAAAGGTCGTCATCGCCGACTTCAATGCGGCAACCGGTGCCGACACCATCGCCGAAGCGACCAAACGGGGCCACAGCGAGTCCGTCCGCTTCGTTCAGACGGATGTCGCCGTCGAGGCTGACATCGAGGCCATGGTGCACTGCGCGCTGGATGCATTCGGCGGCCTCGACGTGATCTTCAACAACGCCGGCGTCGGCGGTGCCATCGGGCCGCTGACGGAGACCACCGTAGAGGACTGGGACTACACCTTCGCTGTCCTGACCCGTGGCGTGTTTCTCGGCATCAAGCACGCGGCCCGCATCATGCGCAGCCAGGGCCGGGGCGGCGCCATCATCAACACCGCATCCATTGCCGGACTCTCAGGCGACGCGGGCCCGCTGGCCTACTCGGCGGCCAAGGCCGCCGTCATCAGCATGACCATGGGGGCGGCCGTAGAACTCGCACCGGATCGCATTCGCGTCAACGCCATCTGCCCGGGGTTCATTGCCACCCCACTGGCCGCTGTGGGCGGCTCCGTGGAAGCGTTGCAGGACAGCTTCGCCCGGGCCCAACCCTGGCCGGAGTTCGGCAGCGGCGACCACATCGCCGGCGTGGCGCTGTTCCTCGCCAGTGACGACGCCCGCTTCGTAACCGGCGAGAAGATCATCGTCGATGGTGGCCTCACCGCAGCGGGACCGGAGCTGTCGCGCAAGTTCCCAAAAACCTCCGGTCGCCACTCGCGCTATTCGGGCATCACCAAGGGCAGCACCGGCGCGGCTCCCGAACTGCGCAAGCGCTGAGCCGCACAGCGGTGGCCATCATCATCTCCAGCCATCACCGGGGACCCGGGGCATGAATCTGCCGCTGCTGGCAGAGCTCTTCGCCGTGATCGCACCGGTCATGATCTGCGCCGCCGTGGGCTTCGGCTGGGCGCGCAGCCCCCTGGAGTACCCCGGCGACTTCGTCCGCCGCATGGTGATGTGGATCGGCACGCCCTGCCTGATCCTGGCCACGCTCGATCAGGTAGAGATTCCATCGGCGCTGCTGCTGCAGACCGGCGCCGCTGCCGTGACCGTCGTCGCCATCACCATGGTCGTCTTCGGCATCCTGCTGCGGGTCTTAGGCCTCGATCGGGCCGCGTTTCTGCCGCCTCTGCTGTTCCCGAACTGCGGCAACATGGGCCTGCCCGTGGCCCTGTTCGCCTTCGGCGATACCGGTCTGGCGCTGGCCCTGGCGTTCTACGTGGCCATGACCCTGATGCACTTCACCTTGGGCATGGTCATCAGCGTCGGCTGGGGGCAGATCAGCCAAGTGCTGCGCACGCCCGTCGTCTGGGCCGCGTTGATCGCCATCACCTTGCAGCTGACGGGCGTGTCGCTGCCACGCTGGACGACCAATACCTTCTCCCTGCTCGGCGGTATCACCATTCCTCTGATGCTGATCACGCTGGGCGTCTCGCTGGCGAGTATCCGCATCCACGGCATGGGCCATGCGCTCTCTCTGTCGATGCTGCGCCTGCTCGGCGGTGCGCTGGCGGGCGCCCTGGTGGCGTCGCTGTTCTCGCTGGAAGGTGTGGCGAAGAGTGTGGTGATCCTGCAGTCCGCAATGCCGGCGGCGGTCCTGAACTACATGCTGGCCCTGCAGCATGGTCGGGCCGCCCGCGAGGTGGCTGGCATCGTGGTCATCTCCACCCTGCTGTCTTTCATCACCCTGCCGCTGCTGCTGGCCTGGCTGCTTCCTTGAGCGTCCATGCGCGGCAGTCCGCAGCAGTGCGCGTCGCTCACTGATGCGGGCCAGTCAGGACTGCGCCGGTGCCAGACTGCCGCGTTGGACATGCCAGAGCCGACTGCCGAAGAGCAGGAGCAAGGCCGCGCAGAGCATGCCTGCCACGGGGACGAGCACCGCAAGCCGGGCGCCGATGAGGCCTACGCACCAGCCGAGCAACACAGAGCCAATGGGAATGCCGCCCATCATGCCCAGGGAGTACACCGACAGTACCCGGGCACGATGGGTGTCCGGAGAGGCTTCCTGAACGATGGACCGGGACATGGTCATGTTCACTCCGCCGCACAGCCCCCAGAGATAGACCACGGCGTAGAACCCCCACTCAGGCAATTCCAGCGCCAGCAGGGCGAGGACGAAGACACTGACCAGGCTGCCCAGGATGAGCGCACGTCCAGGACGTTCGAAGCCACCGCGGCGCATGAGAAAAAAGATGGTGGTGCAGGTGCCGAGCATGTTCGCGGCAAACACCAGGGCAATGCCACCGGCGCTACCCTGGTAAATATCACGGACCATGAGCGGCAGCACCACAAGGTAGGTACCGGCAAAGAACATGCCCACGGCAAAGGTCATGAGTACGGCGGGCAGGATGATTTCCGAGCGCCAGACGATGGCCAGCCCTTCGGCGATCTCGCGCAGGGCCGAGGCGCGCACCCGCGGCGGTGCCGGCGGCAGCACAGGAATGCGCATGGTGGCCAGGACGGCAACACCCATCAAAGCACCCTGGACCATCAGCACCGGCGCCGCTCCGAAGAGCACTGCGGTGGAACCGATGGCAAAGCCGATGATCTGCACCCCGAACTGGACGCCGACGGCCATGGTGACGACCCGCTGGATGTCACTGCCTGCCACACGCGTCAGCAAGGCGTCCCTGGCGGGCTGGGTGAACGCCACGAAGGTACCGCCGATCAGCGCCCAGGCGATCATGACCTGATAGACCACCAGATCCGCGCTCACCAAGGCTGCCATCACCAGGGGTGGCATCACCAGACCGCACTGCAGGACGATCAGCAGACGCCGCTGATCGACACGATCACCGATCAATCCACCCCAGAGGATGAGCAGGACGATGGGCAGCTGCGCGGCCATCTGCGCCATGCCCACCCGCGCCGGGGTCTCCTGCAGGTAGACTGCCACCAGCCACGGGAACATCACCATCTGGATGCCGCCGGGAATCAGGAAGAAGGCGGAACTGGTCAGATACCAGGCCAGCGGTCGGTTCGACGCAACCGGGGTGCTCAAGAGCAGCGTCGCTGGTGGAGACCCATGTTCACCGGAAGTCCTCGCAAGCAGGCATGAAGGTTTCACGCGAGGCGCGAATGTTAGGCGCAAACGCCGCAGGCCGCACCTGGCTTGTCCGCCAGACTCGGACCGCAGCTTCAGGACGAGGCCGGCACGAGGGCAGCGCGTGTATGAACTTGGCGCGGGGGGTATGGTCCCATTCCTAAGACGCGGCGCCAGCTCCGGCATGACGCCGGACTTCTGCCTGTTCTGCCAGAGGCGCAGCGATCGCGCCCCGGACCCGTGAATATCATGCAACGGACTCACTCTCCTCCCCGGCGATGGCAGCGGCGCGCCGCCCTGATCGGCTTCGCTGGCCTGCTATGGGCTTCGTTGTCGGCCGCTTCGGCATGGGCCACCGCAGCGCCTGGACAGCCGGCAGAGGAAAAGAGAGTGCAGGACAGGATCCTGCGACCGAACTTTGCCGGCCACTGGGAGCAGGACTACGCCCGCAGCGACCGCTGGGACGATGAGCTCTACCGCGCCGTCAATGAACTCCAGCGGGAAGCCGTGATTCGACAGCAGCGTGGGGACGGCGGACCCTGGGTGCTCGGCAACGCCAGGCGGCAGGCCCGCTCGGTCTTGGCCAAGGCGCGGCTGGCGGACATGGTGACGCGGCAAGGGGGCTTTCAGATCATTCAGACCCGCGATCAGGTGCGCATCGAACGCACTGATGACGCACCGTTGATCTGCAGCACGCTCAGCGATCGCCAGGAGACCTTCACCAGCATCCATGGCCGGGAATCCTGTGCCTGGGAGCGCAGGCAGCTTTTATTCGAAGTCGCCCTTCCCGAAGGCGTCACCATCCAGCATCGCTTCAGCCTCGATCCAGGGGGCGATGCACTGAGCGTGCTGACCCGGGTGTCGAGCCGTGATGCGCCGACCTTCGACCTCAGGCAGTTCTACCTGCGCTACGACAAATCTGACGCGTCCTTCCGCTGTGTGCAGACGCTCAGCCAGGGACAGGTGTGCAGCACCGAAAGCCGTCACGGCGAGGCACCCCGTTGACCCGCCGCCCACAAGCCAGGGCAACCGCCGCCCTGATGCTCATGCTGGGCCTGCTCGCCTGTACCCAGGTTGCGGTCAAGCCCGAACCCGGTCCGGACTCCATCGGCCCTGTCGCTCTGGCGATCGCGTCAGCTCCACCGCCAGAGGACCTGCAGCTCGATGTCGGGGTCCGCGTCTTCGACAGTCGCTCGGAAAACCGGCTCGGGGTTCCGGTGAACGAGGGCACCTTCGCCCGCATCCGTGACCTCGAGACCCACTACCTGCCTGTGGTCCTGCGCAATACCCTGGTCGAATCCAACCAATGGGGCGTGGTGCGCGTGCTGCCCCAGGACGACCCATCCGTGGACCTGCTGGTCGAAGGCACCATCATCGATTCCAACGGCGCCCATCTCACCCTTAAGGTACGCGCCATGGACAGCAGCGGTCGGCAATGGCTGGACGACACCTACACCGGACGCGCTCATGCCATTCACTACCCGGATGTGATGCCTGGCGACCAGCTCCGGGCCAGCGAGGTCATGAAGGACCCCTTTCAGGATCTTCACTCCCAGATCGCCAACGACCTGCTGCTCGCGAGGATGGGACTTGCGCCACAGGCGCTTCGGAATCTCCGCGAAGTCTCCGCCTTGAAGCATGCCCGCGATCTGTCGCCAGAGGCCTTCGGCGCCATGCTCACCACCGATGCCGACGGCCACCTGGCCCTTGAGCGCCTGCCTGCCGCCAACGACCCCATGCTGTCGCGCGTCCAGTCGATGCTCGAACGGCACCATACCTTCATCGACACCGTGGACAGTTACTACGAAGCGCTGTACCTGGACGTCAAAACCCTCTACGACCTCTGGCGGCACTACTCCAACGACCAGATCACCGCCGAGGCGCAGGAGCAGGAGCAGCGCCGGACGCACAACAGCGGCTACAGCAGCGATAGCTTCGGCGCGCTGCGCAGCGCCTACAACCGCTACAAGTGGGCGAAGATCTTCGAGCAGGAATTCGTCGGCCTCGCCTCGGGCTTCGTCAGCGAGACGGCACCGGCCATCCTGGAACTGAGCGAGCGGGTGAACGGGCTGACCGGCTCGGTGGAAGAGCAGTATGCGCAGTGGCGGACACTGCTGCGGGCGATCTACGAGATCGA
>SLTB01000061.1 GCA_007130155.1 Pseudomonadales bacterium
CAACAGAACCACGCCCGCGACGGTAAGACCGCGCTCGAGCCATTCCGTTTCCTGGAGCACGCCGGCTACCATGAAGGTCAGCCCCAGCACCGCCATGCAAACCAGACGCCCCTGACCATGATGCCGAAAGCCGAGACCAATGCCCCAGGCGGAAATCGGCACCGCCAGTGCGAGCAGGCCGATATGAACACGCTCGTCTGATATGAAGGCAGGAAACAACCATGGCGCCAACGTAATCGCCATCGGCAGAAGCAGGCAATGCACCAGACAGGCCATGGAAAGGCCCACCGCCACTTGATCCGCGTAACGCATTGCGCCCCCGTGGTGCATCAACGTCAATTGATACGTTATAACATATTTTATAAACACGAGGCTCGATTTTCAAAATCCAACACGAAGCACTATGCTCTGCGCAGCACGATCAATTCACGGATCAGCCATGCTGAACACCACCGCCCAGGTGCTGGTGCAATTTCCTCTTGGTCAGCACACCGTTGCAGTCACTGCGGACGCCCATGGCACTCTGACGCTGTGGCTGAACGGGTGCGTACGCAAAAGGCGTTCGCCAGGGCCTCGGGGCACCTATCTGTGGACCAACGTTGAATTGCCCTTCGAGGACCACCACTTGGTGGAAGTCCGCCGTGCTGCAGGCCCTGGGGACACGGTCGAAGTCTTCGTGAACGGCAGTTTGCAGCAACGTTCGGAGGTCAATGCCGCATGACGCCAAATACGCTGAAACTGCTGCGGGACACGGCTATCTTCGAGCAGCTCTCAGACGTCCAACTCCATCGGATCGAGCAGCGCCTGATCACGCTGCAATTCGAACCCGGTGACTTAGTTTTCCGCGAGGGCGCGCCAGGTCGCTACATCTGCTTCGTCATTGCGGGCGAGCTCGAAGTTCTAAAAGATACCGGCGAGGGCGAGAACGTTCCCATCGCCACCCTGGGCGCCGGCCATTCCGTGGGCGAGATGTCCATTATCGATGGCCTCACCTGCTCCGCCACCGTCATCTGCCGCAGGCCTGCCCGCGTACTTGCGCTGACCCGCGAAGACTTCGACCTGCTGGTGGACGAGGAGCCCCGTCTCGGCACCGAGATCTTCCGCGGCATTTCGCGATTGCTGAGCATGAGCCTGCGCAGAACCTCCGCAGATCTGGCGGCTGCGCGCGCACGCTGAGATCCCTCCCTTTCAGTCCACCCGTCCATGTAACCATGCCCACAGGTATCCGCCGGAGGCTGCCATGAAATATCTCCATACGATGATCCGCGTTACGGACATCGATGCATCCCTGAAGTTTTTCTGCGAAGGCCTGGGCCTCACGGAGGTGCGCCGGGTGGACGTGCCCGAGGGCCGCTTCACTCTGGTGTTCCTCGCTCCCCCAGGGCAGCAGGATGCGCAGGTGGAGCTGACCTGGAACTGGGACCCGGAAGAGCTCGACGGCGGCCGCAATTTCGGCCATCTGGCTTACGCGGTGGACAACATCTATGACCTCTGCGGTCATCTTCAGAGTCAGGGCGTCACCATCAACCGCCCCCCCCGGGACGGCCGCATGGCCTTCGTCCGATCCCCCGACGGGATCTCAGTGGAACTGCTTCAGCAAGGCGATGCCTTGCCGCCGCAGGAGCCATGGTCGTCCCTGCCCAACGTCGGCAGCTGGTAGCAAGCCGCAGGGCCATACCGGCACCACGACTGCTCAGGCTACACTGTGATCCAACCCATGCTCATCATGACCAAGGAGAGATGCATGAAGCTCTACAACGGGCTCGGCCCCAACCCTCAGATCGTGAGGATTTTCATCGCCGAAAAAGGCATGGACATCCCACTGGAAGACGTCGACATCATGGCTGCGGACAACCGCAAGGAGCCGCACCTGAGCCGCAATCCCGCGGGTGGCCTGCCCACACTGGAACTCGATGACGGCAGCTACCTGTCCGAGATCACAGCCATCTGCGAATATCTCGAAGAAAAGCAGCCGGAGCCTGCCCTCATTGGAACAACGCCCGAGGAGCGGGCAGAGTGCCGCATGTGGACGCGCCGCATCGATCTGCAGATCGTCGAGAACATGACCAGCGCCTTCCGCTACAGCGAGGGCCTGCCCCTGTTCAAAGACCGCGTCCGGACGATTCCCGAGGCGGCAGACGGGCTGAAGGCCCTGGTCCGGGAACGGATGGTGTGGCTCGACGGCCAGCTCGAAGGCAAGCAGTATGCCTGCGGCGACCGTTTCACCCTGGCCGATATCCTGCTCTATGCCTTCGTCACCTTCGGCGGCGCCGTGGGGCAGCCGTTGCCTGAAGAGTGTGGCAACATCAGGGCACTGGTGGAGCGCGTAGGCGCCCGCCCGAGCGCCAAAGCCTGACCCGCAACCGCAACGCCGCATAGGCCAGGGATGGCCGACGGCAGGGCGAAGCGAAGCCTGAATGCCGAAGGTGACATTCCCGGCCGCACGGCTTAATGTTACCTTTGGAAACAATAGCACCTTCTGGTACTCGCCGCTGACCCGCGCCCTCGTCAGGAACCACAAAGGATTAAGTGGTGAAGAAGACCTACCTGGCCGCGCTGATCGTGGCACTGATCTTTGTGGGCTGGATGCTCTCCGGGCAGCTGGGCAACGGCGACGCACGCCTTCCGGCTCCGACCCTCGCCGAATCCCGCGATGCACTGCTGCGCCAGCGAGAAGACACCCCGACCGCAGTGCGCGTGCGCACCCTCACCGCTGAAACCCAGCGTGCCACCGTTACACTACGAGGCCGGACGGAAGCCAATCGACGCGTGGCGGTAAGGGCAGAAACCAGCGGCCTGATCGTCGATCTTCCGGTCGAGAAGGGTGAAATGGTCCGCGCCGGCGATATCATCTGCCGTATCGATGCAGGCAGCCGCCCGGCCCGCCTGGACGAGGCGCGCGCCGCGGTGACCCTGGCCGAGCTCGAGTACGAAGGCGTCCGTCGACTCGAAGACAGGGGTCTGGTGTCCAGCACGGGCGTTGCCAGCGCCCGTGCGAAACTGGCCACCGCGCGTGCGGACCTGAGCCAGCGT
Source organism: Pseudomonadales bacterium (assembly GCA_007130155.1). Classification (GTDB taxonomy): domain Bacteria; phylum Pseudomonadota; class Gammaproteobacteria; order Pseudomonadales; family Azotimanducaceae; genus SLTB01. The sequence goes on from SLTB01000061.1 coordinate 3,034, forward strand.
GAGCTGGACCTGTCGCATACCGCGATCCGCGCGCCATTCGACGGCGTCGTAGAAGAGAGGCCGGTTGAGCTCGGCGACCACCTGACCGCAGGTCAGGTCTGTGCGGAGGTCCTCGATCCGGATCCGCTGCTTCTGGTCGGGCAATTGTCAGAGCGGGATGTCGCCCGCATTCGGCTCGGAGACCCTGGCCAGGGCCGGCTGCTGACGGGCGAAACCGCCCCTGGCGTGATCACCTACCTCGCCCAGAGCGCCCATCCCAGCACCCGGACGTTTCGCGTAGAAGTGGCAGTCAGCAACGCGGATACCCAACTCAGAGAAGGCATCACCACCGAGCTGATACTCCCTGTGGAGGAACACCGGGCTCACCACATTCCCTCGTCGGTACTCGCCCTCGATGACGTCGGCGAACTCGGCGTGCGCATCCTCAATGCTGATGACCGGGTCGAATTCGTCCGTATCCGCGTCATTCGCGACAGCCCAACGGGGCTCTGGGTCACCGGCCTGCCGGAGACCGTCACCCTGATCACGGTGGGCCAGGAACTCGTCGTTCCCGGGGAACGCGTCCAGCCGGTGCCCGAAGCTGTACCACCCCCATCTGCTGCCACTGCGAACCCGCCATCACTCCGGATCGAATCGGATGCAGTCTCCAGTCACAGCGGCGAAGCCGGAGCGCCCGCGACGTGAACGCCATGATCGATTGGGCGGTTCAGCGCAGCCGCACCTCCATGTCCCTTCTGGCCATGGTGCTGATCGTCGGCGGCTGGTCCTACCTGTCCATGCCCATCGAGGCCGAACCGAACATCCAGGTGCCGGTTTTCATCATCACCATACCCCATGAGGGTATTTCGCCGGAGGACTCCGAGCGGCTGCTGGTGATGCCCATGGAAACTGAGTTGCGATCCATTCAGGGGATCAAGGAAATCACCGCCTATGCGGCGGAAGGATCGGCCACGATCGTGGTCGAGTTCGATGCCAACTTCAACGCCACCCGCGGCCTGATGGACGTCCGCGAAGCGGCCAGCAGGGCCCGCCCGAAGATGCCCGACACCGCCGACGAACCCATCATCTCCGAAATTTCCACCGCCGACTTCCCGATTATCACCGTCAATTTCGCCGGGGAGAACGTTCCGGAGCGCGCGCTCTACAATGCGGCGATACGAGCCAAGGACGAGCTCGAGACTCTGCCCTCCATCCTCGAAGTGCAGATGCGCGGCCATCGCGAGGAGGTCCTCGAGATCGTGGTCGACCCTGCCCTGCTCGAAACCTATGACATCAACCTCAACCAGCTCATCGACAACGTCAGTCAAAACAACCGCCTCATTCCGGCTGGAGCGCTCGATGCCAGCTCCGGGCGTTTCTCGGTCAAAGTGCCAGGGGTGATCGAAACAGCCCAGGACCTGTTCGGCATCCCGGTAAAGACCGACGGCGACACGGTGGTCACTCTGATCGACGTCGCCAGCATCCGCCGCACCTTCCGCGACCGCACCAGCTACGCAAGGGTTAATGGCATACCCGCCATTTCCCTGGAAGTGAGCAAGCGGGTCGACGCCAACCTCATCGACACCGTCGCGCAGACCCGCCTCCTGATCGACGAACTGCGCGACACCTTTCCCGCCGGCATCCAGGTCTTATATACCCAGGATCAGGCGCCAGATTCCCAGCAGCAGGTGGACGAGCTGACCGGCAACATTGTCACCGCCCTGGCCCTGGTCATGACCATCGTAGTGGCGGCTCTCGGGCTGCGCAGCGGTCTGCTGGTGGGGCTCGCCATCCCCACCTCATTTCTGTTCGCAGTGACCCTGCTCAACGGCTTTGGCTACTCGTTCAACTTCATGGTGATGTTCGGCATGCTGCTCGGGCTCGGCATGCTCATCGACGGCGCCATCGTCGTCACCGAGTTTGCCGACCGCAAGATGGCAGAGGGCCTGCACCGCCGGGACGCCTACTCGCTGGCCGCCAAGCGCATGTTCTGGCCGGTGACGGCTTCCACCGCCACCACCCTTGCTGCCTTCCTGCCCCTGATATTCTGGCCAGGGATCTCAGGCAAATTCATGCTCTACCTGCCCGTCACCGTATTCTGCGTGCTGATCGGCTCGCTGCTGTATGCCCTTTTCTTCGGACCGGCACTCGGCGCACTGATCGGCAAGGTCGGTGCTCCCGATGCCCGGGCGCTGGAAGAACTCAACATTCTCGAGAACGGCGACCCCCGCACCCTGCGCAACGCTACCGGCGCCTACGCGCGCTTCCTGGACGTCGCCGCCCGCTGGCCTTTTGCCGTCCTGGCGTTGACGTTGCTGGTGCTATGGGGATCTTTCACCGCTTACGGCCATTACGGCCGCGGTTTTATCTTCTTCAACGACATGGATCCAATCTTCGCCCGCATCACGATCAAGGCCCAGGGCAATCTGAGCGTCGATGAAGTCCAGGCCCTGGTGCTGGAGATCGAGAACGAAGTCGTGCAGGTCCCAGGTATCAAGGCGATCAACACCCGCACCAATCCACCGGGCGGTTCCGGGTTCCGTGGATTCAACGTCATCCTCGATGAGATCGGTTCGATCTTCATCGAAATGCATGAGCAGAAAGACCGAAGGATGTCCGGCACAGAGATTCTCGAGGTGATTCGTGAACGCACCGCAAACCTTGCCGGTGTCGAGATCGAGATCCAGCCCTTCGAGGGCGGCCCCCCGGTTGGCAAGCCCATCCAGCTCGAGTTTGCATCACGCAACGGCGACATCCTGGAACCTGCCGTCAAATGGGTAAGGGAGTGGGTCGAAAACAACGTCGATGGGTTGCGCGATCTTGCCGATACCCGCTCACAACCCGGTCTCGAGTGGAAGCTGGACGTGGATCGAAGTCGAGCCGCCACCTTTGGGGCCAACGTCACCACCGTCGGCACCGTGGTGCAGATGGTCACCGGCGGACTTAAAATCGCGGAATACCGACCCTTCGACGCTGAAAAGGAAGTGGACATCCGCGTCCGCTTCCCCGACGAGTACCGCGGGCTGTCGATGCTCGAGGCACTGCGCATCCCCACGCCGCAGGGTGCAGTGCCCCTGTCCAGCTTCGTGACCCAGACCACCGTTCCCAATGTGGATACGATCCAGCGCGTGGACGGCATCCGCGTCGAGTACCTGCGCGCCAACGTGGCCCCAGGTGTACTTGCAGACGAGAAGGTACGGGAAATCCAGGCCTGGCTCGACACCCAAACCATCGATCCGAGCCTGCGCATCCAGTTCCGCGGGGCCAACGAGGAGCAGGAAGACGCCATGGCCTTCGTTGGGCTCGCCTTCCTCTTGTCGCTGCTGCTGATGTTCGTGCTGCTCGTGACCCAGTTCAACAGTTTCTATCAGGCCACGCTGATTCTGTTCGCCGTAGTCATGTCCACCGCGGGCGTCCTCATTGGCCTGCTGATCACAGGGTCCCCCTTCAGCGCCATCCTCACCGGCGTCGCGATCGTGGCACTGGCAGGAATCGTCGTGAACAACAACATCGTGCTGATCGACACGTTCAACGGCTTGCGGCGGGAGCGGCCGGATCTGGACGACATCACGCTGATCGTGCGAACAGGCGCCCAGCGCCTGCGTCCGGTTCTTCTGACCACCGTTACGACGGTATTCGGCCTGCTGCCTATTGCGAACCATCTGAGCATCGATCTGATAGCCCGCGACGTCACCTTCGGAGGCCGTACCGCCCAATTCTGGGTACCGCTGGCCCAGAGCATCGTCGCCGGTCTGACTTTTGCCACCCTGCTGACGCTGGTGGCCACACCCGCCATGCTGGCCATTCCTCAGCGCCTGCGCGAGACCGTCATGCCTTGGCTGAGATTCCTGCGCCGCATTCTCTGGCGCTCGCTGCGCAATCTTCGCCGCGGCCTGCGGGGCGCAGCCTGACGCGGCTCGACCTGACTCCAGGGCTGTTTGCGATGGGCGATCAGATGTACCCCGATCAACGGCATACGCCGGCGAACCGGGATGTCACTGTTCCAGTGAGATCGAGGAAGAGAGAGGTGGAAAAAAAATCCCCCGGCGACAAGGGATTGGGGAGGGGAGGGGAGATGTCGCCGGGGGTACTGCTAACCTTCTTGTACCTTAGAGAAGAGCTTGCTTAAAAAGTTCCATCACCGTCGTCTCATTTCACGCGGCTCACCAAGTAATGATGACGCAACGCACAATAAAGCGTCAAGAAAAATCAGTCAGGCCAGTCTTTTTTGTGGCCACCTTCACATTTCAGGACAGCCCCCGCCGATCTCAGTGCAGGCTGGTGAACCTTTCAATCGTGCTCCCTGAGATCTACATGATCGTAGATACCGGTAACATTGGCAAAATTCAGGAACAGCGTATGCGCCACATGGGCATGCGGGTCATGCAGGTGGTACTTGAACCGAACCTGTGGACTGCCCTGCAGAAAGCCATCGTAATCCTTGGTCAACTGCCGCACGTCGCTGGGCATATCCTTCGACCAAGTGGCCTTGAAGGGACCGAGCACAGCTCCTCCCTGCAGACAGATGGTGATCTCGTGATTGGTCAGCTTCTGATCGGTCTTCATGCCATCACTCTCCTATTGGACCTTCGAGTATAGCGCTGTGAGTGCAGGCCGTTATCCTGGTGACTCTTTCAGCCAGGAGTCGCCACCATGCCTGCCATCCGCTTCGGTGCCCACCTCGGTCAGCAGAACTTGGACTATGCCACGCTCCGCGCCACCTGGCGGGCGCTGGACGACGCCGGCATGGACTGGATCTCCGCCTGGGACCACTTCTACGAAGCGCCCCCTGCGGGCGGGACGCAACCCCACTTCGAGGCACTGAGTATCCTCGGCGCCCTGGCCGCGGAGACCCGCCACGCCCGCATCGGCTGCCTGGTCTTCTATGTGGGCTACCGCAACCCTGCGCTGCTGGCCAAGGCCGCGACGACCCTGGACCATATCAGTGGTGGCCGCTTTGAACTCGGCCTGGGCGCCGGTTGGCACCACTGGGAGGCCACGGCCTATGGCTATGACTTCCCTGCCCTGGGCACCCGCCTCGAGTTGCTCGACGAAGCTGCCACCCTGATTCGCAGCATGCTCAACGAAGAGCGCACCACCTTCAACGGTGATCACTACCGCGCCGAAAATGCCAGTTGCCTTCCCCGCCCCGTCCAACAGCGCCTGCCCATCTGGATCGGCGGCGTGGGCGAAAAGCGTACCCTGCGCCTGGTCGCACGCCACGCGGACGGCTGGAACGCAGCCTACGTGCCTCCGGCAGAGTTTTCGAGGCTGTCTGGCGTCCTAGACCATTGGTGCGCACTGGAAGACCGCGATCCGGCCACCATCCGGCGCGGAATCAACCTGAGTTTCCACCTCGGGCTGGATGCGCGGGACGCAGAGCGCGAAACCCGGCGCATGGAGCAGGATTGGGGGCCCATGGTGACCCGGGTGCGGGACGGTGCGCTGGTGGGTACCCCGGATACCGCAAGAGCGACCATCCAGGCCTACCTGGATGCCGGGGCCACCGATGTCAACATCGCCCTGCGGGCACCCTGGAACCAGGGGGCCCTGGAGGCCTACATGAGTGAGTGCCTGCCCGCGCTGCGCCGGGTCCAAGGGGGTCCGACGTCAAACCCATGACTTTGATTCAGGCAAGGGTTCTGTAGCGGGCCGGCAACGGTTTCGGGGCTGTCACGAAAGGAACGGTCGGCCGGCTCCGTCCGGCCCTGCAGGCCAGCGTGGCTGAAGCGGCAACGCAGGATTCCTGCACCGGATCAGGACGAAGCGCGGGGGTGAGCGTGGCTCTCTTCGTCCTGGGCGCCTTTCATCCGACAGGTGTAGGCGGATACCACAGCGAGCATACAGAACGTCGCAGCCAGCAGGGCCAGTGGACGGGCATTACCGTCCGTCTGATACCACTCGGGGCCAAGGTGAGGTGCGCGGGAGAAGAAACCGAAAGCGAAAACGAAAAGTATGATAGTGGCAGCGACAGCGAGAATGCGGAGGGTCCAGAGGTGGAGGTGGGCTTTGCAGATGGTCAATGAGAGGGTGATGCCAGCGCCATAGATGCCCATCCAAAGCCACCCCTGAGGATCGCCAATGTGGACGAGCATCAGTACTGCCAGAATGGTCGCAATGGAGCAATTGACCCAACGCCGCATAACTGGACCTCTCGCTGTTCCGTCACACTCGCTGCTACGCCACCCTGATCCTTCACAGCAGCTACGTCACAGTGTCACGTCAGGTGAACGTTACTCTTGGTAACGACCCTCGATTGAACCACCCGCCCACCTTCAGCGCAAGTCGCCCGTCACGCCGCCGAGCGCGGCGCAACGGAGCGTTCTGAATCAGGACAGCCCCACGGTAGCCTGCCCCGGAGCGGGCTATGCTGCATCGCAACAATGACCCGTTTTGAAAGCCAGCAGTGTGCATCCGTCTCAGTCTTCCAGCCGCGGCAGGTCGGGATCCGGCTGAACCCCGAAGCTGTTGAGTACCATGCTCACCATGTTGTATTGCCCCACGGTAAACACGACGTCCATCAACTGCTGGGTGGACCAGGTTTCAGCCAGCCTGGCCCAGGTAGCATCGCTGACGTGCGCATCTGCGTGCAGTTCGTCCACCGCCTCGATCAGCGCCCGGTCAGCGGCACTCCAACCCTCGGCGGCAGCTCCAGCCTTGATGCGCTGGATTTCGGTGTCCGTGAGCCCGCAGTCACGTCCGATCAGGACGTGCTGCCCCCATTCGTAGCCGGCCCGGCACAGCCAGCCGATGCGCAGGATCAGGATCTCGCGCTCCCGCGGCGGCAGAGTCGATTTGCCCAGAATGTGGTTGGCGAACACCAGCCAGCGGCGCAGCAGTTCAGGGTGGTTGCACAGCGTCTTGAAGATGTTGAGCGGTTCACTGGCGCCGAACTTGGCCATGATCTCCTTGGCGTCCGCATTCCATTCTTCCCGACTCAACGCCGGTATCCGGGCTTCTGTCAGCCGCATGATCCTCTCCTCCTTGGGTGCATGAGGCCGCCAGCATAGCCCGAAGGCCAGCCGCACGCTCGGCATGGTCGGATGCGCTGGCTCGCCGGCAAGCCTGCCCCCCCCTCGACCCTCGCGATGTTACCTTAGCCCCACCGTTAGCAGGCAAGGAGACACCATGACCAGGCACGGCGAAACCGCACCCGGCGTCTGCGCCGAGCAGGATGCCTCGACCCGTGATTTCGTGTTCAACCAGACCATGCTGCGAATCAAGGATCCCGAGCGGTCCCTGGATTTCTATACCCGCATTCTCGGCATGACCCTGATTCGCAAGCTCGACTTTCCGGAAGCCGAGTTCTCGCTCTACTTCCTCGGCCTGCTCTCGGATTCAGAAATTGCGGCCATGCCCGAGGACGACTCTGAACGCTCCGAGTGGCTGTTCAGCCAGCGGGCCCTGCTGGAACTGACCCACAACTGGGGTACGGAGAAGGATTCTGAGCAGGCCTACCACGACGGCAACAGCGATCCCCGTGGCTTCGGTCACATCGGTATCGCCGTTCCGGACGTCTATGCCGCCTGCAAGCGCTTCGAGTCTCTCGGCGTAACCTTCGTCAAGCACCCCGACGAGGGGCGCATGAAGGGCCTGGCGTTCATCAGGGACCCGGACGGCTACTGGGTGGAAATCCTTGCGCCACGCAACATGCGCTTCTGATCGGGTCCCGGCCCGTCAGGGCTGCAGATCGAGCGCCGTACTCATGGCCACCGGTCGTGGATCCAGCAGCGTGGCGGTGATGGCCTCGTCACGGGCTGGATCCGGCGGATTCAGAGGATCACGGGGCCGGATGCCGTGGTCGATGACCTGCCGCGCCAGCAGGAGCCGGCGCGCATCACCGCGCAGGGCGTGGATGCGCCCCCCTTCCCAGGTCATCAGCGCGGCGCTGGCGGCCTGATACAGCAGACTGGTCGCCTGCCGGACCTGGCTCTCTCGGTCCGGGTCTGCTGCAGCCCGCTCGGCGACCCGCACCGCGCCATCGACGATGGTCCGGCACTCGTCGCGCAGCGCCACAGGAACGGTGATGGCCTCGTCCAGCCGACCATGCAGGTCAGCGGCAAAGGCGGCGGCGCAGCCCTTGCGGCCCACGGCCCGCTGGATGGCATCCAGCGCCACGATGTTCGACGTCCCTTCCCAGATCGATCCGAGGTGGGCGTCGCGAACCAGGCGCGGGTTGACGAAGTCCTCCACATAGCCGCAACCGCCGCGCATTTCCATGGCATCCGCCGTGACCTTGCGGGCATCCCGGGTGCTGCGGAACTTGAGCACCGGAGTGGCCAGCCGTACCACGTCCGCCACAACCGGATCGAGACGCCGGCGGCCCGGACCGCCCTCGGCACGATCGAGGGCATCGGCGGTGAACAGCCACATGGACAGGGCCTGTTCCGAGGGCACCATGAGTTTCAGCATCTGCCGCCGCGCCAGCGGCAGTTGATCCAGCGGCTTGCCGAAGGCCCTGCGGTAGTGCAGTACGGTGGCCGCATCGTGCACGGCCCGGCGCATGAGCGCCGCCGACTTCACGCCGTTGGACAGCCGCGAGTGATTGACCATCTCCATCATCTGGGCAAAGCCCCGATCGAGCTCCCCCAGGGGCCAGGCCAGGGCGCCTTCGAGAACGATCTCGCCGCTGGCCATGGAACGCGTGCCAAGCTTGTCCTTCAGGCGCACGATGCGATAGCGATTCGGGGTTCCATCGTCGAGCAGCCGGGGCATGACGAACAGGGCCAGACCTGCGCTGCCCTCGGGCGCCCCTTCCGGTCGGGCCAGCAAGGTCATCACGTCCGCAGAGACGTTGGAACAGAACCACTTCTCACCGTGCAGCTGCCAGGACCCGTCCACCCGCCGCGCCATCGTGGTGGCCGCTCCCACATCCGAGCCACCCTCCTTCTCGGTCATGAACTGGGCACCCTGCCAGTGCCGGTCCATATCCTGGGTGAGCATGCGATCGAGCAGCCGCTTGCGCAGCTCCGGGCTGCCGAAGCGGCGGATCAGGTAGGCGGCGGAGTCCGTGACGTTGATCGGGCAGCCGAGGCCGAACTCAGCCTGATTGAACAGGAACGTAAAGGCATGCTTGGCCACCATGGGCAGCGGCCGGGTGCAGCCGAGCACGCCCGGGCGGTGGCTCATGGCGTGAAGACCGAATTCGCCAAAGGCGTAGCGCTCGAGCTCCCGGTAGGCGGGATGAAACTCGACGCTCTGAATGTCCCCTCCGAAGCGATCCCGGGCATGCAGCTGCGGAGGATGGCGGTCGGCCTGCCGCGCGAGCACATCGAGTTCGTTGGCCGCCAGTCCACCGAGGCGCTCCAGATGCGGCAGCAGCTGGGCACTGAGTTCCGCCGGCACGTAGACGTCCAGCAGGTCGCGCAGGCTTTGATCCGCCGCGTAGAAGTTCATACCGGTGGTGTCCGGAGCGATGGCGTGACCTGAACGGGCTTCCTTCCGGACCAGGGGCGAAAGTAGGGACAAGGACATCAGTATCTCCCCAGTAGCAGGGCGCGCAGGCGGACGGCTGCGCGGAACGTGGCATTCTGCCACCAGTGGGCGACTCCGTCTGTGGCATCCATCCCAGGTTGCAAAACGCAAGCCTGTTCCGAACCCGCCGTCCGCAGGGCCGGGGCCCTACTGTCTGATCCCTTTCAATCGGGACGGATCCGCCACCAGCCCTTCCATCAGGCGCAGCACCGCCCCCTCGGGAGCCGACGCCACAGCCTGCTGGGCGCGCAGCGGCGGCACCTGCATGATGTCCTCGATGGGTTTGGCGGTCGCCTTGGCCTGGGCTGAGATCGTCAACCCCGCCATCCCATGTACCAAGGCCCAGACCGTCCCGCAAAGTTCCTCCAGGTTGTCGGGCCGCAGGTCACCGGAGTCCAGCCCCACCTGCAGCACCTGCTCCAGCCGGGCATAGCAGTCCCACGCCGCCGCAGTCAGTTCCTCGTGTCCGGAAAAGTCGCCAATCACGTCACCGAACATCAGGTGGTACTTCACTGGATGGCTCGCGGCATAGCGGATGTAGCTGAGTGCGCAATCGAAAAAGGCCTGCAGCGGGTCGTCCAGGGCCACCGCCCGCATGCTGGCCGCCAGCTCCTCGAAACCTTCGGTCGCCAGTGCCGCGAGCAGGGCGTGGCGACTGTCGAAGTGCCGATAGGGTGCCGTGGGGGATACGCCCGCCTCCCGCGCCAGCGCACGCAGACTGAGTCCTTCCGTACCCTGGCTGGCAATGTGGGCACAGCAGGTCTCGAGCAGGGTCTTGCGCAGGTCCCCATGGTGATAGGACCGGCCGTCGTCACCGTGCTGGCTGGCGTTCACGTCTCTCTCCGAAAGGGGGGGGGGCAGCGAACAGTCTGTGCTGTGTATCTGCGACCAGTCCCCGGCTGGCTGCGACGAATGGTCACACAAAGATGTTGACACTGCAAACATGGATATTCAGAATGCCACATGTGAGCGATGCATACATAGCGGACAGGCGTTAGCGGGAGGCCGAATCATGATCATCCATGCTGGCGACAAATTCGGTGCCATCAATCGCCTGCTGCACACAAGACGCCTGCTGCCCTTCTTCCTCGCCGCCAACGTCCTGCTGCTGATCGGCACCCTCTGCATGCCCAGTGCCGAAGCTCAGCTCAGCGTCAGCGTCACTCAGGCCAATCTCGAAGCCGGCTATCAGGTCGATCGGGTCTATGGCGGCGAGGTCAGGGCCGGGCGCGTCTCCACCCTCGGCTTTCGCCATGCCGGCGAAGTCCTCAAGGTCCACGTCCAGGAAGGCGATACGGTCAGCACGGGACAACTGCTCGCAGAACTCGACCCGGAGCCCTTGCGCGCCGTCCGCGATAAGGCCGCCGCCAGCCTGCGGCATGCCGAGGCGAATCTGCAGGTGGCCGCGGCGGCGGTGGAACTGGCCACGGAAACCACCCGCAGGCACCGGGACCTGCTGAACAAGGGTCACACCTCGGCCCAGCGCTTCGATGAAGTGCGCCTCGATCTGGCGGCCCGAGAGGCCCAGCTCGCTGTCGCCCAAGCCGATCTGACCCGTGCCCGCGCCAGCCTGCGCGCCGCCGACGTGGACCTCGAGCGCAGCCGGATCCATGCCCCCTACCCGGCCCGGATTCAGACCCGCCATGCCGACGAAGGGGCCATGCTGGTCCCCGGTCAGGCCGTGCTGCGCATCGTCGAGGCCGGTCGGCGGGAGGCGCGCATCGGCCTGCCCTTGGATGTGGCGGCAACCCTTCATCCCGGCCGCTCCTACCCCTTCCGCAGCGGTGATCAGATGCTCGAAGGCACCCTGCTGCACGTGCTGCCCGAAGTGGATGGGCGTACCCGGACCCTGACGGCTCTGTTCGAACTCGAGGACCACGGCCATCCCGCCGCCGCCGGCAGCCTCATCGAACTGACCCTGGACCGGACCATTACCGAACCGGGTTTCTGGCTGCCGCTGTCAGCCTTGAGCGAAGCCCAGCGGGGATTGTGGTCGCTGTTCGTGGTCATCCCCGACGGCAGTCGCGAAACCATCGAGCGCCGCTTGGTGGAAGTGCTGCACAGCGACGGCCATCGGGTCTTCGTCCGCGGCACCCTGGCCGACGGTGACAAGGTGGTGGCCACCGGTTCCCAGCGCGTCGTTCCCGGACAAACCGTGGTGTCGATGGTAACCAGCCTCGCCCAGGTGACGCCATGAGCGGTGCCATCAAAGGTTCCGCGCTGAGCGATCTCTTCTATCGCAACCCCCGCCTGACGCTGCTGGCCATCGGCTTCATCCTGGTGGCCGGTCTGGCCGCCCTGCAGACCCTGGCGCGACAGGAAGACCCCACCATGACCCGGCGCTTCGCCCAGGTGGAGACGGTGCTGCCGGGCGCCACCGCCGCCCGGGTCGAGGCCCTGGTCACCGAAAAGCTCGAAGGCAAACTGCGCGAGATCTCCGAGATCCGCGAGCTGCGCTCCATGTCCCGCGCCGGACGTTCGATCATCATCATTCAGCTCGCCGACAAAGTCGGCCCGGACACGGCCGACATCGTCTGGAGCGAGATCCGGGACAAGCTGGCGGAGACCGAAGCCGACCTGCCGGTGGGCGCGGGCCGGCCCACCCTGGAAGTGCGCGAACCCATCGCCTCGACCCTGGTGGTGGCCTTCACCTGGGAAGGCGCCGGCGAAGCCCAGCTCGGCATGCTCACCCGCCTCGCCCGGGATCTGGAAACCCGCCTCGCCAACGTCGGCGGAACCCGCGAGACCACGCTCTACGGGCAGGCGGTGGAAGAGGTGCGCATTCATGTGGATGCCCATGCCCTGGCCGCCGCCGACCTCACCGCCGAACGGCTCGCCGACCGCATCGCTGCTGCGGACACCCGCACGCCCGCAGGACGCCTGCAGGGGCGCGACAGTGAACTGCTGGTGGAGGTCATGGGCGAACTCGACTCCACCGAACGCATTGCCGGCATTCCCGTGCAACGCCTCGCCACCGGCGAAGTCCTGCGGGTGGGCGACATCGCCGACGTCCGCAAGGCCAATCGCGATCCGGCCCCGACCATGGCCTTCCACCAGGGCAAGCGGGCCGTGATCATCGGCGTGGTGATGGAGCCCGACCAGCGCATCGACTTCTGGGTGGCCCATGCCCGCGCCGTCATCGATCGCTACCGCGACACCCTGCCGCCACAGATCAGCCTCGAGGTCATCTTCGATCAGAACGTCTACACCAGCGGCAGGCTGGCAGAGCTGAGTCTGAACCTGGCGACGGCCCTGCTGCTGATCATGGGTCTGCTGCTGTTCTTCATGGGGGTGCGCTCTGCCATCACCGTAGGCGTCGCCCTGCCCCTGTCCATGGCCATGGTGCTCTCAGGCCTGATGTTCCTGAACATTCCCCTGCACCAGATGTCGGTCACCGGTCTGATCATTGCGCTCGGCCTGCTCATCGACAATGCCATCGTGGTGGTGGAGGAGTACAAGCTGCGGCGCCGCCGCGGCATGGTCATCGCCGAGGCCATCGGCAACAGCGTCAAACGCCTGTTCATTCCGCTGGCGGCCTCTACCGCCACCACCGTCTTCGCCTTCCTGCCGGTGGCTTTCTCACCCGGCGCCACCGGCGAATTCACCGGCGCCATCGCCATCTCCGTGGTGCTGTCCGTGAGCAGCTCGTTCCTTCTGGCCATGACCATCGTCCCGGCCATCGCCGGCTACATGGAGCGGCGCTTTCCCCTGCCGGCAGCCGAGTCAGGCACGAGGCAGCGCTGGTGGGTCAGCGGCTTCAGCCATGCCGGGCTGCGCGACGCCTACGCGGCCAGCCTCGACGCGGTCTTAAAGCGCCCGCTGCTCGGCATCGGCGTCGGGCTCGCGCTGCCCCTCATCGGCTTCGTCATGGCCAGTACGTTGACCCTGCAGTTCTTCCCGCCGGTGGACCGGGACCAGTTCCAGATTCAGATGACCCTGCCGGCGGAAGCCTCCATCGGCGAGACCCGGCGCAACGTGGAGCGGCTGCGGGAAATCCTCTACGAGTACGACGCCATCGAGAGCGATGCCTTCTTCTTGGGCGAGAGCGCACCCCGGGTCTTCTACAACACCATCGGCAACAACGACGGCGTGGCCAGCTTCGCCGGTGGCTTCATCGGCACCCGCTCCGCCCGCGCCACCCTCGAGTTGCTGCCCGAGCTGCAGCAGCGACTCAGCCGCGAGTTCCCCAACGCCCGGGTACTGGCGCTGCCCTTCGAACAGGGCCCGCCCTTCGATGCCCCCATCGAGGTGCGCGTGGTCGGTGAAGACCTTGCCGTCCTGCGCGCCCTCGGGGAGCAACTGCGTTCTCTGATGGCGGACACCGAAGGCGTGACCTACACCAGTTCGACCCTGGACCGGGCCGAGCCCAAGCTGGCGGTGTATCCCGATGAAAACCGTGCCGCCCAGGCCGGGCTGGTGCTGGCGGAATTGCCGGCCCAGCTCAACACCAGCTTGAGCGGCCATCCGGCCGGTTTCATCATGGAAGGCATTCACGAGCTGCCGGTCACCGTCCGCTACGCCGAGGGTTCCCGCAGCAGTCCTTCCAACCTCGCAAGCCTTCCCATCGTCGCCTCCAACGGACCCGGCGGCGGCTACACCGGTATCCCGCTGGAGCAACTGGCCCGCATGCAGCTCGAACCCGCGGCCAGCACCATCGAACGCTTCCAGGGTGAGCGCATCAACATGGTTCAGAG
>SLTB01000345.1 GCA_007130155.1 Pseudomonadales bacterium
CCCTCTGAAGCCGCTCCCACGGGGATCGCAGCGCCGGGCAGGGAAGATCCGCAGGCTCATCCCCGCATTGTGGTGACAGCAGCCGAGCCCGATAATGCTGCTGCATCTGGTGGAGGAGAGCAGCCCATGAGCAGCGCCGAGGCCGGCCCCCTGCCGGTGGTCGATCATCTCAAGATTCCTGCCGACGGCGCCCCCTACCTCGAGGGTTCGAAGTGCGGTGCCTGCGGTGCCGTGTATCTGGGCCAGCGGGATGTCTGTTCCCGTTGCGCCGAGCGCGATCAGATGGAAACCATTAGGCTCGCCGATACCGGCACCCTGTACACCTACGCCATCGTTCACCGCTCCTTCCCCGGCGTGGACGTTCCCTTCGTCTCCGCGGTAGTGGATCTCGACGGTGGGGGCACCATCAAGGGCAATCTGATGGACGTTGAGCCGGACCCGAACCACATCAAATTCGGCATGCCGGTCAAAGTCGTCTTCCGCGACGCCCTCGGCCGCAAGGACAAGAACGGCAACAGCTATCTGTCCTATTTTTTCGTGCCAAGGGGGTAAGCCGTCATGAGCAGCAGTGGTGTTTACGTAATCGGCGTCGACATGCTCAAGTTCGGCCGCTTTCCCCATCGCAGCGTGCCGGACCTCGGCGCCGAGGCAGCCCTGATGGCGCTGGACGACGCGGGACTCGGGATACCGGACATGCAGGCGCTGTACTGCGGCAACCTGTATCAGGCCAACGCCATGGTGGGCCAGCGCATCCTGCAGCAGATCGGTCAGACCGGCATACCCGTGGTGAACTGCGCCAATGCCTGTGCCACCGGAGCCACCGCCTTTCGGGAGGCCTGGATGTCGATCAAGGCGGGCGTCCACGACCTGGTACTCGCCGTAGGCGTGGAACAGATGGGCAAGGGCCTGCTCGGTGGCGGTGGCGGCAGCGGAGGTATTCCCAAGGAGGGCCTGCTCGGTGGCGTCACCATGCCCACCGTGTTCGCCGAGGCGGGCATGGAGCATGCCCGCAACCACGGCACGACCTTCGAGCAGTTCGCCCGGGTCTCAGTGAAAAATCATCATCACTCGACCCTGAATCCCAAGGCCATGTACCAGATCGAGACACCTCTGGAAGCCGTTATGAACGCGGAGATGATCAGCTACCCGAACACCAAGCTGATGTGTTCCGTGAACGTGGACGGCGCTGCCGCCGCGGTGCTGTGCAGCGAGCGTAAGGTGAAGGAGCTCGGCCTGATGAAGCGGGCTGTGAAAGTGCGGGCATCCGTACTGACTTCCGATCCCTGGCAGGAGCGGGATCTGGTGATGCCGGACGTCAATTCCTGCACTCGGCTGGCCGCCAGGCAGGCTTATGAGCAGGCCGGCATCGGTCCGGAAGATCTCGATCTGGTGGAACTGCATGACTGCTTCGCCACCGCCGAAATTCTTCACTACGGGAATCTGGGACTCTGCCCGGAAAGCGAGGCCGGGCGCTTCATCGACGAAGGCCATGCCTCACTCGGCGGCAGGACACCGGTCAACGTCTCCGGCGGCCTGTTGTCCAAGGGCCATCCGCTGGGCGCCACCGGTATCGCCAACATCTACGAGATCACGACCCACCTTCGGGGAGAGGCCGGCAAACGTCAGGTACTTGGCGCGAGAATCGGCCTCACTCACGTTATCGGTCTCGGTTCCGCCTGCGGCATCCACATCCTGGAGAAGGCGGGTTGATTCGGCACGCCAGATCGCTGGCGACATCTTGACCGAGATCAAGGCATCTGCGTCACAGGACACCGACACTGATTGACGACTCTCAAGCGTTCCTTCGAACGGGGCAGGTTAATCCATGGTCAGTGTCCATGACGGGGCATCTGCGCGGTGATTGCCGCCGCAGCGACGGTCCCGCAAGCGCCGGCCAGCAAGCCCATGAACTGTCATGGCCTCACTGGCGGCTGGAATAGGAAGGCCAGCACACAGACCTGCTGCTGACATCGGTCGTTCCGTCCAGCGTGCTGGTCGTCCTGCTGCATTTCCGCTTCGACGGCCCACAAGGGTGGTTGAACCCGAGCCGAGGCCCAAAACAACCATGCTGCATCGCTCCAGTCAGGCTGGACTCCTGAGCGCCAGAACCGAGCACGAGGAACGATCTGATGCATGGGACACCATCACCCGGTTACGCCAGTTCTCATCGCGACGCAGCGGAGGCGGCGAACCGTCAGGACTACACCGAGTGGGCCTTCAACGAGCAGTTGATCCTGATTCGCAACGTCCTCATCGCGGCCGTCGCGGTGACCTTGATCTTCGCGGCCACCGACCTCCGCTTCGACCCGGGCACCCGTGCGCTCTACCTGCTAGGCAGAGGCTTTTTCATCACCTGCTTCGTTCTGGCGTTGGTCGGCCTGCTGCGCGGGGCTCCACCGAAGCGAGTCATGGCCTGGATCAGCGCAGGTGCAATGGGCTACTGCGTATTCATCACCGTGCGCTTTCTCCTTGGGCACGGCCTTACTACGCCACCTGGTCATCTGGCAGTCGACTGCCTTGCCATTCTGGCCGTCTATCTGCTTCACCAACCCTTGATCCTCAGAGCCTCGATTGGCCTCGTGCTGGCGAGCAGCTCGGCATTCGACTACCTCTACCACCAGGGCCTCGATGAGGCTGGAACCATTCTCCTGCTGCTGACTCTGGCCTTTGTCAATATCATGGGATTTGCCGCCGCCAGGGGCACCGAGCACACGCTCAGGGCACGCTACGATGCCCTGCGCGAAATTCATCTGCTGCGTTCGAGCATCCCCATCTGCGCCTGGTGTAAGAGCATTCGCGACGATGCGGGCATCTGGAAGCGTCTTGAGACTTACCTGGAGAAGAATGCAGACATGATGCTCACCCACGGCGTCTGTCCAAGCTGCATGGAGAAGGTCGAGGCCGAAGAACCGCAGCACGTCTCCGGTATGCACCCTGAGTGACCTGGTCTGGGCGGCAGGATTCGAACCTGCGACCCCGGGCACCCAAAGCCCGTGCTCTACCAGGCTGAGCTACGCCCAGACCCCCTGAAGCATGACACAGGACACGTCCGGCTCGCCTGCCACGGCGGCGCGACAAGATTCTTGATATTGAGAATAATTCTCATTTAGGATTGGGCAGGAATCTGGAGACTGTGATGCACCAACACACCTGCGAACTCGCCCTGGCGGGCCGACTGCTGCTCTGGAGCTGGCGGCATGCGGTGCGGGCCCAACGTCGCCGCGAAGACCTGCCCCACTTCGTGCTCTACACGCTCATCCAGCTCCCAAAGGGCGAGCGCGTTGCCGCGGCAGCCGAGACCCTGTTTGCCCACTGGGCCATGAGTGCACGCCGCCCCCTGCATATGAGCTGCCCGGATGCACGCACACTAACCCGGGACGAAAGCACTTTCTTCGAGGCCCTGACGGCGGCCCACTTCGACTTCAAAGATGACGTCCGCCTGCTGCTGGCCGAACTGCAGCACGGCGGTGGCCTGCGAAGGACGAGCCGGGCCTGTTTGGAACTGGCAGCGCTTCTTCGCGAGTCCGACCTTCCCCTGTCGGGCCGCACGAAAGCCTTCGACTTCAAGCCACGCACAAACCCCACCAAGGACGCAGGCACTCAATCTGCATCCAGACGCGCTTGAAAGTGATGCCGAAAAACGCTGAATCCAGGAAAATCCATACATTGCGAAGAAAACACTGCGGTTTTTGAGCTAAAAAACGCTATAAAAACCGATGAAAACACTATTTTTCAATTGAAAAAACGCATTCCATTTTTACACTTCCTTGACAAATCCTGCCTACGCCTCCTATGGTGAAAGAGCCATTTGCTCGATCCAGGGGGATATCGATGACGATCGGACGTCACGGAAACGACGGCCAAACCAGCCCAATGCTCACCAGAAACCTCTTCCAGCGCCATCCCATGCGGACAGCCATCGCCACTGCTCTGGCGGCCAGCTTCGTCAGCGGCGGCGCTCATGCGCAGCTCGATGAAATCGTTGTCACCGCCACCAAACGGCCCGAATCCATGCAGGACATTCCGGTCGCGGTGAACGCCCTGGCAGCCGAATCGTTGAAGGACTTCCGCATCAGCAACTTCGATGACTACATCCGCTATCTGCCCAACGTGAGCCAGCAGGGTACCGCCCCCGGCCAGAGCGAAATTTTCATTCGCGGCGCCACCACCGAGCAGTCCATCGTCTCCATCTCCACGGTGCAGGGCTCGTCTCCGCAGGTGGCGCTTTATCTCGACGAACAGCCGGTGTCCTTCGGCGGCCGCAATCTCGACATCTACGCCACCGACCTCGAGCGTATCGAAGTGCTGCCCGGACCCCAGGGCACGCTCTTCGGAACCAGCTCCCAGGCGGGCACGGTCAGACTCATCACGGCCAAGCCTGATCACAGCGGCTTCGCGGCCGGCTTCGACACCAGCATCTCCAGCACCCAGGGCGGCGAGATGAGCAACTCGGTGGAGGCCTACGCCAACATCCCGGTCAACGAGAGTCTCGCTTTCCGCATCGCCGCCTACAACGACAATCAGGGGGGCTGGATCGACAATATCCAGAATGACCCGGCCAATGGTGGCTACGCACCCGACGCCGAGGTCATCCGGCGTAACGCAATCTTTCCAACGGACCTCGACCCCGACACCGTCAGGATGGTCGGCGCCGACAACAGTGCCTTCGTTCAGGACGACTTCAACAGCGCCAGGTATCGCGGTGGACGCTTCAGCATCTCCTACCTGATCAATCCCGACTGGGACCTGCTGCTCCAGCATACCCAGCAGACCCTGGACACGGACGGCGTGTTTTCCTACGACCCGCAGCTCGACGGCACCCGTTCGACCAATCGCTTCAATCCCGACCGCAACAAGGACGAGTTCGGCCTGACCACG
>SLTB01000322.1 GCA_007130155.1 Pseudomonadales bacterium
CGCAGCGGCGCAACGCAGGATTTGCCGGTATATCCGTGTCCGCAGCCGTGAATCGGTGAGATATGCGGGTTAGAGAGGGAACCCGCCTGCTGTTCCTCACGCCCCAGGAGGGCAACGACGCCTCGGAGCTGGATGATCCGCGAAGTGGTTAGCCAAGGGCCCGATTCCTGGGAATCGGTTCGCCTCTCATGAAAAAAATCGTATCCCTATGATTTCGCGGGGCTTCTGTAGGCCCGACCGCTGGCGGTCGGCAAGCTCGCGGCGCGCACGTGCGCGGACCGAGCACGCTCGCCTACAACCGCAGGCCCCGTTAGCCTGCTGCTTCCCCAGGAAAACGCGAGCGCCTTCGCAGGCATATTTCACCAGGATGAAAACCCACCACTCGTCGGCCGACCCCGCCAACGAGACTGGTTATATGACCAGTGGTCGTGTCAGCCCGACGCAACCCCTCCCAAGCTGCGGTAACCTCCTCCCGTAGTCACCCATAGCGCCATGAGCACACTCATGCCGCCCGCCAACCCTTCGTTACGCACGCACCAGGAGCAGCCAGCGGTGACCGATTTCGAATTGACCGACGGCGTCCGCGAACAGATCGAGCTGCCCATCGCTACATCCACTGCGCGCCGGGCGTCGCAGAAGACGGAAGCGCCTCACATCTCGCTGGCGACGGTGGGGCTGTTTGCCGGCATCGGCGGCATCGAGATCGGCCTCGAAAGAGCCGGCCACGATTGCGTCCAGCTCTGCGAAATCGACCCTGCCGCAAGCGAAGTGCTGCGCCAGCGGGTCGTCCGCAACAGCCGCCTCGGCCGCAGGGCCGACAACCTCGAGATCGTGGAAGACGTCCGTGTGCTCGCCGCATCTGGCGGCATTCCTGCCGGCAACGAACTCGTCGCCGGCGGCTTTCCATGTACCGACTTGAGCCAGGCTGGCAAGACTGCCGGCTTCGACGGCTCCCAGTCGGGCCTCGTCTGGAGCGTCCTCGAACTGCTCGGCAAACGCGACGTGCCCTGGCTTTTCCTCGAGAATGTCCCGAACATGCTGCGCCTGGGCAGTGGGCAGGGCTTTCGCCTGTTGCTGAGCCGCCTCGAGGCACTCGGCTACCGCTTGGGCCTACCGGGTCGTCGACTCACGCCCCTTCGGCCTGCCCCAACGCCGTCAGCGGGTTCTTCTAGTGGCCTCCAAGGAGGGCGACCCCAAGGACGTCCTGTTTGCCGACGACGCCGGCCACTTCGGCAGCGAACCCTGGGGGTGGGACGGCGAGAGCTGCCTGCGGCTTCTACTGGACCGAGGGCGTCCGCGGCCTCGGCTGGGGGGGGATGGCCATCCCCACACTCAAGGGAGGCTCCACGGTGGGCGTACCTTCCCCACCGGCCATGCTGCTCCCAGGCGGACGCATCATCACCCCCTCCATCGAGGATGCAGAACGCCTGCAGGGCTTCCGCAAGGGCTGGACCAAACCCGCCGAGCGCATCGCGAAACCCGGCTTCCGCTGGCGCTTGGTCGGCAACGCCGTCAGCGTGCCGGTGGCGCGTTGGGTGGGCGAATGCCTGGCCCGCCCCGGCAAGGCAGAGCCCACTTGCACGCAAGAAGTGAGCACACGTGAGCCGCTGCCTGATGCCGCCTGGAACGACGGTACCGCCATGCTGTCAGCAGCCATATCCAAGTGGCCGAAGCGACCGCGCAAGCAAAGCAGCCTTGCGTCGTTCCTCACCGGTCAATCCCGCCTGCTATCACCACGTGCAACAGCAGGCTTCTACCTGCGGGCCACTGAACGCAGTAAGCTGACGTTCCAGCCCGGCTTCCTCGATGCAGTCGCCCACCACCTCGAAGCCATGGGCGGCGCGCCCAAGCGGTGACCCGATCAAACTCGAAGTGGACCTATCCACGGTCCAGAGACGGGCGCAAACATCATCTGTGTGTCGATGACAAGACCTCCCGCCGCATGGTTGGCATCGCTCAAAGGGATACCAGGCCGGAACGCATCGTCCGGCGCGCACTGCACGCGCTAGGGATGCGATTTCGCGTCGGTTGCCGGGATCTGCTAGGCTCTCCCGACATAGCCAATCGTAGCCGGCGCTAGGCCATCTTCGTTCACGGCTGCTTCTGGCACCGGCACCCGGGCTGCCGACTCACCACCACGCCGAAACGCAATCGCGACTTCTGGCTGGCCAAGTTCGAACGCAACCTTCGCTGGAGTGCTCCAGCCCAGCGCCTCGGGCGCCCTGCATCAGGAGAGCCTGCTCGCCATGACCGACGCCGACCCTGTCCTGACGTCCTTCGAACTCGCCTCCGAGTCCGGCCGTGACATCACTGCCGATGCCTACAAACGCTTCTATGCCCACTGTCCCCAAGCCCGGGAAGTCATGAGCCATGTGGACCCGCACATGCAGGGGCGGATGCTGGAGGAAGTGCTGGAGCTCCTGATGACGCCGGATGGCGAGGTCGAGGACGGCCAGATCGCCTTCGAGATGAGCAATCATCGCTCGTACGGGACGTCACCGGATCACTACCGGCCGCTGCTGGAGGCGGTACGCGATACGGTGGCGGCGGAAATGGGGAATGACTGGAACGCCCATTTTGCCGAGGCCTGGGAGCAGCGCATCGCGACCCTGCTCGGGCAGATTCAGGAGCATGTCTGAAGGGTGCTCTGCGCAGCGCTGGCGTTGAGCCGAAGATCGTACACCCAAGCGACACGGCGCTGCCAAGAAAGGGGAGGTCCAGCTCCGCGCCAGAGTTGTCTATCGCCCCCAATGGGGGCGCCCACAAAGCCACGCCAAGTCCATTGAATCGCATGTACCTTCCAGCCCAGCAGGCGGCGAACGCCGAAAACCTTCGATCGAGCGAATGGCCAGGTGCTGGCGCCGCCTCTGTGGGAGAGCTCCCGCAGCGCGGGCGATAGATGACGGTGGACGGCAGCTCGCAGCTTCCTTTCCGGACAGCGCCAGTTCCGTTGGCGCAGCGCTACCGCCCCTTGGAATTCGCAGGTTGTTACTGTTGGCGGGGAGCCGATCAGAGCAGATCCCTACGGACCTGGGCCAGGGCGCTGACATAGGCCGCCTCCGGGAGCAGCGCGAGCTGCTCGGCGCTGGCAGTGGCGGCCTTCAGGGCGCGGCCGGCGCCTTCGATCCAGTCGACGAAGCCCGCCTGCACGGCTTCGTCCGGCGCATACAGACGCCCGAGCAGAGTGGCGCCTTCGAAGGCACGGCGGTCGAGGCGTTGCCGGGCCAGGGCGATGGCGAGATCTGACAGGGACTGCTTCTGGCCCACTTCCGGGAACCCGATCTTGAACGGGCCCTTGGCGCTGACGCGGACATCAGCCACCAGCAGCAGCGCCGCACCGGCACCCAGGGCATGGCCGGTGACCGAGGCGACGATCCGCAGGCGCGAGGCCAGCAAATGGCGCAAAAGATGGTCCATGTCCTCCCGCAGGATGTCACCTTCACTGGCCAATGCGGCCGGATCGAGTCCTGCGCAGAAGATCCCAGGTCGACCGGTGAACAGCAGCACCTGACTTTCACTATTGGCCTCTGCATCACGCAGGGCCGCCACCATGGCCGCGATGGCAGCACGGTCGAGGCTGTTGGATCGATTGATGTCTATGCGCAGCAGTTCCACCGCGCCTCGGCGATCCCGCTGCAGCAGCTCGCTACTCAAGACCACCTCCGTTCCAAGATTCACTGTGCCAGGGCTGAACCTGATATCCGGCTGCACGAAGAGCCGCAAGCAGACCGTCATCGCCGCCCAGGTGACCCGCACCCACCAGCACGAACTCCCGCTCCTCGCTGGCGGCAAAACCTTCGAGCATGGGCAACCATGCGGCGTTTCGCTCAACAAACAGACGGCGATGGGAGATGGGATCATCCAGCCGTGATGGTTCGATCACACGCTCGTGCAGAAGCTCGAACTCACCGTATCGCCAAGCGTCGATGGCATCTTCGATCACAGCCGTCGCACGCTCGAGGTCATCGAAATTGGCGTCCAGGAAGCCATCCGGGTCATCATCGCCGAGACTCAGCAGCAACAAAATCTGTTCCCGGGCCGGCTCCAGCCCAGCAAGAGGGCGGCCATCGGCACGCGCCCGGCGATAGAAGTATCCGTCGATACCCACCTCGGTGACGCCAAGGCGTCCAAGCATGGCCCTGGCCAGGGTCAATCCTGCAAAAGCCGGCCGCATGCCTTCGAGCATATTGATGCCGATCCCGAGTTCCTCGGCCAGCACGGTCAACCGCTGCCAGGTGTCCGGACGCAGGTCGTCGGCCAGGGTACGTCCCCGGGGCTGAAAGCCGCGTTCCGCCATCAGGCGTTGAATCTCAGGCTCTACCAGAGCGCCGAGATCCGTTTCGAGCACCACGGTATCGGTGACCTCATAGGCGCGGCCGAACACTTCCGGCAGCGGGAAATCCCGCGACCGAAGCATGTGGATGGTGCCGCCGATGAGAAAGCCGCCTTCGCCACGGACTTCCCAGACCGGACTGCCGTCCGCCCAGCACGGCAAAGCAGACAGCCATGACAGCGCGAGCGTGCCAAGGACGAGAACCATTCGAACTGAAACCATCAAAGAGCCTCCTGCCCCGCGCCGCCCAAGACACTGACCGTCATTCTCTCACACTACCGGAGGACGCAAGCGCCAGCCGCAGCGAACGCTTCAAGCGCCGCGGATACGCGCACCGACGAACGCCTCCACCTCTTCCCAGTTCTCAGCGCCGGGCCCCGGAAGGTCCCGATTGGTGGAATTCCGCAAGACGAGAACCTCGTGACCTGTTTCACGCAGCGCACGGATATTATCCGGCGAATCCTCCACGTATAGGTCCGCCCCCACCGCAGCCTTGTCGCGCATGAAACAGAGATCCCAGTAGGGGATGCCGTGGTATTCGAGCCAGTCCACGGTCTGCTGCACCGCTTCCTGATGGAACCACTTGATATAGAGCCGATGGGTGATGATGCGGATGCGCACATCCCGCCCCGACAGTCGTCGAAGGGCTGCCGGAGCCCCGGCTATGGGCGGCAGGCGCTGAAACAGGTCACGTTCCTTCACGGCAAAACGATGCAGCGCCTCATAGCCCCCGTAATCCTCCAACCGCCACTCAGGAAAACCATAGCTGACTTCCAGCGGCAGCGACTCCACCGCCATGCCCAGCCACTCCGCCGCTACCGGGCGCAGCCCGCCAATGAAATCAGCCACGACACCATCAAGGTCGACACCGAACACGAACTTGTCCCGCGCCATCGCCTGGCTCCCGTATGTAGACGACATCTCCTGAGCATGAAGGATGGACATGCTTTCAGCCAGCCTGACGCCCAACCCGACACAATAGCGTGCGCCTTTTTTCTGCTGTTGGAAGCCGCCGCTGGTGGGAGCCAGGGGGTTGGCTCACGCCCCACGTTTTCGAAGTCGATCAACCGATCTGTTATGTTGCTCGTGAATCCAGCAGTCATGACGCAGATCCGGATGACGTCGCAAACGTCCTCATCGGAATGGTTGACGCGTCTCCATGGACTGCAAAGAAAAGGAGTACTCCATGAGCAAAGTCGAGCTGACCGTCAAGGGCAAGAAGCAGGACTTCGATAGGAGCAAGGGCTTTATAGCACTGCTAGGCTGGTCGCTGAACGCCATCGAAGCAGCCGACCGATTCGATCGCCGCTACGTCGTGGTCGCACCGCATTGGGCGGAAGAGTTCTGCCGCGAGAACGAGATTCCATTCATTCCCTGGGACTTCGAGCGCCTCAACGAACGCTCCTTCGAGATCGCCCAGCTGCTGCAGGACCTCGGCGTGGACGTTTGCATCCCGCTCTACGAGGAAACCGTGGAATGGGCCGGCGCCATCAACTCGGTGCTGCTCGATCAGCCACGCCTGTTCGGACAGGCGCTGCTTTTCCGCGACAAATCCCTGATGAAACGCCGTGCCCAGCTCGGCGGCATCCGGGTCGGGATCTTCGAGGAAGCCCACGACAAGGGCGACGTCATCCGCTTCCTGCGGCGGGTAAATCAGACCCTGCTGAAACTGGAAGGCGACCCCAACGACCCGATTCACATGAAGGCCTTTGACAAGGCCGGCTGCCTGGGCCACCGCGTGATCCGCACACCGGACGACGTCGATAATGTGCCAGACCACGAGTTCCCGGCACTGCTCGAAAGCCATCTGGACGGCTGGGAGTTCGCCGTGGAAGCGTGGATCCACAACGGCAAAATCCGCTTTCTCAACATTTCCGAATACGTGACGCTCGGCTATTCGGTATTCGTACCCGCCACACCGGAGCTCGAGCAGTACCGTGATCAGATTCGTGGCGAGATCGAGAAGCTGATCAAGACCTTTGATATCGACTTCGGCTTCATCCATCCGGAGTACTTCGTCACCAAAGACAACGTCATGTACTTTGGCGAGGTCGCCTACCGCCCACCGGGCTTCAAGGTTTTCGAGCTGCTCGAGCGAGCCTATGGCTTCAACGCCTACCAGGGCATGATCCTGGCCTTCGACCCGAAATCGACCGAGGAGGAGATCGAGGCCTTCTTCCCGAGGGAGGTGGTGGATGCCAAGGGCCACGCCGGCTGCTTCGGCGTCTATCCACGCCGACGGGTGGTCAACGAGCTGCAGATCCCCAAGGAGACCGAGGAACACGACTACTTCGAGTTCCACGAACTGCAGCCACCGCTGGAGCAAAAAGTCACCAAGCGCAACGCCTTCGGAACTCACTGGGGGCTGGTGTACTTCTTCGGTGATGACGCTCATCGCATGCGCGACCTGCTCAAGGCCCAGGAAGAACTGGACTTCTATGTTTGAGCAGTACGGATGACGTCAACAAAGGCAGGGGCATGACGACGTTGAGCAACGACGCCAGGGCGGCGCTCGATCGGAGCCACAAGCGCTTCGAACGCGCCTGGGAACGGTTTTCCCAGGCTCGGCCGTTCGCCAGAGCGGGGCACCTGCCCCCCTTGCTGGATGCCAGCATGTCTCTGCTTCAGCAACCCGGGGGCGTGCAGCGGCTCTACCCCCACGCCATCGAGTTCGATGCCCTGGGGGTGTTTGCGGGATCGGACTGGTCAGAGCCCGCAGCCCTGCGCCCAGAACTGGTGAGCGGCACCTTCGCCGGCAAGGCTCCGATCATCGCAGTCGAGCTGCTCTCCGAACTCCGCATCCTCGCCATTGCCGAGGGTCTGCTGGATCATCCAGGCATGGACGCAACGCAGGCCCGGGGATTCCTGGAAACCTTGCTGGCGCTCAACCTCGCGCGCCTGTTTCCCAGGCACGACGAGGCCGATCGGACTCGACCTGCCCAACAAACTCGCGCCATCACCCTGACGCTGCAGTTCATCGTCGAGCACATCGGCTATGCGAGCGTCCTCGACGCCGTGGTGCAGGAAGCCGAGAGCATGCTGGCCCAGCGACCGATTCTGGTACAAACCATCTGCCACATGATCGCCGAGCTCGGTCGCAGCGAGCCGGAGTCCCGGGCCAAGCCGCTGTTCGATGCTCTGTTCCGTCCCTCTGCCGCCACAGCCGACGATCCAGGCGTGGCGCGCTACCAGGCCCACCTCAGCGCCATGACTGGCGAGGAGATCGAAGCGGAAGCCCACACCTTCGCCCGCCACCTGAGTACTACGGGGCTGGCCTCCGCCTATCACGCCGTGCTGATCCGTCATCTTCGGGGGGTGGCGCCGACGTTGCTGCCCATAGCTCTGGCGCTATCCTCCACTGGCAGAGATGCCATGTTGAGCTATCAGGAGCTGGTGCTGAGGTTGATCGACGAAGCTGTGTATCCAGAGACAGCCCAGGCGGTCTACGGTCTGCATGCCCTGCTCGAGCGGGGTGCGTTGTACTTTCCACCGGTACCGCGGGGTTTGTGGCGGCAGATCGTCCATCCCATCCGCAAGGAGGTACAGATCAAGCTGCGCGAGGTTTATGGCCCTGCGAAGCCGCCGCGGGTCTGGCTGCTGTCCGGACTGATTCAGGTGCTCGGCCAGCCCCTAGGCATCGGCCAGGGCGACAACCCCACATGTCAGTCGGCGCGAGCGCTGTCGCTATGGGCCCAGAGCGACCCAGGCTATCTGCTGCAACTGCTGCTGTGGGCCACCCGCGATGGTGCGATCGTGATGAGCTTCGAAGGGGAGGCCATCTCCTCGAAGCACCTCGATGCCGCGCTGGCCGGAGATCTGCACACGGAGCTGGACCCGATCTCGCTCATCCTCGTCCCCCATCTGGACCGAATCTACGGTGAAATGTGGCGGCGGGTGGCGGACCGAGGCGCAGACGGCCACCGCTGGATCAATCCTGAGTTTCACGGCTGGTGGGTACAGCGCGGTTTTGCCATCTGCGTGGACATCTTCAGCGGCGCCGTCATCGACTTCGACGCCTTCATCCGCCGCTTTCACGCCAACTACCACCCCTATTACAACGGCAACCAGCCGGTGATCTTTCCGCAACCAGCCGGCATCGCCTCGACCACGCCCCATGGCGAGTTCGTCGGCTGGCACGCCATTACCATCCAGCGCGTGGGCCTTGGTCCATCCGGTGAGATGCGCGTGTATTTCAACAATCCGAACAACGAAGGCAGACAGGACTGGGGAGGCGGCGTCGTGACGTCCGTCACCGGCCAGGGCGAGATCCCTGGCGAATCCTCACTGAGCTTCGATCAGTTCTGCTCCCGGCTTTACCTGTTCCACTACGACCCGCTGGAGCAGGGGGAACCCGACGCCGTGGATGCGCAGGTGCTTGCAGAGATTGCCCATGCCGCCGCAACGTCCTGGGCAGCCGGACGGGCGTTCAACTAGCCCGCATGTCTCACCGATGCGCGAAGCGAGGGCGGGAGATGCCGGTAAAGTCAAGGCGCGCGACAGTTCGGGCGCGCAGGCGTACTTGACAGTACGTCGACCGATTCGCCGGGAGCGAATCGGGTCGCACGCAGTGCGCCCACATGGTGCGCAACAGCGCAGCCGCAGCGGCGGACCGGCAGGATTTGCCGGTAGCTCCGCGTCCGCAGCCGTGAATCGGTGAGAGTTGCGGGTTGGGCCGCGCGGCCACGCGGCCCAACTCGCGCCCCAATCTGGTGCGAACGAACTCAGCGGCACTCGATCACGGCGGCCACGGCCTGGCCGAGACCGGCAGGAGCATCCGGGTGCACTTCCAGCCGCCAGCGCCCGCAATGCTGGAGTCGAAAAGCGCGGTCGCGCCAAACGGTACGCAGCTGATCGAAACCGATGGACTGGCCGTCGATGCGTATCTGCCCCGCAGCATCTATGGTCACCTCGGCCAGCACCGCTTCGCGGTGATGGCGCTCATAGCGGTCGAACAGGAACAGGAACCCGCCGGCCGTCAGCCCAAGAATCATCAGGGCAGAGACGGCAGCAAGCAGGAACCGCATATCGGGTTCAGCTCGCGCGAAGCTCGGGCCCCAAAACCTCCACCGCGCCACGGAGCTGCCGGACGACTTCGATTTCGTAGCCCGCGTGGAGCATGCCGCGCTCGGACAATCGCGCCACAGCATCGAGGTCATGCCACCCGATCTGCAGAAGTTCACCCCGATCAAAGCGGGTCACAGGTGCCGGAAGCGCAGCGGTGTAGACCCGATGCCAACCGCCACGGAAGGA
This sequence comes from Pseudomonadales bacterium, assembly GCA_007130155.1. GTDB lineage: Bacteria > Pseudomonadota > Gammaproteobacteria > Pseudomonadales > Azotimanducaceae > SLTB01. Next base: position 9,584 of record SLTB01000322.1, read on the forward strand.
CCAGTCACCAAGCTCCTCGAGATCAGCCACTTCCAGATGCAGCTCCTCGACCAGCTCACGGCGCAACGCATCCTCAGGCTGCTCACCAAGGTCAAGATGGCCACCGGGCAGCCCCCAGCGTGGCCGCCGGTCGCGTCCACCGCCAGCGTGCACCACCAGCAGGTGATGCGCACCGTCCGTGAGCAGGCAACGGGCCGTGCGGATGCGGCGCTTCTTGAACAGGGAAAGCATAGGCGTTGAACACTCCGGTGACTTGTTGGTCTGAAAAACTATGCACATAGCATACCTGAGTCGCGCCGGACGCGATGACCACTCGCACCCATCCCCGCATCTCTCGCAGATCCGCGGTGGCAGTCGTGTATCGGCGAGACATGCGAGTTATGGTAGCGCACCCGCGTGAACATGCCGGAACGGAGAAGTCGATGAGAGTGTTTTCCACCCTGCTGCTGCCGGTGATCTTCATGATCGTGTCAGCCAGCGCAGTAGCCCAGCAGAGTGCGCCCGCGCTGGCGCGAACGGTGACCGAGCGCCCCCTGGCAATCACCGTGGACCAACGCCAATGCGGCGTGGAGGGCATCTACGTTCAGGTGCTCGGGGCCAGCGGCGGCGGCTTCGACGATGCCCAGGCCTCTTCTGGCTATCTGGTATGGGTGAATGGCAAGGCGCGCATCCTCATCGACGCCGGCCCAGGTACTGCACTGCGATTCCAGGAATCAGGTGCCGACTTCCGCGATCTCGAGGCCATGGTCTTCACTCAGGTCCACCCCCAGCACGTCGCGGACCTGCCCGCCTTCGTGCTGGGCTCCATCAACGCCGGACGGACCGCACCGCTGCCGATATTCGGCCCCACAGGCAGCGATCCCCAGCCAGGATTTTTGGAGTGGATCAACCTAGCCATGGGCCCCACGGGCGCCTACCGTGACTTGGCCGACATGTTTTCGGGCTTCAGCCGGGCCGGTTACCGGATCAACCCCACAGAGATCGATCACAGCAGCCGCAATCGCTGGTCCGGCTTTCGCCGCGGTGACATCGCCTTGAGCGCGGTGGGCACCGACCACGGCAACCAGCCTGCACTGGCCTGGCGCGTGGACGTGTCCGGCATCGGCATCACCTTCACCGGCAGCACCGCCAATCGCCGCCAGCTCGTCAACGACCTCGCCGCCGACTCCGTGATCCTGGTGGCCCATCACGCCATTCCGGAGAACGCACGGGGCTTCGTGCGAGAGCAATTCATGACGCCTTCGCAGATCGGCCGCCTGGCCGCAGAGGCCGGCGTCAATCGCCTCGTGCTGTCCCATCGCACTCCCCGCACCCGAGGCCGGGAAACCCAGAGCCGGGACGAGATCCGCAACCACTTCCGCGGCTCCATCGTCTTCGCCAATGACCTGAACTGCTGGCGAACCTGAGGATGGATGTGCACAACGGGGCCGAGGCTGTCCTTCAGTTCTGGTACGGCAAACTGGAAGACGGCCTGATGGATCCTGGCCGAAGAAAGGGCCTGTTCCAGGCCGACCCCGGCTTCGATACCCGGATCCGCCATCAGTTCGGCGCCGACGTGGAAGCGGCACTGGCCGGCAGGCGGGACGATTGGAGCACCACGATCCAGGGACGCGCTGCACTACTGCTGCTCCTGGATCAGTTCACGCGCAACATCTTTCGGGGCACCGCCAGAGCCTTTGCCGGCGACCCGCAGGCCTTGGCATTTGCGCGCGAAGGCGTCTCCCGCGGCGAAGATCGGCTGCTGGCCCTCGAAGAGCGAGCATTCTTCTACCTGCCCTTCGAGCACTCCGAATCGCTGGCAGACCAGGAAACCAGCATCACAATGTTCGAAATCCTGCTGGCCGAGCAAGAGCCCGGCGGGACTGCTGCGGGAGTCGCAAAGGACTATCTGCAGCACGCACGCCACCATCACGCCCTGATCGAGCGCTTCGGTCGCTTTCCCCACCGCAACCGCATTCTGGATCGCAGGCCGACGGCTGAGGAGACCGCCTGGCTCGGGCAGGATAACCGCAGCTTTGGTCAGTGATGACGCGCTGGCGATGAACTGCTTGCAAACCCCGCCCTCTGACCTGACCCTTTCACCATGAACAAGACCGACGATGAACTGTTTGCTCAGGAAATGGCAGGGGTGCAGCCGCTGCCAGCCGACGGCCGCGCGCAACCACTGGGACAGCCCGGCGATCCTACGCCGGCACAGCTGGCGCGCCGACGAGCCGCCGAAGCCCTCGAGGGGGACCGCAATCCCCTGACCCTGGGCGAGGTGCCCCAGGTGGCACCCTTCGATGAACTGGCATGGAAGAACGACGGCGTCCAGGAGGGTGTCTATCGCAAGCTCCGGCTCGGCCGTTATCCATTGCAGGCCAAGTTGGACCTGCACCGAATGACCGTCCGGGAAGCCCGCGAGGCCCTCTATGGATTCATCCTCGAGGCCCTGGCGATGGACCTGCGCACAGTCCTCATCACCCACGGACGCGGAGAACGCAGCGCCACGCCGGCACGCATCAAGAGCTATGTGGCGCGCTGGCTCGAGGACATGCCAGAAGTCCTCGCCTTCCACAGCGCCCAGCGGCCACACGGGGGCTACGGCGCCACTTATGTGCTGCTGCGCAAGAGCGCGGAGAAGCGCAACGACAATCGCGAGCGTTTTGCCCGCAGAGGCTAAGAAGGCTCTGAACTGGGTGCGCCCTCGCTCTGCGGGTCTCCGCTGGTGTGATGGGAAGGCGCGCTGCGCAGGGAAGGCTGGCGGCCTTTCCGAGCGAGGCGAACCCAGTTCAGAGCCTCCCTGAGCCGCAAATCTCAACGATGCGGGCTGAGCGATCGCGCCGCGCCAGCCCGCCCCCATGACAGGACTGTCATTCCAGCCGCTTTTCCAGTTCGATCAGGCGCTCATGAAAGCCGGCAGACGTATACAAAGACCGGGCGATGCCGTTCCCGGCCAGCACCTGCACGCGAAGTCGCTGTGCGCCGCGGGCGCGAGCAAAGGCCTCACCGGCCTCCAACAGACGGCGCCCCGTTCCCTGACTACGCTGCTCGGGGGCCAGATAGAGCTCGCCTACCATGGCATGCGGCCGGGCCGTGTCGTCCACCTGCTGTTCCGGGACGCGGGCCAGAACACAAAGAAAACCCACCACTTCGCTGTGATCCACCGCCACCATGACGCGGCCCTCATAGGCCCGACAGCGGTGAAGCATGGCATCCACGTAACGTCTGGCAACGCGCTCCCCAGGCGGCAGCTCCGGGTCGAGCGTGCGCTCATAGTCCTGCAGACCCGCCACACAGGCGATGACGGCCGCACGATCGGTAGTCGGCGCATAGTCACGAATGTCTGGCCCCGTCGAAGGGCTGGCGCTGGCGGAGGACATGCAGCCACTTCCAGATAGGTGGACCCTTATTGTTGACGGCAGGACAGTCGCCAGCAAGACCTTGGAATGACCCAAATCATCAAGGGAAGCTCTGAACTGGGTGCGCCGCAGCTCTGCGGGTCTCCGAAGCTGTATTGGGAAGGCGCGCTGCGCAGGGAAGGCTGGTGGACTTTCCAAGCAGCGCAACGCAGCCAGCGCGCCCTACGGGGCCTTCAAAGGGCGCCTGGCTCGCTGTTGCATCCGCTGGACGTGGCAGCACCACGCTGTCGCGACCGCCTTGATCCAGACGCCATCTGAAGGCCGGAGCGGGGCGAGACCAGTTCAGAGCCTCCCAAGCGATGCGTCGATGATGACCAGCCGGGAGATTGCTGCCAAGATTCCCCGGATTGTCCCGGGAGAGCAGGCCGCCTGTCAGGTAACCACTTCGCAGCCATGGGTCCAAAGAAGATCCGCTGCAGCAGGAGAGCATCCAGCATGAAGGTTCCGGTGCGGCGTCTGTCGCTTGGCACCATGGCGGCCTACGGCTTCGGCCAGACCGCCGAAGGCATCAAGAACGCCGCCTTCAATACATTCGTGCTGTTCTACTACCAGCAGGTGGTCGGCATTTCCGGCACGCTGGCCGGCATCGCCCTGGCCATTGCCCTGTGCTTCGATGCCGTGACCGATCCCCTCGCCGGAGCCATTTCCGACAAGGCCATGACCCGCTGGGGGCGCCGCCATCCGTTCATGCTCGCGGCCGCCATCCCGCTGAGCATCGCCTTTTTCTTCCTCTTCAATCCACCGGAGGGCTTGTCGGAGATCGGCAGTTTCCTGTGGCTGGCCCTGTTCGCGGTGCTGGTCCGGGGGGCCATGACCTTCTACCACATTCCCCATCTCGCTCTCGGTGCCGAGATGGCCATGGACTACAACCAGCGATCCACCCTGTTCGCCTTCAGCACCCTGTTCAGCCTCACCGGGGGCGTGATCACCGGCTTTCTGGCCTATACACTGTTCTTCCCAACCACGCCCGAATACTCCCCAGGACTGCTTAATCCAGCCGGTTACGTCAGCTTCAGCGCCACCTTCGGCATAGCCATGGCTCTATCGATCGGGGCCTGCGTATTCGGTACCCGCAAAGAAATTCGCCACCTCCGCCAGCCCATCACCATCGTGCCCTTCGGGGTGAGTCGGATGCTCAAAGAGATTGGGGAGGCCTTCCGCAACCGTTCCTTTCGGGCCCTGTTCTTCGGCATGATGCTTGGGACCATGATCATCAGCATCGAGGCAGTTTTGAGCCCATTCATGGGGCTGCACTTCTGGGGTTTCACCACCGAACAACTGGCCCTGCTGCCCTTGGTGGCCATGGTGGGGCTGCTCCTGAGCCTGCCGCTGACACCGATCGTGACGCGTCTCCTGGACAAGAAACTGTCCCTGATCGTCCCCGCCGCACTGGCCATCATCAACGGCAACGTCCTGATCGTGTTGCGGTTGCTGGACGTACCCTGGTTCCCGGACAACCAGTCATCCTGGATGTTGCCCCTGGTGATGATCACCACATTCATCACAGCCACCGTCGCCCCGGTGATCTTCACCAGCATCAATTCCATGTTCGCGGACATTGCCGACGAGCATGAGCTCGATACCGGCGAGCGCCGGGAGGGGATCATCTATGCGGCCCGCGCTTTCTGCCTGAAGGCCACGGGGGCAGGCGGCGTGATGATCGGCGGCATCATCCTCGATGCGATCAGTTTCCCTCGGGGCGCACCGGCCGGCAGCGTCGATCCGACTACGATCTGGCAACTTGGGCTCCTGCAAGGGCCGGCCACATCGATTTTCAGTTTTTGCGGCCTGCTGCTCTACGCCCGCTACCGACTGAATCGGGCGCGGCACGCGGAGATTCTCGAGGAACTGGAACGCAGGCGGGCGGTTTCAGGGGGCTGAGAGGTTTCAGCTTGCACAACTGACGCAGCGTTCGGCAGCCGGGTCGATCTCGAGCCGCCCTTGCGGAATCAAGACGTCGCAGTCGACACAACGACCGTAACGCCCCTGATCGAGACGCTCGAGCGCCGCCCGGAGCCCTCGGCGCCCCTGCTGGCGACGGGCAGCGCTGGCACCGGCCATGGCCTGCCCCTGCAGCGCATCCATGCGCGACAGACGACCCACCCGACTCTGATCGACTACCACGGTGGACTGGGCCGCCGTCCCCTCGGCATCGTATTGGTCGAGTTCAGCAAGGCGCTCGAGCAGCTGGGCACGAATTCGAGTGGAATCAAACTCAGATATGGAGCCCAGGCAAGCGCTCGTAGGTTTCGATACGGTTGCGACCGTTTTCCTTGGCCATGTACAAAGCCTTGTCGGCCTTGGCCACCAGCTCGTCCAAGGTCTCACCTGCCCCCTCGAGATGGGCCAGACCAATGCTCACGGTGACCGGGATCTCCAGATCGTGGAACTCGACAGTCCTGCCCTCCACCAGCATGCGGATGCGCTCGGCCACCAGATGAGCGTCCTTGAGCTCACTATGGGGAAGCAGCAGGACAAACTCTTCGCCGCCGAACCGGTAGTATTTGTCGCTCGAGCGCAGCGAATCCATGATCCGCCGAGTGAGCACCCGCAGCACAGCGTCGCCAGAGGCATGACCATAGCGATCGTTGACCTCCTTGAAATGATCGAAGTCGAGCAGCAGCACGGACAGCGGGATGCCGTAACGCCGCGCGCGTTTGAGTTCGGCCCCGCCAGACTCGAAGAAGTCCCGCCGCGTGCAGGCTCCGGTCAACGCATCGATTTTGGACTTTTCGCGCATCTCGTGCTGTTGGAACAGCAGCAGGAGATGGAGGTTGATGATCTCCTGGAACTGCTCGAGCAGCCGTTCGCTGCGGTCCGAATAGCGATGCTCCTGGCAGTCCATGACGCAAATCACGCCAAAGGCATCGCCGTCCGGCCAGATCAACGGCAGCCCCATGTAGGACACCATGCCCTTGTCTACTGCGGGGCCATTACCCCAGCGGGCCTCTTCAGCAGCATTCACGATCTTCAGCAGATTCGAGTCGGAAATGCTGGCCTCGAAATAGCTGTTTGGATGGCGCTCGATAATGTCACCCTGCAGGTAAGGGTTGGACCGGGTTCGGCTGGCGACAAAAACCTGCGTCCTCTCGGCATCGCATACCCTGAGAATTAGCGCCGCAGGAATCTCCATGAGGTCCGCCATGATATCAACGGACTTCTGCCAGGCCTCCCGCGTGGATTCAGGAATGTCGATGGTGGCGTGCTGCATTCATGCTCTCCCGTCGAAGGGCCCATTGTTGTCGCAGCGCGAAGGCGCGTCCACCCTGGACAAAACCCTCCGCCGCCGGTTCGCCCCATGGGGCAACCATGACCAGAAGAACGAGTGCTCGCCGGCCCGGGAGAGCCTCTGGTATCTTCCCCCACGCCCTGATTTCTCGGAGTGCACCCATGCCTCGCCCTGCGCCACGCCTTCGGGCCTGCCTGCTCCTGACCGCATTCATGACCGCCACGTTGCCCTTAAGCGTCCATGCCGATGCCGCCCATGAGGCCGCCGCAGAGGATCTGCTGCGACTGATCCAGATCGACCGGGGACTGGCACCGATGGCGGCACGCATGCGCCAGAGCACCCTGCAACAGATCCGCGCCCAGGACGTGGCCGTTGGCGAGGAACCGATCGCAGCCCCCTATCTCACCCGGATCGGCGACCTGATCGAGACGACTCTGAGCTGGGAGCGCCTGCGGCCGGACTTCCTCAAGATCTACATGCAGACTTTCACCCGAGAAGAGCTCGTCGCCCTCAACACATTCTTTCGATCCAGCGTCGGCGGCAAGTATCTGGCCAACGTAAACAGCCTGAACCAGCAGGCCACCGAAGTGGTGCGGCAACACGCCATAGCCACGGCACCCGATGTCCGGGCCATTACCGACGAGATGCGTGCCGCCCTCGACGGCAACTGACATCCGACTCCAATCGCCCGCGCTGTGGGCTCCCAGCCTCCGCTCGAACAGCAAGCCAGGATCGGGCGGCAAGCCCCTGGGAGCGCGCATTGCGCGCATTGCGCGCGATGACGCCATCCCAACGCTAAGTTCAGTCCATCGCCCGCACGGAGCCCGGCCGCTCCTTCTGCGCGCGCCGACACCCAATGCCTTGATCGACCGCGCCTGGATCGCCCTGAGAAAGCCAGCGAAGGCCCACCTGAGATTGCCCCG
>SLTB01000290.1 GCA_007130155.1 Pseudomonadales bacterium
CACAGCGCCACGTGGATGATTCGATTGCCACGCTGCGCTGGCACATCGCTTGGGCGATCATGCGAACATTGGAGCGCTGTCCATGTTGTGGAAGCGCTCCGACATGACTGACACAGTAGTATTAGCGGGTCAGGAGGGTGTCGCAAACCGCGTGCAGAACTCTGTGGGAGCGGACTTGTCCGCGAATTCACGATTAAAAAACAACAGCTTGAAGAATGTTCGCGGACAAGGTCCGCACAGTGCCTCGCTGCTGACTTTTTGCGACACCCTCTCAGGTTACATCCCGGCCTTGGAACCAAAGCGGCCAAACGGGCGATGAAGTCGTCCGGGCTGAACAGGACATGGGTAGTGCCGTCCCGGAAGGGGTGTTTGAGTCGGTAGACGACCTGACCTGACCGGAGCTGTTGATGGAAAGCCGCTCGAGACAGATGGCTGCGCATTTACCGGCCCGGCATCGTCGTCGGCCACTCAGAGACCGGTGAAATCTCCAAGATCGACGGTCCCTACTACCTGTTCAAGCTGATCCAGCGTCTGCGACATGTCCTGCCGGGCTGGATGCCTCTCATCGGCATCGAGGGAGGGAGACTCAACGCTCCGCTGCTCGATCTCTTGGCCCCAGCGCCTGGGGAAAGCATTGCTGACGGCGATTGCGGCGACGGCGCGCTGACCGACCGCATCGCTGCTGCCGGTTGTCATGTCGTCGGTATCGATGCGAGCCCGGAGCAGGTTCAGGCGACCCGCGCCCGCGGCATCGAGGCCCGGGTCCTGGACGCTCAGCGCCTCGAGCATGAAACCGAGTGGGCGGGCCGCTTCGACGGCGTGTTCTCCAGCGCCGCCTTGCACTGGATGCCAGATCAGGCCGCCGTGGCGCGGGGCATGTATTACCCACCCCGAGCGGGCGGCCGCTGCGCCGTGGAACTCGGGGGCGCCGGCAACTTGGCCGGGGTTCGTTCCGGACTGTTCACGGCACTCGAGCGTCACGGTATCGATGCGCAACCCTGCAATCCCTGGACCTATCCGGATCAGGACAGCATGGCCTGCCACCTCGAAGCGGCCGGCTTCGCCATCGACCTGCTCGAACTGTTCCCGCGTCCCACAGTTTTGCCCAGTGACATCAGCGGCTGGTTCGAGACCTTCGCCGGGGTTTCCTCGATGACCTTCCAGTACTGCTGCGGCAAGAAGTCATCGACAGCGCCCGGGAGCTGCTGGCGGAAGATCTGTGTTCCGCCAGCATCTGGGCGCTGGACTACGTGCGTCTGCGCTTTCGCTGCCATCGTCCATGACAGTGGGCTGACACTGAAGCGTCCGTGGCCTGCCAAGCGGCCTCGGAGCCGCAGCACCCCTTCCGAACCCGGCGCTATCGATCAGGTTCTCCGTCTGGCGCCCAGACAGCGACCCACGACCCTTCCAACATTCCCGCTAGGCGATCCGACCACGGCTCCCGGTAACGCAAGCTCAGGTGCTCTGGAAGCGGCCGCAGAGCGCATCGCTTTGGCTCCCGACCCATCGCCTGCAGGAACTCCCCGAAGTTGTTAGCGTGCTGACAGGGAGATTCGGAACAGTGGCTTGGGGAGACACCAACACTCGAACGCATCTTCAGGAGATGAACATGACCGAAGACAAAACCCAAGCAGCGAACAAACAGCAGGGCGAAGGTGATAGCGAGTCTGATCGCCGCTATCGCGAAGACGCCAGGAAGTTCGTCGAAGAGGGTAAAGTGGACGAAGCTGCCGATAAGGCCCGCAACATGAGCGACGAAGAGTCCCGCGAATCCCTCGGCGCTGAGGAAATCGGCAAGAGTCGCGCCCGCGACGAAGACCCGGAGGTTGCGCATAAAACCAAGCAGTAACCCGCGCAGCCCCTAAAGCCGGCCGCAGGACCGTTCGTCTGATCGGCCACTGCACCACCCGGCTGCCGGGGCGCTGTCATGAATGATTGGCGCTGCCCCGAACAGCGTCGGCACTCGTGAGCTGGCATCCGTGAAACGGATGCGTCGCCCTTATCTGCATCCTCACTGATTCGAAAGGTCTCTATGTTTGTCGAAACGATCAAGACCGATGGTTTGGCCCACCTTTCCTACGTCGTTGGGGACGGTACGACGGCCGCAGTCATCGATCCACGCCGAGATGTCGCGATCTATGAAACCATCGCGCAGAAACGCGGCGCCAGCATCACCCACATCTTCGAAACCCACCGCAACGAGGACCTCGTTACCGGCTCGGAGATCCTCGCCAAACGGACCGGCGCGGTGGTGCTGCACGGCCCGACGGACGAATATGATGTGCCCTATGCCCAGACCGCGCGCGAAGGCGAACGGTTCGAACTTGGCGAAACGACCCTGACGGTTGTCGAGACGCCGGGGCATACGCTGGATTCCATTGCCATCGTCCTGCGCCACAAGGAGACCGGTGACAGTGCCCTCGGCGTGTTCACCGGCGATGCGCTGTTCGTCAACGATGTCGGGCGCACCGATTTCTATCCCGATCGAGCCAAGGAAGTCGCCGGCCTTCTCTATGACAGCCTGCATGAAAAACTCCTGCCCCTAGGTGATCAAACGCTCGTCTATCCTGCCCACGGGGCCGGCTCGGTCTGCGGACAGGGCATGGCAGACCGTGACTTCTCGACGATCGGTTACGAGAAGATGCACAACCCCCGCCTCTCGCTCTCCCGGGTCGATTTCATCGAGGCCAAGACGGCTGAGCATCACGACTATCCGCCCTATTTCGAGAAGATGGAGCAGCTCAACGCCTCCGCCGGTCCCGAGATGGGTCTCGACGTCAGTAAGCCCGGGCCGATGGGAGTCGAGGCTTTCGCCAGCGAGATGGACGAAGGGATGATCGCCGTCGATCTCAGAACGGCAGAGGGTTTCGCTGGCGGGCACGTACCCGGATCGCTCTCCCTGCCGGTGGCGATGCTGACCTCCTTTGCCGGCTGGCTGCTGCCCTATGACAGGCCGATCGGCCTGATTGCCGAGTCCGCCGAGCAGGCCGAGAACGGCGCACGCGGTCTTGCCCGCATCGGCTACGATCAGGTCGCCGGTTATCTTAATGGCGCGATCACAGCCTGGTCGGTCTCCGGGCGTTCAGTGGGTCGCATTGCGGCCGTCGATGGTCAGGAGTTCAAGCAGCGCCGCGAAAACGGAGCGTCCTTCCTCCTGCTCGACGTGCGCGCCAAGCCGGAATTCGATCAGGGCCACATCGAAGACGCGACCCATGTCTACCTCGGCGAGCTGCCCGAGCGCCTCGACGAGTTCGAAGCGCAGAAGCACGAAGAGATCGTCACCTTCTGCGGCTCCGGCCAACGCGCTCTCATCGCGGCGAGCGTGCTCGAACGGGCAGGCTTCGAGAAGATCACGGTGAACTGGGGCTCGATGGGCGCCTGGCAGGCGCTCGGCTGCAGGGTCGTGACCTAGGAGTCTGCGCCATAGAACGTCGCTGACGCAGCTGATTCCGTGTTGCCTCGCCCGTTGCCGCAGGCAAGCAAGCATTTTCGCCACTGAAGACCAATGGCCGTCAAGGTTGCGGTGGCCGAGCCGCCTACCAGTTTAGGTCGGTCGACTGCGTTTTCAGCTTTTTGCCCTCATGTCCAAGCGATGAGGCGGCTCATCCGCCGCAGATTGACTGCCAAGCAGACCAAATCCCACTCGCCAGAAGCGCCTTGCTGCCCCCGGATACTGAATCGCCGGAACCCCATCACATGCTTGATCCAGCCATTCGCGGCTTCGACCACATGCTTACGTTCCCGGTAACGCGCCTTGCCATCCGCAGTCGCCAGCTTTCGCTGCATCCGCTCGGTTGCCGGATAGCGCTCCGCATCGATCTCACCTGCCTGTTTACCCTCGCGCCCGATGGAGACATACGCGTCGATCTCCTGGGATTCCAAGACTTGCAGGTCATCTTCCTTGCGATACCCGGCATCGGCCAGAAGACTTTCAGGACAAGCCTCCAGCGTGGTCCCGACCTCGTCCAGCAGCCCAAGCATGACACCCTGATCGCTGGCGTTCGCCGTCAAAGCGTTGGCCACGATCAGCTGGAAATCCCCATCGACCGCCACTTGCCCGTTGTAGCACTGCTGATAGCCGTCAGCGGTCTTCATGATCCGGCTTTCCGGATCCGTGAAGTTACTCTGCGCCTTCTCGTCCGGAACCCCAAAGTCGCGTTTGCAGGGCTTGCCGCGACCGCCGGGGGGGGCGTCGATCATCATCCTTGTGACGACCTCTCGCCGTGTCTTTGTCGCTTTGTTCTGCCTCCAAGCGGGCCTTCGCTGCGCGTATCTTCTCCAGCCGGCTCTCACGATGAGCCAGCTCATCCGGGACTTCATCGCCCCTGCGATCAGCCCCAAAGCGCGCATCCTCGGCGTCGTCCACATCGCCCGCCTGCCGGCACATCGACGCAATCTCATCCGACAATCGCCGCTCTTCCTGCTGCATGCGCGCGTAGCTCATCGCCTTGTGCTCGCTGGCATTGGCGCGCAGCTTCGTGCCGTCCACCGCCAACGTGCCAAGGCTCAGCAGACCGGCTTCCCGCGCCAGGCGAACCAGTTCCATGAATAGTGCTTTGAAGTCCTTCAGGTGCCGCTTGCGGAAGTCGCAGATCGTGCGATGGCTTGGGAAATTTCCAGCGCCCAGCACCCGAAAGGCCACATCCTCTTCCAGCTTGCGTGCAAGCTTCCGCGACGAGAACACGCCACTGATGTAGGCGTAGACCAACACCTTGAGCATCATGCTCGGCTCATACGGCATTTTGCGTCGGCCATCGCCCATGCAAGGTGCATAGAAGGGCGTCAGGTCCAGCTCCTCGATCATCTCGGCCACAAAATAGGCCAAGTGATCTTCGGGCAACCAGTCCCGAAGGCTCACCGGCAAA
>SLTB01000151.1 GCA_007130155.1 Pseudomonadales bacterium
GCCTTGTCTTGTCCGACATCTCCACGCCCTCGCTTCTCGCATCGGTGAGATTTGCGGGTTAGGTAGGCACTCGGCCCTTACGCCCAAGACAGAGCCCTCAGTGGGGGGCATCGGCGCCGCCCTGCTGCTGACGCTCCATTGCCTCGGCATAAAGTGCATCGAAGTTGACCGGAGCCAGCATCAGGGGCGGGAAACTGCCTTTGAGCACCATGGAATCGACCGTTTCCCGAGCATAGGGAAAAAGCAGATTCGGGCAGTAGCTCGCCAGGGTGTGTTGGAGCTGGGCTTCGTCCAGACCGCTGATCTGGAATACGCCTGCCTGCTGCAATTCGACTATGAAACCCGTCTGCTCGCCTTCTGCCGAAGCCTCGATGGACAGGGTCAGGATCACCTCGTAGAGATCCGTTTCAAGGATGCGCGACCGGGTATTGAGATCGAGATTGATCCGAGGCTTCCAGTTACCTCGAAAGATCTCCGGCGAACGCGGACTCTCGAAGGAGATGTCCTTCACGTAGATCCGCTGCATGGCGAAGCTCGGGCCCACCGCCCCTTCAGCGCCTGCAACCGCATCATCCTGCGGCGTGTCCGTCATGGGTTCGGCTCCTTCAAGAGAGTATCCAGCCGGCCCTCGCGGTCGAGCGCCAGCAAATCGGTGAATCCACCAACGTGAGTAGCATTGATCCAGATCTGTGGCACCGTGCGGCCGCCACCTCGCGCCCGCATTTCGTCACGGCGCAGAGGTTCTTCGTCAACCCGAATGTCTTCATAGCCGATGCCACGACTATCGAAGAACTGTCGCGCCCCCAGGCAATAGGGGCAGAAACGGGTGCCGTACATGACCACTTCAGACACGACTCACTCCTTCCCCTTGACCACTGGCAGGGAGCTGCTTCGCCACTCGGCAATGCCGCCTGAAAGACGCATGACGTTGGAGAACCCGGCCTTCCGCAGGAGCGCACCCGCGGCACCTGCATGCTGGCCCATCTTACAGGTCACCACGATCGGTCGATCACGATGGCTGTTAAGCTCGGACATGCGCTTGTCCAGGGTCGCAAAGGGAATGTTCACTGCATCGACAATGTGCCCTGCGGCAAATTCCTTGCGATCGCGCACATCCAGAACCAGGGCCTTTTCCCGGTTGACCAGATTGACAAGCTCCTGGGCTGTGACGCTTCGACCACCCCGCCGCGACTCGTTCATGACGAACAGCACCAGCAGGCCGACGAAGACACCGACCAGAAGCAAATGATTACTGACGAACTCGAAGAACCGCGCCATGTGCCCTCCAGTGAGGGCGCGATTATACACAGCCCGACAGCGACCGCAGTCCCTGCGTTGGCGCCGGGACCAACGCGTCGCTAGAATCCCTGCGCCACACCTGGACACCTGGACACCTGATCGACCCGCCACTTGCTGGAACCTGCCATGGCCGCACCGAACGCCCGTCAGACCACCATGCTCCTCATCCTCGATGGCTTCGGCCACGCCGACAGCGCCGAAGCCAACGCCATTGCGGCGGCCAACGCGCCGGTGTGGTCACGCCTGTGGCAACGGCAGCCGCACCGCCTGATCGCCACCTCCGGGCTGGCCGTGGGCCTACCCTCGGGCCAGATGGGCAACTCGGAGGTGGGCCACATGAACCTCGGCGCCGGCAGGGTCGTCTACCAGGAACTCACCCGCATCAACAAGGATGTCGAGGAAGGCACCTTCGCCGACAATCCGGTGCTTGGGGAGGCCATGGATCTGGCCATCGCCCGGGACCGACCCATGCACGTCCTTGGCCTACTGTCGCCCGGCGGCGTCCACAGCCACGAGACCCAGATCACCGCCCTGGTGGAGAATGCGGCCAAACGTGGTGTCCGGCGCATTTACGTTCATGCCTTTCTGGACGGCAGGGACACCCCCCCGCGGAGTGCCAAAAGCTCCATTGAGGCCATGGACTCCCTGCTCAAGCGCCTCGGCTGCGGCCGCATCGTCTCCCTGGTCGGCCGCTACTACGCCATGGACCGGGATCAGCGCTGGGATCGCCTAGAGCGCGCCTACAACCTCCTGACCCGCGGCGAAGCGCCTTTTCACTCCAGCAGTGCTGTCGCCGGGCTCGAAGCCGCCTATGCCCGCGAAGAATCCGACGAATTCGTGCAGCCGACCGCCATCCACGGCGCAGATGATCTGCCCATCAGGATCGATGACGGCGACGTGGCCGTGTTCATGAATTTCCGCGCCGATCGTGCCCGGCAGCTGACCCATGCCTTCGTCGATAATGAGTTTCAAGCGTTCAAGCGCCGGACTCATCCTGAATTAGGGCGTTTCATCATGCTGACCCGGTACGCCGAGGACATCGAAGCTCCCTGCGCCTATCCGCCCACCAGCCTGGACAACACGCTCGGCGAATTTCTCGCCAACCTTGGCAAGACACAGCTTCGCATCGCAGAAACCGAGAAGTACGCTCACGTCACTTTCTTCTTTAACGGTGGCAGAGAGGAGCCTTTCGAAGGGGAAGACCGCATTCTGGTGCCCTCCCCGAAAGTCGCCACCTACGATCTCAAACCCGAAATGAGTGCGCCGGAAGTGACCGAAAAGCTGGTAGAGGCGATCCGATCTGGTCGCTATGACCTCATCGTCTGCAACTACGCCAACGGCGACATGGTTGGCCACACCGGCGACTTCGATGCAGCGGTCAAGGCCGTAGAAGTACTGGATAGTTGCCTGGGACGAATCGAAGAGGCACTTCAGGAAACCAACGGCCAGTGCCTGTTGACCGCAGACCATGGCAACGTGGAGAAAATGCGCGACGAGGAAACGGGGCAGGCCCACACTGCGCACACGACCGAGCCAGTGCCCCTGGTCTATATCGGCCCCCATCAGCTGCACTTTGATGACGAACCTGGCTGTCTCGCCGATATCGCACCAACAATCCTCGATTTGATGGAGATTGAGCGGCCGAAGGAGATGACAGGCAGATCGCTGCTCTCTCAGCGGTCCTAAGGAGGCTCTGAATTGGACTCGCTCCGCTCGGGCCTAATGTCCACGCTGCTGTTAGCCTTCGTCCTGTACCCTGGCCCAAAAGTCTACGCCGAAACCACGCCACAACAGCGCCTGGAGGCCATTCAAGCGGATCTCGGTCGCCTGGAACGCTGGCTGCAATCCACGCGCCGCGATCGTGAGGAGCTGCAGGGCGAACTCCGCCGCGCCGATCTGGCGTTGGCGGAACTCGCCACCCGCGCCCGCCAAACGCAGCAGGCCCTGGACACCCAAGTCTTGCTCGCCGAGCAACTCGAGGCCGACATCGTCGATCTGGCTGAACGGGAGGCGCAAGCCCGAGAAGTAGTGCAAGCCGTGATTCGCCAAGCTTGGCTCCTGTCACGGCGCAGCCCCTTGCAGCTGCTGCTCGAGGCCGAGCAACCAGAGCGGGTCGCCCGGCTCCTGGCTTACCACGAACACCTCGCCCGCTCCCGATCCGAGGCCATTGAAGCCTACCGCCAAAGCCGCAGTGAACTCGTGAGTCGGCGCCACGAGCTTGACAACGTTAAGGAGCAACTCGAGCAGGAAAGAACGACGCTGGACACCCAAGCCAGGCAACTCCGCGAGGCAAGACGCGGCCAAGGCGCGACCCTTGCCCGCATCGAGGCGGACATCGAGGATCGGGAAGCACGGCGGACGGAACTCCTGCGAAATCAGGAACGCCTCCAGGAACTACTCGAACGTCTGGCCCGACAGGTTGTGGAGCCCAGGGGAGAGACCTTCGTGGCCAGCCGCGGCAATCTGCCCTGGCCGGTGCAGGGCCGGATCCTGAAGGGTTTCGAGGCCAACCGCGCTGGAGCCTCTCGACGCAGCGGCGGCGTTCTGCTCGCCGCCGCCCCTGGCAGCACGGTACGTGCCATCCACCCAGGCCGCGTGGTTTTTGCCGATTGGATGCGGGGCCTCGGCCTGCTGGTCATCCTCGATCACGGCGGTGGCTACATGACCCTCTACGCTCAAGCCGAATCGCTGCTGCGGAACGTAGGCGACATGGTCGAGGCCGGCGAACCCCTGGCGACTGCCGGCCAGTCTGGAGGCAGCCAAGACAGCGGGGTCTGGTTCGAGATTCGTCACAACGGCCAACCCGCGGACCCGACGCGTTGGTGCCGCCCCGCTCAACGCGGCTGAGCCTCCCTTGGCGCCACCGCGCTGCGATGCGATCATCTCACGCTCTCTCCACGTTGGATCCTGCCGTCATGTCATCCCGCCCTGCTCACCTAGCGGCGCCCATCGCTCTACTCATGGCGTGCCTGTTGGTGCTGCCCGGGAACGCGGTTTCAGCACCATCCGCGCCCGACAGTCCTGGGCTGCCTCTCGAAGAACTGCGCGCCTTTGCCGAAGTCCTCGATCGCATTCGCTCGGCTTACGTGGAAAACGTTGACGATCGGACCCTGCTCGAGAACGCCATCAAGGGCATGCTCAGCCGACTGGACCCGCATTCCAGTTATCTGAACGAAGAGGCCTATCGCAGCCTTCAGGAAGCCACGAGCGGCGAATTCGGAGGGGTTGGGCTGGAAGTCGATCAGGAAGACGGGCTCGTCCGCGTGGTAGCGCCCATGGATGGGACACCGGCAGATATCGCAGGACTGCAGCCCGGGGATCTGATCATCCGCATCGATGACCGGCCGGTCAGAGACATGACGCTGTCCGAAGCAGTGAATGCGATGCGTGGGGAGGTCGGAAGCGTCGTGGATTTGAGCGTCCGGCGCCCCGGAACGGTGGAATTGATGGAGCTCTCCCTTGTCCGCAGCCTCATCGAAGTTCCCAGCGTTTCTGCCAGCATGCTCGAACCTGGTTTCGGCTACATCCGTATTGCCCAGTTCCAGAATCGCACAGGCAGCGACCTTCGGCGCGAACTCGCCCGTCTCCAGGATGAGGCCGAGGCCGGCCTAAGCGGACTCATTCTCGACCTGCGCAACAACCCGGGGGGCGTCCTACAGGCATCCGTTGCTGTAGCGGACACGTTCCTGGCGGATGGTCGCATTGTCTACACAGAAGGCCGGCTGCCCAGCGCTCAGGTCTCTTATTCGGCCAACGGCGAGGATCTCGGCGCTGGCGTACCCCTGATCGTGCTGATCAACGAGGGCTCCGCAAGTGCAGCTGAGATCGTCGCCGGCGCACTGCAGGACCATCGCCGCGCCATCGTCCTGGGCACACCCAGCTTTGGCAAGGGCTCGGTTCAGACCATTCTGCCACTGTCCGACGACCGCGCGATCAAGCTTACGACCGCGCTTTACTTCACGCCGGGCGGAGCCTCCATTCAGGCACAAGGCATCATCCCGGACATTCATGTCGAACGGGAGCACCATCCCTCTGGCGAATCTATCAGGGGTCCGCGGGAAGCCGATCTGCCGCGGCACCTGCGCAGCAACGGCGAACCATCGGCCGCGCAGGGAAAAACGGCCGCAAGCGACGATCGTCAAATCATGGAAGCGCTCAATATCCTGCGTGGCATGCATCTTCTTGGACGCTCACCCGGATGAGATGCTCCAGCGCCACCCGGAACATCGCATGGACAAGCTTTCTGGCAGCACTTCTGCTGATAACCCAAGTCGCATGGGCGGACCGCCCGAAGCTGGCACTGGTGATCGACGATGTCGGCTGGAACCTGAGCATGGGGCGGCGCGTACTGAGCCTGCCCGGCGCCCTGACGATAGCCGTGCTGCCAGGTACGCCCGCGGGCAGCCAGCTCGCGCACGAGGCCCATGAAAGAGGCCGGGAAGTGATCCTGCACCAACCCATGACGGCTGAACAAGGCCAGGATGCAGGTCCGGGCACTCTGGTGCCGGATATGCCACCGGCTGCGATCGCAGCCATGCTCGCCGCAAACCTCACCCAGGTGCCACATCACATCGGCGTTTCCAACCACATGGGCAGCCTGCTGACGCGGTGCGAAAGCGCAATGAGCGCCCTGATGGTGGAACTCTCTATCCGCGGGCTGTATTTCCTCGACAGCCGGACGACACCGCGAACGATAGCGCTGCGCAACGCCCGGGAAGCCAGTGTCCCGGCGATCCGACGTGATGTCTTTCTGGACAACATCCTGAACACATCGTACATCGAGCGCGCGCTGGAGAGCGCCGTTCGACTCGCGGAGACGCGGGGCCATGCTGTCGCGATAGGCCACCCTCACGCGATCACCCTCGACGTCCTGGAAGCGCAGCTCCCCAGGATCCGCCAGCGGGTGGACCTCGTACCAGTATCCGCATTAGTGACCCTCGAGCCGAGCCCGAACCCGGCACAGGGCGCGGGGGAGTAGGTCCCGTGGCCGGCGAGCCCCGAGACAGCACCACAACGGCCTGAAAACTCGGCGGCAGGGTCTTGGAGAACTCCGTGGAGGGAGAACTCTGGAGAGAACTCTGAGAACTCTGGACACCCAAGAGACTGGGAAAACTCTGGACACCCAAGAGACTGCAAAGCCGCCCCTCAATGAGCGACTCTGTGAGCGACTCTGGACACCCAAAAGTCGCCCTTGAGGAAGAGTCTCGAAGAGGACACACGCAGCAAATCAACGAAAATCTAAGGGGTGAGGGGGCGCGCAGGCGAGATCAGGTCCACACTCGTTGCGAATCTGAGATTCAGGCAACCCCACGAGCAAGGAGATCGCTGGCCTGCCGATAATCAAGCGCACCCTCATAGAGGGCGCGTCCACTGATGCATCCCGCAAGACGTCCCCTGCAGCACCCTATCGCCGCCGCAAGCCGCTCCACATCTGCCATAGAGGCCAAGCCACCCGATGCGTAGACAGGGAGATCAATCGCCTCTGCAAGCCTTACGGTCTCATCGAGATTGATCCCAGAGAGCATCCCGTCGCGGTCAATATCAGTATAGATGATGCCCGCCACACCAACGCCCTCGAAGCGACGGGCGAGGTCAACAGCAGCGAGTTCAGTAGCCGCCGCCCACCCCTCTGTAGCGACAAGTCCTTTGCGGGCATCAATGCCCACAATCACCTGCCCTGGATACGCCTGAGCGAGCTCCATCGCCCAGGCAGGCTCCCTGGCAGCACGAGTTCCTATGATTCCCCAACGCACACCAGCATCGAGATAGCCCTGCAGCGTGGCCGCATCCCGAATACCACCACCAATCTGGACGGGGATGTCGAGAGCCTCACAGATCGATGAAATCACGCCTCCATTGACCGGTCGACCCGCGAAGGCGCCGTCAAGATCGACCACGTGCAGGCGACGCGCGCCAAGCTGTTGCCAATGCAGGGCCATGGCTACCGGGTCGTCGGAGAAAACGGTCGCATCATCCATCCGCCCCTGCCGCAGGCGAACACAACGGCCATCCTTGAGATCGATCGCAGGAATCAATTCTGGCGAGGCATGCCTCTCAGCCATCAAAGCGTACCTTTGGTGGACGGCATTGCCTCGGCCGCTCGTGGATCTGACTCCACAGCCATCCGCATCGCTCGGCCAAACGCCTTGAACACTGTCTCGGCCTGGTGATGGGCGTTATCGCCACGCAAGTTGTCGACATGAAGCGTCACACGGGCGTGATTGACAAAGCCTTGAAAGAATTCATGAAACAGATCCACGTCGAATTCGCCAATCCACGCCCGCGTGAAGCCAACATTGAACACCAGACCCGGACGCCCAGAAAGGTCGATCGTGACTCGCGACAAAGCTTCATCCAGCGGCACGTAGGCATGTCCATAACGCCTCACTCCCACCTTATCACCCAGCGCTTGGGCAAAAGCCTGTCCGATGGTAATGCCGATGTCCTCGACAGTGTGGTGCGCATCGATTTCCAGATCCCCCCGGGCACGAATATCGAGATCGACCAAGCCATGCCGGACGACTTGATCGAGCATGTGATCCAGGAAGGGCACCCCTGTCTCCAGGTTGCCCTTTCCAGTGCCGTCCAGGTTAACGGTCACTTCGATCTGCGTTTCCAAAGTGTCTCGTGAGACAGTGGCAACACGGCGTCCCATGGCGGAATCCGGGGATGGCATGAGGGGCGGCGATTATAGCCGCCATCGGCCCTATGGCGACAACTCGTGGCCTGAAAGTCAGATCAGGGGTTGCCAATCGGCCGAATCGGGAAACAGAGGGGGTGCACCAGTTCAGGGCAGCGGCGGGGCATGATCCATTCGACGGTCAAAGCAGGCGGGGTGAGAACCCCCTCTAGGCGCCCCCCTTGGCTCTGCAGGAGCTCGTTTGCCAGAGGCAAGTCGATCGAAAAATCGCGCAGAGGGCCGTCGGGCATGCGTGCGAAAGGGTCCTTCAGAAGGGCCTCAACATCGTCGATCACATCGCGGATGGGTTCAACGCAAAGCTGAATCGTAGTGTATGAACCGCTGGCGCGAAAACGACCCCACCGAACCTTCGCCTCCACATCGCCCGCCTCGAGCACACCCCGAAGGAGGCATCGAGTCATGCGGTTGACCAAGCCTTGATCCAGCCAGACGCGCTGATCAGGCGGCAAGGCTCTGGGGAAGGACCAGCGTTGCAGCTCGGGGCGCTGAAGAGCTTGCTCGATGATATCGACGAGCCTCAAAGGCTCAGGATCGACCGGACAGATTCCGACGCGATGCTGGAGCATCTCCCGGTACCCCTGCCACCACCACAACATGGCATCGAGGTGAGGCTCCGCCGTGAGCAAGGCGCTCTCGACGTTACGCGCGAGGCGATCCCGCGCCAGTCGGGCGTGATAGTAGCGACCTTCTAGTTCCTCCAACTCAGCCGTCTGAGCAGCCAGGCGCCTGTGAACTGCGCGGGTACGCTCCAGAAGAGGGTGGAGTTTGAGCAATTTCCGCACCAGCCGACGACCACTGAGGGGCGGGCGCCAGACATCATCAAGCTCCAGCTCCGCCAAGCGGCTTGGCTTGCAGGGGTCGCCTTCTTCATGACTCAGCAAAACGCGAATCGCATGGGGAGCGTGGATCGACAGCTGGGAGATCAGCGCCAAACCACTCGTGTCCTCTAGGACGTCCTCGACCAGGACGGCATCGAGTCGTTTACAGAAGTCCTCATCAAAGAGCAGACGACGAGCCTCGAGGCCGTTTGCAGCATGGCGGAACTCGAGTGGAAACCCGAACCAAGGCTTCGGCCGGATCTCCCCGACGACCAATACCAAGTCACGCTCTGGAGTCTCAAGCTCCCGATCAGACGACCGTTCCTCGAAGAGCCAACCCTGGAAGGCATGCCGCCAGGATGACTGCGAATCAGCGTCACGTATCCCTGTCACGACTGCTCCCCATTACGGTTTATCTACCGTTAATCACAGTCTAGGAGAGATACGAAGTGCTGCGAAATGGTGGCAAAGTGCCAGTAAGGTGCCCAGATCCTGCGTTGGACCTGTCAGGTCTTGTCGGAATCCGCAGCACCCAATTGCTCGCTCTGGCTCAAGGACGTGGTCAATGACGCCAGAGCATCGAGTGGAGCCAACTGAATAAATTCGATGAAATCCGCAAGCCCCTGCGTGGCCTCGCCTTCGGATTCAAAGGGCCCGATGGGTTTGCCTTCCCTGGTGGTGAAGAACCACCCGCCATCCTCATAGACACGACTGAACCGCCGAGTCACGGGCGGCGTTTCGTCCCCCAAACGGTATTCCGACATCGTGATCCCCCTCAGCCAAGGCCCAACTCACCTCAAGAAGCCCATCCTTGTGAGAAGCAACGATTTGCAACTCTAAACAGCTAAGGAAGACCCGTCATCCCTGCCACCCGCCCCGAACCTATCGGGGAACCCGTCACCTCTGTAATCCAGTGCACTGTGGGAGCGTACTCTGGACACCCAGCTCCGCCGCCGAGGGGGCGTACTCCGGACACCCAGCCGCGCCGCCGAGGAGCTCCGGACCCTGGACACCCAACGGCGTTGGCCTTGAGCTTTCAATCGGCGGATGCCATCGTCTCGGGCGGCATACGAGCCTCAGGGAGACCGACAACTTGTGCTCCACGCCTTCCGCCATCGCCTCCGAGATCGACCTCGCCTCGACCATGCCGTTCGCTGAGCGCCTGCTGACGTGGTACCAAAAATCTGGGCGCCACTCTCTGCCTTGGAAGATCGATCCCACACCCTACCGGGTCTGGCTGTCCGAGATCATGCTCCAGCAGACTCAGGTTTCTACGGTCCTTGAGTACTTCGCCCGTTTCACCGCGCAGTTCCCCGACCTCTCGACCCTGGCAGCGGCAGACGAGGATGCCGTGCTGGCTGCATGGACAGGGCTAGGCTACTACCGACGTGCCCGCAATCTACTGAAGGCCGCTCGCCAAGTTGCAGACGAGCACGATGGCCAGCTCCCCGATGATCTTGAGTCCCTGCAGGCTTTACCCGGTATCGGAAAGTCGACCGCCGGTGCCATCATGGCCCTCGCCTTCAACCGACGCGCGACCATCCTCGATGGCAACGTCAAGCGGGTACTAAGCCGCATCCACGGTATCACCGATTGGCCAGGCAAGCGTGATGTCGAAACCCGGCTCTGGCGCTTGGCCGAGGCTCACACGCCCACTCGCGACGTTTCCTCGTACACCCAGGCCATCATGGATCTCGGTGCCACTCTCTGCACCCGCAGAGCGCCAAGCTGCCATCAGTGTCCGGCGATTGAACTGTGTACCGCCCACCGCCTCGGCATGAGCCATCAGATCCCGGCCCCGGCGCCCAGGAAGAAGCCACCCGAGCGCAGCGCATTCATGCTCGTTATCGAAGATGCGAGCGGCCACGTCCTACTGGAAAAACGCCCCGGACAAGGCGTCTGGGGCGGACTCTGGTGTTTTCCGGAACATTCAGATTCGCAAGGAGCAGAAGCTGCAGCCCGACATCTCGTCGGAAGGGCAGATAGGCTCATGCCTGCCCCCGCAAAGATGCGCCATCAGTTCACCCATTACCGGCTCAATCTCACCCTCAGCCACGTGCGCATCTCAGACCGCCCCCTTCTTGCCGTACGGGACAGGAACCTGGACTGGTTTGCGCCACATGAGTTGAGCACCGTAGGATTGGCCGCCCCAGTCGTCCGCCTACTGAACCCAACCAGCCAGGATTGAGACCTTTCGCGATGCCTAGAACCGTGCAGTGCAGCAAATACGGCAAGGATTTACCCGGGTTGGATGCCCCGCCTTTTCCAGGCCCGAAGGGACAAGCGATCTTTGACACCGTATCCAAGCAGGCATGGGATGCCTGGACTCAGCATCAAACCATGCTGATCAACGAGCGCCACCTGAACATGATGGACCCTGAGTCACGCCGCTACCTGGCAGAACAGCGGGATCGGTTCCTGGCCGGTGACGACGTCGACGCTGCCGAAGGCTATGTACCACCGAAACCGGAAGGTTGACGAAACGTCGCTTGACCCCTTCAGGCGCGACCGGTTAAATACCCGCCTCGCGGACGGGCCAGGTAGCTCAGTTGGTAGAGCAGGGGATTGAAAATCCCCGTGTCGGCGGTTCGATTCCGTCCCTGGCCACCATTATTAGCTCGTCTACACCGCTGAACCTGCAGCCGGAAACCACTTTCTATCCGGTAAACTCCCCGACGAATCCTTGAATGGGCGCTATCACCGGGCGCCCGCAACTGCGCGAGACTCCCTTACCAGAACACCACGCCGATAAAGCAAGCGGGCACCTTTATCGCCCCCTCGGCTTGAAACGCAATGCATTGGGCCAAGGGTCTCTCAAAGCCAGATCGATCAGGGAGATGAATCGGCTGTCCGCATGGCCGAATGCGCACAACGTTTTCGGCCTTGGCGCACAAAAGACCAACGCAATGTCGCCTCCCCAAGCTTGCTAGGCAGAGCCACTCTGGCGGCATGACAAATCCGCGCCGCCTGACAGTCTTCGATGATCGCCCCGGGCTCTATCACTGCGTCACACGCTGCGTGCGTCAAGCGTTCCTGTGCGAGACAGCCACGGCATGCAGCCTATGCGATGGTGAGTCACGTCAGGCATGGGTGGAGCGACGCATCCTCGAGCTGGCAGAGAGCTTTGCCGTGGGCATCTACGCCTGGGCTGCCATGAGCAACCATTGCCATATCGTACTGCTCTTAGATCCATTGAAACCAGACGATTGGAGCGATGAAGAGGTGGCCCAGCGCTGGTGCCGGATCAACCAATATCCAGGTCGACCCGTTCCCGCAGAAACCAGAACACGACGCGAGCGCGCACTGCTCGAGAATCCAGAGCGATTGCTCGAAATCCGGGGCAGGCTGGGTTCATTGAGTTGGTTCATGCGCTTCGTCAACGAGGGCGTTGCAAGGCGAGCAAACGCGGAGGATGGTTGCAAGGGACATTTCTGGGATGGACGCTTCAAATCCCAGAACCTGCTCGATGATCGAGCCGCTCTGGCCGCCATGGTTTACGTCGACCTGAATCCGGTCCGTGCCGGTATCGCCGAGCAATTGGATCAGTGCAACTTCACGTCAATTCAATGGCGCCTACACGAACTTCGCAGCCAACCCGAAACCGCCACAACTCAACTCACGCCGCTGTCCGGGGTCGCAAGCTCCATCATCCCAGTCATCAACGTGCAGTCCTACGTTGAGCTCGTAGAACGCACCGGACTCGAACAACGTTCAGATAAAAGCGGCAGCCTAAAACCATCGCCGCCAGGTCCGACTGGCGCCAATCCCACCGATGTAGAGTGGTGGCTGCTCGCGACAGCTGGCATGGAATCCCACTTCGCCGGGTTCGTCGGCATGCCGGACGCACTCGCGGAAACCGCAAGAAGGATCGGACGAAGATGGTTGCGCGGCAGGCACCTAGACCGTTCATTACACACCAACGCAACCCGCAACAAACCCAATGAAAATCCCGACTCCTGACCCGGAGCCATCCATTCGGCTGGCCAAGTCACTCAAAGACGATCGACAGCATTGAGATCAATAGCCATGGCGGCACTGCGGCGAGCCATGGCCATGAACATTTCGTCGCCCCTCGGGGTCTGACCTACGATCATCGAGGCAATCACGGCCATAACAAGGCCAGAAAAGCTCACCCGGCAGTAATCCGACCAGCATGATTCGAAAGAATAGTTCTTAACACCATACCCCTCGAGCTCGGCGTGATAGGCTTTGAGAAGGTCCCGTTCGCACTCACGCCGAGCCTCAGGGTCCAGCGCCGTGCCCATGAAGTAAGCCGCGTCCGCAGCACCCAAGCCAATGCCAGGCGACTGCCAATCAACAACAGCAATCGGGTAAGGTCCACCGAACATCATGTTGTCCAGTCGATAGTCGCCGTGAGTCACCGTTTTCGGCCCTGGCCTCGGCTCGAGATACCGACCGAACCGACTATTCAGAACATCGAGTAGCTTCACGTGATCTGCCGCCAGACCCTCGCCATAACGAGCCAAGAAACCAGGAAAAACCGCATCCCACAGCCCCTGCACCATGCTCCTGCTTTCATCACTCTGGACACCCAACCAGAGGTAATCGAAGAGCTTCGGATCAT
This sequence comes from Pseudomonadales bacterium, assembly GCA_007130155.1. GTDB lineage: Bacteria > Pseudomonadota > Gammaproteobacteria > Pseudomonadales > Azotimanducaceae > SLTB01. The sequence goes on from SLTB01000151.1 coordinate 13,403, forward strand.
CCCATCGCGGCCCGTGCAGCTTGGCCAGCTCCAACAGGGCCAGTCGAGCCTCCACGCCACCACAGCCTGCCAGTTGATCGCCCTGCGCCGCCGGCGCCAGGTCTTGCATCATCAGAACGAATTCATGGGTGTCCGGATTGATATCCGTGAACAATACGTTCGGCGTCTGGATGTCCAGGGTAGGTCTCAGTTCCTGATAGAACCGGACTTCACGCAGATAGTTGGACAGTGCAACGCCTGTCTGCCGGCTCTCCGGAGCATCGGAAGCGAACTTGCCTACAATAGTCTCGGGCCCGACTCCGCTGGCATAGCGGAGTCTGAACCGGATGTTCTGGCCCACCTGCCCCGTGCCAACACTGTGCGCAGTAAAGTCACGCAAGGTCGCTTCGACTCCAGCGTGGTCCAAGACGGACTGCAGCCAACGGAGCGTGACGTCCCCTGGCGCTGCGCAGATGCCTGGATTCGAACAATACTCAGTCATCAATAGATCCTCCCAGAGAGAGGCAGGATACCTGCCGCCACCCGGCGAGGGGATGTCGACAACGCCATCAACTCCGTGTAGGAACCCACCATGCGCCGCGCATACCGGAGGGCCGAGTGTCAGGGGCGCACCACTTGCAGGAGGAGAATCCTTGTTTTCGCTGACCTCACTCATCCGTCGCGCCGCCCAGATCAATCCAAACGTCATCGCTACGGCAGACGCCGACCGCCAGACACTGTGGCGGGACTTTCCCGAACGCATCGCTCGCCTCGCCGGCGGCATGCAGCAGTTGGGCATCACAAACGGGGAGCGCGCTGCGATCCTCGCGCTCAACTCTGATCGCTACTACGAGTTCTATTTTGCCGTGTCCTGGGCTGGCGGCGTCTTCGTTCCCGTGAACACACGCTTGGCTGTCCCGGAGGTCATCCACTGGCTGAAAGACAGCGCAACGCGCGTTCTCTGCGTCGACGACGCGTTCCTGCCCATGGTCGCCCAACTCCAGGCACAGGTGCCGACGCTCGAGCACATCGTCTATCTTGGCGATGACACGGTCACCGACACGAAACCTTGGGACGAAATCGCGGAGACAGACGCCGTCGCCGATGCTGGCCGCTGCAACGACGATCTCGCAGGTCTCTTCTACACCGGTGGCACAACCGGTCGCTCCAAGGGCGTGATGCTGTCCCAATCGAATTTGGTTGTAAACGCGCTTCAGGCCGCTCCGATTCTGCAAATGCAGACGGGGGACCGAATTCTCCACACGGCACCCATGTTCCACATCGCGGACTGGTGCATGTGCGTCGGGGCCGCCATCGTGGCTGGATCCAACTACTTCCTGTCGGGCTTCGAGCCGGTGCAAGTCATGAAGAGCGTTGCCCGACAACGGATCCAGAAGATGCTCATGGTGCCGACCATGATCAATATGGTCGTGCACCACCCCGACCTGCATAAGCACGACCTCAGCTCGCTGGAGACCGTAATGTACGGCGCCTCTCCGATGCCAGAAGCTGTCATCAAGCGCGCCCTCCAGAAGCTGCCGCACACCCGCCTTTGCCAAGCCTATGGTCAGACCGAAGCGGCACCGATCCTGACGATGCTCAGACCTGAATACCACACTGTGGACACCCAATCGCCCTACCAAGGCAAACTCCAATCGGCCGGACAGGCGGTTCCAGGGGTCGAACTGGCCATCCTCGACAGCAACAACGAACCCGTCCCACAAGGCGAGGTGGGGGAGGTTTGTGCAAGGGGCCCAAACGTCATGCTTGGATATCGCAACCTCCAAGAGCAGACCGCGGCCACATTGAAACAGGGCTGGCTGCACACGGGTGACGGCGGGCGAATGGACGAAGATGGGTTTCTGTACATCGTCGATCGAGTCAAGGACATGATTATCTCAGGCGGCGAGAACGTGTACTCCGCCGAGGTCGAGAACGTCCTGTTCCAACACCCTGCGGTAGCTCAGTGCGCCGTCATTGGTGTCCCTGACGACAAGTGGGGAGAGCGAGTCCACGCCATCGTCGTGCTCAAGCAAGCATCCCACGCAGACGAAAGCGAGCTGATTGCACACTGCAAGGCTGCCATCGCCAGCTACAAGTGTCCGCGGAGCGTGACCTTCCGGGAGGAGCCTCTGCCGCTCTCCGGCGCCGGAAAGATCCTCAAGACGGAACTACGCCAACCATTCTGGGAGGGCAGGGAGCGCAATGTCGGGTGATGGGCGCATCTGCGGCTGTATGGATCTTCAGCCGCCGACGAGTATCCTTCGCGACCGAAACCGTCCGCGGCCCGTCCGAAGCTTGTGAGAGTAACCAGCTGATGTTTACCTACATTGATCCCTCCATCCGAAGACGCCTCATCGACCAGGGCAAACTTCGGCGGATCAACGCCGATGGCGCCAGCATGGATGTACGCTCCGCCGACGTGCCTCCTGAACCGGCGCTGGAGATACTGGGGCCGATTCCACTGCCGATAGCCTTGACCGGCACGCCCATGACCGTGCAGTGGTACGCCTTCGTAAGGCGTACGGAGCTCGCACGCGTCGATGGCTTGGCTGCAGAGCTGCGCGAGAAAGGTGGCCAGCATCTGTTCGCCTCACTGACGTCATCGATGGCAGTCAACAGTTTGCTGGTGATCGGCAACCCCGAACATCACGAGAATCCCCTGGTGCGCGTCCACTCCAACTGCCTGACCGGTGACGTCTTCGGATCCCGGCGCTGCGACTGCGGCCCCCAACTCGCGGCAGCTGTGGGCCAGATCCATGAGGATCCGAGCGGCGGTTATCTTGTCTACATGGCCGGTCACGAAGGGCGCGGGATAGGTCTGTGGGCCAAGGCAGCGACGTATCTGCTTCAGGACGCCGGGGAAGACACCTACCAAGCCAACGAAAGCCTCGGGCTTCCCGCCGACTCGCGGGACTTCGCCGATGCGGCATCGATCCTCAAGTGGCAAATTGGAACGCGACCATTCCGACTTCTGACCAACAACCCCAAAAAAATCAGAGATCTAGAAGCATACGGCCTGACTAGAATCACCCGCATCAAGCACCTGGCAGGCGTTGATGAGTGGAATAAACGGTACCTCAACGCCAAGCGATCTTGGGGGCACGGTATCAATCCCGAAGACTTGGACACCCAACTACCCTGAACCTTCGTCCCGGCCTCGGCACGCCAGGGGCGACCGATGCAAAACCGGCCCTGCTCCAATTCAGACAGACTGGGCGGAGGATCTGGGTGTCCAGAGTTGGAAACCTGACTGCAAGCGAACCTTTGGGTGTCCAGATTCGAGATTCAGATTCGAGATTGGGTGCCCAGATTCAACAGATTCAAGGAGGTAGCTGCCCGTGGACCTGCTGACCCACGCCATCATTGGGGCCGGCGCAGGCGCGGCGACCCAAAACTCCGAAAAGATGCGCCTGGGTGCCGTGGCAGGCGCAGTGGCCGCTCTGGTCGTGGATCTGGACTATTTCATCGGCAGCGCCCATGACCCCCTGCTTCAGATCGAATTCCACCGCCACTTCAGCCACTCGATCCTGTTCATCCCCATCGGCGCAGCCTTTGCTGCGTTACTGCTATGGCCCCTGCTAGCCCGTCGCCTCGGAGCGCTCCGGCTTTACCTGGCCACATTGGCCGGCTACGCCACCCATTCGATCGTCGATGTCTGCACCAGCTACGGCGTACATTTGCTATGGCCCTTTACAGACCGGCGCATCGCCCTCGACCTGATCTCCGTGA
>SLTB01000012.1 GCA_007130155.1 Pseudomonadales bacterium
CCCCTTGTCGCTCCCGCCCTCAGATAGGGTTATCGCCCGTGGCCTTGGATGAGGGTGAGGGGCGGCTCCAAAAAGAGCCGCCCTCACAGGCAGCAGACACGATGTAACAAGGGCCGCAGCCAGAGGACAAAGCTGCGTCGTCAACGAGGCTACATGCGCGAGTGCGGGCCCCCCTCCCCCCGTCTCTCCACCGCACTCGCGCATCCCCTCGTCGTTCCACCATCCGCCGCGGCTTTCCGCCCGTGGGCCAAGGCGGGTGGAGGAACGGCTTCCAGGCAAGACCGAAGACCGATCATTGGCGAGCTACATGCGTGGGGCCGCGCCCCTCACCCACCCCACGCATCCCCTTGTCGTTCCACCATCCGCTGCGGCTTTCCGCCCGTGAGCCAAGGCGGGTGGGGGAACGGCATCCTGGGCAGCCCCTGACTTTCCCCTCCACCCCCTTCAGGCAACCCCCACCGGCCACTGGGGGCTGTCCAGGACGGCAGCGTGGCTGATCACTGCCTATGGCCTGGAACGATGCCATCCAGCACACTCGACCTCTGCCAACCGGACGAGGTCAGCCATGTCATCGCGCATTCTCTCTCTTGCGGCCGGCAGCCTGCCGGAAGCCGATCCTCTGACCATGATCGAAGCCTCCGCCGCCGGCGGCTGGCAGCACACCGGACTGTGGGTCGAGCCCGACAAGAATTGGCATACAGACACCGCGGGTAAAGTCCGCGCGGCCCTCGAACGCCACGGCATGACCGCCGTGGACGTGGAAGTGATCTGGATTCATCCAGGCGAGCACGACCCCGATCACGATCGAGTGATTGCCTGGGGCGCGGAAGTGGGCGCCCGCGCCGCGCTGATCGTGAGTTCCGAGCCCGATCCGGAACAAACCCGCAAACGCTACGAAAGACTCTGCGAGCGGGCAGAAAAGGAGGGAATCCGGGCGGTGCTGGAGTTTCTGCCCATCACTGAGGTGAAAACCCTGGCTGACGCCCGAGCGATCGTGGAGACAGTCGATCATCCCTCCGGTGGCTTGCTCATCGATCCGATACACCTCGCGCGCAGCGGCGGCAGCCCTGCCGATCTGGCCACTGTGGACCCGAAGTGGTTCCCCTATGCCCAATTCTGCGATGGCCGAAGCGAACTGCCGGAAATGACCTTCGAGCGCATTCTCGAAGACGCCGTCGACGGTCGCGACGTTGCCGGCAAGGGTGAGCTGCCCCTGGTCGAAATCCTCGCCCAGCTGCCCGCCGGCATACCTCTGAGCATGGAAATCCGCTCCAAAGCCTGGCGTGAACGCTACCCCGACGTGTTCGAGCGCGCTGCAGGGCTGTACAGGGAAACCATGCAGTGGTTCGAGGACCACGATGTGGCCGGGGCGAAGTAGATCAGCGATACGCAACGGCCCAGCAATGGAATCGGCGCGAAAGGAGCGCTCGGGCCTATCTCGGGCCTATATAGCCCCCCAGCCTGCTGGATTTTTTCTGTGGGCAAGCGCGCGGGCGCGCCGCAAGCCTGCCGACCGTAAACGGTCGTACCCAAAGGGCCCCATCTAAATCAGAGGGTTTCCGCAGGGTTAAAGCAACGGAGGACGTCGCCATGCAGGGTAAGCGAGTACTGATCACAGGTGGCAACAGCGGCATCGGCCTGGTTGCGGCACGTGAGCTGGCGCGACAGGGGGCGGAAGTCATCCTGGCCTGCCGCGACACGGACAAAACACAACAGGCTCTGACGGCGATCAACGCCGATGCGGCGATACCCGCAGTCAATCTGCCAGTGGACCTGGCCAGCCTGGCCAGCGTCCGGAATCTGGCCGAAGCATTCCTCGAACGCCACGACCGCCTCGATGTTCTGATCAACAACGCCGGCCTGTTTCCGACCCGCCAGCAGTTCACTGCCGATGGCTTCGAGATGCAGATTGGCGTCAATCACCTGAGCCACTTCCTGCTCACCAACCTGCTGCTCGATACCTTGCGCGGCAGCGCGCCTGCCAGAATCGTCACGGTCTCCTCGAAATTACACAGCAAGGGGCAGATCGATTTCGATTCCTTCAAGGGCGTGCCGAAGTACAGCGCCCAGGCGGCCTACAACCAATCAAAGCTCGCCAACGTGCTCTTCAGTGCCGAACTCGCCGCAAGGCTCGAAGGCAGCGGCGTCACCGCCAATGCGCTGCATCCAGGCGGGGTGGCCACTGACATCGTCCGCGATCTGCCCTGGCTGGTCCGCAAACTCATCGGCCTCATCTTCATTTCGCCGGAAGAGGGCGCGAAAACCACCCTCACGCTTGCCTCAGACCCAGCACTGGCCACCACCAGCGGCGCCTACTTCGATCAGTGTCAGCGCCGCGACCCGTCACCACTGGTCAACGACACGGCACTGCGCGCGCGACTTTGGAATGCCAGTGCCGAAGCGGTGGGACTGTGACGGCCATGCCCTGGCGTCTGCGACTGGTCTATGGCGTTGGCCAGCTGCCGGAGGGCATCAAGTCGGCGGCCTTCGGCTTCTTTCTCCTTTTCTACTACAACCAGGTGCTGGGCCTGTCGGGGACGCTGGCGGGCATTGCCGTATTCATCGCCCTGCTCCTGGATGCGTTCAGCGATCCCATTGTCGGCTCGTGGTCGGACTTTGTCCGCTCCCGCTGGGGGCGCCGACATCCGTTCATGTATGCGGCCGCCATTCCCTTCGCACTCTGCTTCTACCTGCTGTTTGCGCCCCCGGACGGCCTCGGCCAGACCGAGCTTTTTTTCTGGCTGCTGACCTTTGCCGTCCTCACCCGGACCACCCAAACCTTCTATACGGTCCCCTACATGGCTCTGGGTGCCGAACTTACCCGCGACTACGATGAGCGCACCCTGCTCTCGTCCCTGAGAACGGTGTTCCAACTCGCGGGCATGTTCCTGGTGCTGATCGGCGGGACGCTGATGTTCTTTCAGCCCACCGCCGACTATGCCAATGGGCAGTTGAATCCCGCGGCTTATCTGCCCTTTGCGCTGACTTGCACGCCGTTTCTGCTGCTGGGGATCTGGGTGTCCGCCCTCGGAACCCACAGCCGCATCCCCCATCTACAGCAGGCCCAGACCCTGCGCCGGTTCACGTTCCGCGACGTGGTGGCCGACGTCCGCACCGCTTTCCTGATTCCGTCATTTGTCGCCGTCGTCATCGCCAGCATAATCTTCGGCGCCACCCAGGGCATGGTGCAGGCGCTGCATCTCTACACCGCCACCTACTTTTTCGAACTCACGGGCCTGCAGATCACCCTGCTGTTCGCGCTCGCAATCACCGGCATCATCCTCGGCAGCCTCTGCAGTCGCCCCTTGGCCAACCTGATCCCTGAGAAGCGCAACCTGTTCTCGGCCGGCATCGCCTGGTATGCGGTATGGACCAGCGGCGTGATCATTGCGCGGCTGCTCGGGTTACTGCCCGACAACGAGCATCCCATCGTCGCGCCCCTCTATATCGCCACGGGCTGCATTTCCGCCGTCGGTCTGGGCGTTGCCATTCCGCTGATCGGCTCGATGATCGCCGATGTCACCGACGAGCATGAACGTCGCCACGGCAATCGTCAGGAAGGGATTTACTACGCTGCAGCCTCTCTGGCCGCCAAGACGGTGGCCGGTGCCGGCCCGGTGCTGGCCGGCTTCATCATCGACCTCGCGGGCATCGTTCCCGGCAGCGCGCCCAGCGAGGTCGCAGCGGAGGCCATTGCCCGCTTCGGCTGGGCCCAGGGGCCAAGCGTCCTGTTGCTGTCTCTGCTGGCCATCTTGAGCATCCGCTTTTACCGGATCTCGCGCGGCCAGCACGCCGAGATCATGGCCGAAATCGACGGCCGCAGCGCGCCAGCTGCACGCCCGTGATCGCCAGCACGCCAGCCGCCCTGCGCCCACAGCCCTTCCGAAATCGGTAACATGCACCGATGCTGAAAAAGTTTGTTGCCGCACTGAAATGTGGTTTAGTCCAAACCCCGACCATCGAGCCAATTCGTCGGGCATCACAGAGGGAGAAATTCCATGCAGGTTTACGACAAGTTCTACATCGGCGGGAAGTGGGTAGCCCCCAAGGGCAAGGGCACGATCGAGGTGATCGACCCGTCCACCGAAGAGGTCTGTGGTGTCGTGCCCTCAGGCAATGCCGAGGACATCAACGCGGCGGTCGCCGCAGCCAAGGAGGCCTTCAAGACTTGGTCGCGCACCACTGCCGCCGAGCGTTCTGAGCTGATTGGCAAGATCGCCGAAAAGTTCACCGAATCGATGCCGAAGATCGGCGAAATCTGCGCCAGGGAGCTCGGCACGCCCCTGCAGACCAGCATCGCCGTCCACGGTGGTCTTGGCGTCGGCGTGATGAGCTCCTTCAAGGACATCCCCTTCGAAATGGAGAAGGAAGAGCGCATCGGCAACTCACTGGTCATCAAGGAACCCATCGGCGTCTGTGGCTTCATCACGCCCTGGAACTTCCCGCTGCATCAGCTCGTCGCCAAGCTGGCGCCGGCGCTGGCAGCTGGATGCACCGTGGTGGTCAAGCCCAGCTCAGATACGCCTCTGACGGCATACTGGTTGGCCGAAACGCTGCACGAGGTCGGCCTGCCCGCCGGCGTATTCAATCTCGTGTCCGGCCCGGGACGCAGTGTCGGCGAGGCCATGTGCACCCACCCGGATGTGGACATGGTGTCCATCACCGGTTCCACTGAGGCCGGTATCCGGGTCGCCGAACTGGCGGCGAAGACCGTCAAGCGGGTCGGGCAGGAACTGGGCGGCAAATCCGCCATGCTGGTGCTCGAGGATGCAGACGTCGCGAAAGCGGCCGCAGGTGCCGCCGGCGGTATCTGCATGAACAGCGGTCAGGTCTGTGCAGCGTTGAGCCGGCTGATCGTTCCGCGCGCAAAGCAGGACGATGCGGTGAAAGCCGCCAAGGCTGCCGCCGAGGCAGTCGTCGTAGGCGGCGCCTTCGACGAGGGCGTCACGATGGGCCCGGTCGCGTCGAAGTCGCAGTTCGACTCAGTCCGCGCCTACATCCAGAAGGGTATAGACGAGGGTGCCACCCTGGTCACGGGCGGCCTCGACATTCCGGCCGGCAAGAACACCGGCTACTTCGTCAAGCCGACAATCTTCTCTGATGTCCGCAACGACATGACCATCGCTCAGGAGGAGATCTTCGGACCCGTGCTGTGCATCATCCCCTACGACTCCGAACAGGAAGCCATCGACATCGCCAACGACTCGGTATTCGGGCTCTCCGGTGCGGTCGTCGGCGGCGACAAGGACCACGCAATCGAGGTGGCCAAGCAGATCCGCACCGGCCAGCTCTCCGTAAACGGCGGCGCGTTCAATGTCATGGCACCCTTCGGCGGCTACAAGCAGTCGGGCAATGGCCGCGAGCTTGGGCCTCATGGCCTGGCAGAATACATCGAACTCAAAGCCCTGCAGCTCTGAAGAAAGGGAATCAAGCGCGCCCGCAAGGGCGCGTGACGGGCAACGGATGATCGGCAGCGGATGGCACCCGTGCCATCCGCTGGCCGGTCAGTCCGCCCAACGGAAGAGTAGTGAGGTCGTCAGGCCGCAACCGTGATGCCGGCCGCATGGGTGCGACTTGCAGGCCGCACGACGATCTCGACCTCCTGATCAAGGGACACCAGCGCCTGCATCAGCCGCTCGAGCGAGATGTTCTGCAACTTGTAGCGGCGCACCTGGGAGATCTTCGGCTGCCTCATCCCTGTGATGCCGGCAGCTTCGGTCTGGTTGAGACCGCGTTTCTCGATCACTGCATTCAGCTTGACCGCCAGGAGGGCCTTCGCAGAAAGCTCCTTAGCATCATCGAAGCCAAAATCAAGCAGCACATTCTCCGTTCCCCGCGAACCGCCTTTACGTGACATCACATCCTCCCGCTCACCCGTAACGAGCGAGCACTGTCTTCAAGCGCCTCCTGATCAACTCCACCTCCGGCTGCGGTGTGGCGATACCGGACTTGGACTTCTTCTGAAAGGCATGCCGCATGTGAAACGCATTGCCCACGCGCACGGTGTACGCACGGTGTAGACGGCGCAAAAGGTATCGCTCCGGTGGTCTCCCATCAGTTCATAGACGCCGGGGCCGAGGCGCTTCCAAGGTTTGGCGGACTCGGGGGTCAGGCCCAGCTGCACAACAAACAGCGCAACACCCAGGTCCTTCTAGACGGGAGTGGGGAGCTCCTTGAAGTCCTTCTTAGAGGAGCCCTCCCAGGACAAGGGCTTGCGTCCGTCATCCATGACAGCATCCCTGTTCGGGAATAAAGCACAAGCGCGCGAGGCGTGGACAGGATGCTTGGGCCGGCGGGGTGAGTCTGTAGCAATTCGCTGACTGAAATGTAAGGCGAACCGCTGCAATGGGGTTTCATCTGGCTCACACCGCCCGACTTGGCGCGATACCACGGGTGACGGCAACTCGAATGAACGCCTATTGTCTTGAGTGGTGCGGCTGAGAGGACTTGAACCTCCACGGGTTGCCCCACTGGAACCTAAATCCAGCGCGTCTACCAGTTCCGCCACAGCCGCGATCGGGCGCGAACATTAGCATATCAGGCGGATTTCAGGACCCCACCCAATAGCGATTCGTCAGGAAGCGGAAGTCCTCGATTAGATCACGAACAACATCACCGTACGCTCCTGCAGGCGCTGTTCACCTCTCTCCTCATGCCAGCATCGCCAGCATCGCCGTGAACCAGCAGCACCTGCCACAGATCGGCAAGCTGGTAGAAAGGAGAGCTGCACCCCTGCGTTGCCCGTGCATACTGACGACCCTGAAGCGGGTAGCGGGAGCAGGATCGGCATGCCAAGGGAATACGACTACATCATTGTCGGTGCCGGCTCATCGGGCTGTGTTCTCGCAGAACGCCTGTCCGCCGACGGCAGAAGTGAAGTCCTCCTGCTCGAGGCCGGCGGTCGCAATGAGCAGGCCCTGGTGACCATGCCCAAGGGTATCGCCAAACTGGTGATGAGCCCCGAACACATCTGGGCCTATCAGCTCCAGGAAGGCCGCTCCGAAAGCCAGCCCAAGGAAGTCTGGATCCGCGGCCGTGGCCTCGGTGGCTCGTCTGCCATCAACGGCATGATCTGGTCCCGCGGTGAGCCGGCCGACTACGATGGCTGGGAGCAGCTCGGCTGCGAAGGCTGGAATGGTCAGAGCATGACCGCCGCCTTCCGCGCCATCGAGGATCACGGTGACGGTGAAAGCGCGGTGCACGGCGCCGGCGGACCGGTGCACATCGAACCGCGCAGCCATGTGGACCCCCTCGGCGAGCGCATGGTGCAGGCCGGCGAGCAGATGGGCCTGACCCGCAGCGACGATCTGAACGCCAGAAGCGGCGACCGGATCGGCTTTTACAGCCACAACATTGCCAGAGGCCGCCGCCAGAGCGGCGCCGTGGCCTTTCTCGAAAAGGCTCGCAGCCGGCCGAATCTCAGCGTGGTCACCGATGCCGTGGTGGCGCGCGTGCTGTTCGACGGTGATCGCGCCAGCGGCATCGAGGCCCGCATCAACGGCGCCCTGACGACCTTCGACTGTCGCGGCGAGATCATCGTCAGCAGCGGGACCATGGAAAGCCCTCGCTTGCTGCAGCGTTCCGGCATCGGTCCGGCCGATCATCTGCGCTCGCTGGGTATCGACGTAGTTCGCCATGCTCCAGACGTAGGCGGGCGCATGCGCGAGCACCTCGGCTTTTCCATGCCCCATCGTCTGAACGCCGACATCGGCATGAACAAGACCTTCTACGGCATCGGCCTGTTCATGAGCGTGCTGCAGTACTACCTGACCCGCAGCGGGCCCATGGCCACGGGACCCTACGATGTGGGCGCCTTCCTCAACGTCGCCCATCCAGACGGCCGGCCGGACGTACAGTTCTATCTCGGCAGCTACACCTTTGCCAGGCGCGACGACAATCATCCCGTGCCCATGAACAGCATCGACCGCAAGCCCGCGGTGACCATCTATGCTCAGCTCCTGCGGCTGACCAGCGAAGGGTCCGTACGCATCACCGGACAGGATCCGGATGCACCCGCAGAGATCCGCCCCAACTGGCTGGCCACGCCCGAGGATCAGCAGGCCGCCATAGCCATGGTCCGGGCCATGCGCCGCTTCATGGCGCAGCCCGCCATCGCGCCGCTGATCAAAGCGGAGCTGTTTCCCGGCCCCGACTGCCAAGATGACGCGGACATTCTGGCCGCCGTTCAAAAGCTCTCCACCAGCGGCCTCCACGGCACCGGCACCTGCCGCATGGGCGGTGATGCGGAATCGGTGGTCGATCCCCGTCTGCGCGTCCGGGGCGTCCGCAACCTGAGGGTGGTGGACTGCTCCGTGATTCCCGAGCCGGTGACGGGCAACACCAACGCCCCGGCCATGGCCGTGGGCTGGCGGGCCGCGGAACTCATCCTCGAAGATCGTGCTCGGCTGACCAATTGAGGCGATCTCACCGCAACGAAGGATTCAAGCCATGAACGACTATGACGTGATTGTCCTCGGTACCGGTGGTGCCGGACTCACTGCGGCCATCAAGGCCCATGATGAAGGTGCGAAAGTCGCCGTGTTCGAGAAGGCCGAGAAGGTGGGCGGGACCACCGCCTGGTCCGGCGGCATGATCTGGATTCCCAACAACCACCATATGCAGGAACTCGGCCTCGAAGACAGCCGCGAGGATGCACTCACCTATCTGATGTCCCTATCCCACGGCCTCATCGATCCCGAACTGGCCGCGACCTTCGTCGACACCGGTCCGGAGATGCTGTCCTGGCTGGAAGCCAACACCCCGGCGCAATTCGCCATCGTCGAAGGCTTCCCCGACTACCATCCCGAATTCCCCTGCGGCAAAACCGAGGGCGGCCGCTCCCTTGAGTGCCCGCTATTTCCTTTTACCGAACTCGGCGACTGGCAGCATCGTGTCACCGTCGGCTACAACTACGGCACCGCGCCCGTGACCATGGCGGAGTCGCCCCTAGGGACCGCCGTACCCAAACCCATCGACTCGGACGAGATCAAGCGCCGCGCGGCAGCCGATGAGCGGGGCTGTGGACAGTCGCTCATTGGGCGGCTGCTCAAGGGCTGCCTCGACCGCGGCATCGAGCCCGTCACCTATGCCCGCGCCGTGGACCTTCTGACGGCCGAGGGACGGGTGACCGGTGTGCGCATCGAGGGTCCCGATGGCTTGGTGGATGTTCGCGCCCGCGGCGGCGTGGTCATGGCCACCGGCGGCTTTGAGTGGGACGACGCCATGGTCCGCGCCTTCCTGCGCGGGCCCATGACCAGCCCGGTATCGGTTCCCACCAACACCGGCGATGGTCTGAAGATGGCGATGCGCATCGGCGCCGGCCTCGGCAACATGCGCGAGGGCTGGTGGATGCCGGCGGTGGAGATCCCAGGTGACCGGGGCGATGGCCGCCCGCACCAGCACCTGTTCGCGGCCGAACGTGCCCGGCCGCGCTCCATCATGGTCAACCGCCGCGGCAAGCGATTCACCAACGAGGCTGCCAACTACAACGCCTTCGGCGCCGCCTTCCACGAACAGGACGTGGCGCGCTTCGAGTATGCCAACCTGCCCTGCTGGTTCATCTTCGATCAGGTCCATATCGACCGCTACGGCTTCATCAACAGCGCACCAGGCGAACCAGCAGCGGACTGGGTGACTCGGGCCCCGACCCTAGGCGAACTGGCGACGATGCTGGAGATCGATGCCGATGCCATGGAAGCCACCGTGAATCGCTGGAATGGTCACTGTGCCGCCGGCAAAGATCCCGACTTCGAGCGCGGCAGCAGCGTTCACGACACTTGGTGGGGCGATCCCGCCTGCAAGGGACGCCCGGAAGCTACCCTCGGCCCCATCGAGCAGGGCCCCTTCTATGCCGTGGAAGTCCGCTCGGGCGTGCTGGGCACCAAGGGCGGACCCCAGACCGACGCCCAGGGTCAGGTCATGAACGTGGATGGTGAACCCATTCCAGGCCTTTACGCCGCCGGCAATGTCATGGCCAGCGTCATGGGCATGACCTACGGGGGTGCTGGCGGCACCATCGCACCGGGCATGGTGTTCGGCTATCTGGCCGGTCGACATGCCGCCGAGGTCGCGCGCAGCGGCCGCAATCTCTGAAGCGGCACGGCTCTCGCAAGGGATGGGCGACGCCCCCGTCTGGGTCAAGAGAGCTCACAGGACTGCGCGCAAACGGCGCAAGGCAGTCCTTGAGAGCGCCACATTGGTGCGGAAATGTTCTCGCTGCACCGATGAGCGGCCCAGCACGGACGAGGCGTCGTTTCCCGCCCTGGAGCATTGCATGACCCAGACCCAGACCCAGCCACAGCCACAGCCCGTCAAGCCACCTTCCGCCCTGCTCACCATGGCCGAAGCTCCACGCATTGCAGGGGAGTTCACTGCCCTGCTCGCCTCATGGAACTGGCTGCGCAAGCAACCGAGGGGCGACGGCCATCCGGTCCTGGTCCTGCCAGGATTCACCGCAGGCGATGCGTCCACAGTGTTCCTGCGACGATTCCTTCGGGAGCTGGATTACGAGGTCCTGCCCTGGGATCTCGGCAAAAACACGGGTGAGTCCTACCTGGTGCCCATGCTCTATCGACGCATCAACGCAATCATCAAGTCCACGGAAGCCCCGTTCAGCATCATCGGTCAGAGCCTCGGTGGCGTGTTCGCTCGTGAGCTGGCGCGCAGTTTCCCGAGCCACGTGCGTCAGGTCATGACGCTGGGCAGCCCATTTCGAACCCGAGACGGTGAGGGCACCAACAGCATGGTCCGCAGGATGTTCGAGCGCTCCGCGACGATCCGTCCGGCAGAGCGTGTCCGCATGGGCATGCTGCCGGACAACACGCGACCACCGCCGGTGCCAAGCACGGCCATCTACTCACGCACCGACGGCATTGTGTCCTGGGAACTGTGCAAGGAGTACGACGGTCCCTACGCCGAAAGCGTGGAGATCATCGGCAGCCACACCGGCATGTCGCTCAATCCCCTGGTGCTCTGGATCCTGGCCAATCGCCTCGCCCTGCCTCTGGGCGAATGGACCCCCCTCGCGCGATCCACGCTCAATCGCGCCCGCTTCGATCTGTGGAAGTCCCCTATTTGCGATTTCCCGAAGCTCGATCTGCTGCATCCCCTGCGCAGCGGGGCCTGACTGCAGCAGATCGCCCGCACCGCGGGCTCTTCTGGGGCAGGACTCAGCTCAACGACTCGACAAGCGTGTGAAGCCTGCCTCCAGGGCACCCTCGCGGGAGCCCCCAATGGGGGCGATCAGCGCCCTCAGGCGCTGCATCTTGATCCATCGCCAGCACTGCGGGTTCCCGCGACACCTGCAGAGGCGGGTTCTGCGACCTTGCAGTACGCCAACACACTCAGTAATTCAACGCAAAGCGGCTGACCACGCCTGAGACGTAGCGCACCAGCGAACGGGGCTGCCACTTAGCCCAGGCCGCCGTCATCTGTGGGCCGATTCCGGTGATGCGCACGGCGTCGCCACGCTGCATGGCTTCCCAGGCATCCCGAGCCACCTCGCTCGGAGCCTGCAGCATGGAACGCGGCAACTCCTTGCCACCGAGGTCGCCGAGCATGTCCGTTCGGCTGATGCCGGGGCACAGGGCCGTGGCGGAGACGCCGCTGTTGCGCAACTCCTCGGACAACGCTTCGGTGAACGAGAGGACATAGGCCTTGGTCGCAGCGTGCACCGCCAACCCGGGCACAGGCTGAAATGCGGTAATCCCGGCCATGTTGAGAATGCGCCCGCGACCGCGGGCCAGCATCCCGGGCAGAATGCCGTGGGTAAGCAGAGTCAGCGCCCGAACGTTGACGTCGATCTGATCCGCCAGCGCCTCGCGCCGGCTGTTCGCGAAGCGTCCGCTGGCGGCAAGACCGGCGCTGTTGACGAGGATCTCCGGCTTCAACCTCAGTTCGTCCACTAAGGCCAGCACTGCCGCCACCCCTGCTCCGGAGGCGAGGTCCGCAGCCAGGGAGATTACATTGACACCGAAGACGCTGCGCAGACTGTGGGCATGGCTATCCAGGCCGGCCTGCTGCCGGGCCACCAGAAGGATGTCGTGATTCTCCAGCGCCAGCCGTTCGGCGATGGCCGCCCCAATCCCACGGGATCCCCCAGTGACGATCGCAAACGGGCGCGGCGAGGGGTTGAGCGAAGAGGAACCATCGGGACGGGACATATTGCATCGACTCCATTCAAAGTATCCCTTCCAACCCAGCAAGAACCGCACCATGGCGGGTATGATCATGCCATTGCCAGCACCGCCGTCGGAGAGAGCCCATGATCACCCTGTACCATTGTCCTGAATCCCGCTCCCAGCGCTCACTTTGGATGCTCGAGGAACTGGGTCTGAACTTCGAACTGGTGGAACTCGACTTTTCCCAGAAAGTGCTACGCGGACCGGAGTACCTGTCGCTGCATCCCTTGGGCCGGGTGCCGTGTCTGGTGGACGGCGATGTCACCCTGATGGAATCCGGCGCGATCACCCAATATCTATGCGAACGCTATGACGACGGCACCTTGCATCGTGGACCTGGCCACCCGGATCGCTGGCAGTGGCTGCAGTGGGTGCACTATGCGGAGACCATGGCGGTACACGGTGCCAGCTTGGTCCAACAGACCGTGATCATCGCGCAGCCGGACCGCTCGCCCGTCGTGCAGAAGCTCGAGAGCCGTCGCCTCGACAAGGCTCTTGGCGTCGTCAATCAGACCCTGGCCGAGCGCGACTGGCTGCTGCCCAGCGGCTTTTCCGCCGCCGATGTCAGCGTTGGCTACAGCGTCCATCTGGCCCAGAAATTCGTGCCCCTGGACGATCATCCGCGGGTGGTGGACTACTACCAGAGGATCAACGAGAGACCGGCGTTCAAGCGCTCCCTCGGCAGCCGCCCCGACGCCCGGAAGATGAGCGCATGACTGCCCTGGACCTGCCAGTCATCACGGCGGTCACGGCTGGCGCCATCCTGCTGCTGCTCATGGTGCTGATGGTAAACGTGGGCAGGCATCGCGGCCGGACCCGGACGTTGCTCGGCGAGGGGACCGATCCCGCCCTGCAGCGAGCCATCCGCGTCCACGCCAACCTCGCCGAGAACGCCGCCGCATTCCTGGTGGGTTTCGCGCTGCTGGAAATGCTCGGCGGTCACGCGATCCTGGTCGCCTCTCTGTGCGGGACTTTCGTGGCCGCACGTATCGTCCATGCCATCGGCCTCAGCCGCACCGACGCCCCCAATGCCGGCCGCTTCCTCGGAGCGCTCGGCACGCTGGTCATCGGGTTGATCACCGCCGGAGCCTTGCTCTGGACGGGTGGAAGAATACTGATGGGCTAACGCAACAGCGCGATGACCAGCGAACCGAGTGCCGCGAACAGGGCGAGCAGCAGCCCGAACCAGACCTGCGGGCTCAGAAGCAGAGCCATCCGGATCTGAGACGGAAAGGCCAGGGTCGCGGGCATGGCCGCGATCTTGTAGCCGTGCGCGGCGTCGACGCCATCCATGAGCACCAGCTCGGCCAGATCGCGCCGGCTGCGATAACGCACCAGACCCAGAGCCGTCCAGTCGGTGGCGACCCCACCCGGATCAGCCTCCACGTTCCAGGCATCCACATAGCCGCCAACCTTGCCGGCCACCAGCACCGGATGACTGGCCCGCCGCAGGGCGGCACCAAGAAACACCCGGGAGTACTCATCGAGCAGATCCGCTGCCGGGCGCGGCACACCGGTCACCGGGTCCGGCACCGGCTCCCCCGCCAGCTTGATCAGATTGACCATGACGAAGGGCCGCCCGTCATCCCTGGCGAGAAAGTCTGCCAGAACCCTGACATCCCCTTGCTCCGCCATGGGCGAGGCCTCGAGTCGGGCCCGATACTGCCGAACCTCCTGCTCGCTGAGCGGCCCGCGCCAGTTCTGGTACCAGGCCAGAAACATCCCGTAGGCGATCAGCGCCAGCAACCAGGGCAGCAGGATCTTCAACATGACGCGTCGCCTTCCGCCAACTTATGACAGAAACTATGCCATATCATCGCGAAAAGAGCCGCTTGAAGGAGAATGTCTTTCGAGAAGTCTGCCGGTCTGGCGGGCGCGGTCAGCCCGGCACGGTCACCGCACGAAGCAGCGGCAGATAGCCACGGGGGAAGTCCACGTCACCGTAGAAGCCCTTGCCTCGCAGCAGTTCGTGCAGACGCCGCAGGCGGTAGATCGGCACGCTCGGTAACAGGTGATGCTCGAGGTGATAGCTGACCTGATGCGGGCAGATGAACAACCGCGCCAGGTAGCTCGGGACGATGGTGCGGGTGTTGCGCCGGGGATCCGCGGCAAGGCGGTCGGGAACGGCTGCATGCTCGCCCACCTGCCGGATGCGGCTGACCAGCGGATTCACGCAGATGAACGCCACCACCCACAGCAGATAGAGCCAGCCCTGTCCCAAGGCCACGAGCAGCCCGAGCAGCAGCACATTGAAGCCCACACCACGCAGCAGACTCGCCCGCATCTCCGCATCGAGCCGCGGCAGATGCCGCAACCCGAGCACGATCCGCTGCACGGTCTTCCAGCCGGTCTGCCCGGAGATGTCGCGCCAGAGCTTGCGCCGCAGGCGGGATCGGGGAATGGGATAGTCGCGGTAATTGGCGAGGTCCGGGTCGTCATCGGTACCCGCCAGCCGGTGGTGATCCAGATGACCACGCATGTAGGCGGCCATGTTGCCGAAGGCGGGCGGCGCAATGAGCCAGGTCCCGACCCACTCGTTCACCGCCCGGGAACGGAACAGCAACCGATGCCCCGCTTCGTGCATGAGAATGCCGAAGCCCAGCTGCCGGGCACCCAGCAACGCCACCGCGAGGACGACCGTCAGCGGATTCGGCCACAGCGCAGCGAGGGCGAAGGCCAAAGCGACGATCAGCACGTTGCAGCCCAGCAGCCACGTCGCACGCAGGTCACTCTTTGCCGTGACCTCGGCGAGTTCGGCGGATGTGAGGGCATCACGAATCTGCATGGGCGCGTACGTTTTCCACCAGGGATTACTCAACAGCGCATTATGCCAGATCCAACTCCGGTGATTCGACACAGCCCACCGCTCCTCGCGACTGCCGCCGTGACTCGAACCGCGGCTAAGATGGGCAATGTCGCAACAGGCAGCAGCGACGCCTGCGGCCGTCTACAATGCCGCCCATGAACGCACTGCGCACCCCCCTCGACATTCTCCGTCAGACCTATGGCTATGACGCCTTTCGCGGCCAGCAAGGGGCCGTCATCGACGCGGCCATGGCTGGCCGCGACGCCCTGGTTCTGATGCCCACCGGCGCCGGAAAATCGGTCTGTTACCAGATTCCCATGATCGCCCGCCCCGGCGTCGGTATCGTGATCTCGCCCCTGATCGCCCTGATGCAGGATCAGGTGGATGCCCTGCGGGAGCAGGGGGTGGCGGCAGACTTTCTCAACTCGTCGCTGCCCCCGGAGCATCAGCGGGCCGTGCTCGAGCGTCTGCGCGAGCAGCGTACGCAACTGCTCTACATTGCGCCGGAACGCCTGCTTCAGCCCAGAACCCTGGAGGAACTGAGCACCTGCCGGATCGCCCTGATCGCCATCGACGAGGCCCACTGCGTGTCCCAGTGGGGCCACGACTTCCGCCAGGATTATCTGGGGCTCGGCATCCTGGCCGAGCACTTCCCGGGCGTCCCGCGCATGGCCCTGACGGCCACCGCCGACGAACGCACGCGCGAAGAGATCGTCGAGCGCCTCCATCTCGACGACCCGGCCCGCTTCGTGGCCAGCTTCGACCGCCCCAACATCCGCTACCGGGTCACGCCGAAGCTCGATCCCCGCCGACAGATCGAGCACTTCCTGCTGAGCCACGACGGCGAGGCGGGGATCATCTACTGCATGAGCCGGAAGAAGGTGGAAGCCACCGCCGAGTGGCTGACGACCACCGGCCGGACCGCCCTGCCCTACCACGCCGGGCTGCCGGCCGAGATGCGCTCGGCGCATCAGAAGCGCTTCCTGCGCGACGAGGGGGTGATCATGGTGGCTACCATCGCCTTCGGCATGGGCATCGACAAACCCGACGTGCGCTTCGTAGTGCACCTCGACCTGCCCAAGAGCATCGAGTCCTACTACCAGGAAACGGGTCGCGCAGGACGTGACGGGCTGCCGGCCGAGACGCTGCTGCTGTTCGGACTGCAGGACGTCGTAAGGCTGCGGCAGATGGTCGATGAATCCGAATCTGACGAAACCCGCAAGCAGGAAGAGCGGCGCAAGCTCGACGCCCTGCTCGGCTGGTGCGAAATCACCCGCTGCCGTCGCCGTGCCCTGCTCAGTTACTTCGGCGAGCAGCCGGATGCCGACTGCGGCAACTGCGACATCTGCCTGGAACCTCCCGAGACCTTCGACGCCACCGTCGCGGCCCAGAAGCTGCTGTCCTGCGTCTTCCGCACCGGCCAGCGCTTTGGCGCCGCCCACGTCATCGACGTGCTGCGCGGCAGCGACACCGACAAGATCAGCCAGCATGGCCACAATCAGCTTTCCACCTTCGGCATCGGCGGCGAGCTCGACGTCAAGGGCTGGCGATCGGTGCTGCGGCAACTTTTGGTCCAGGGCTACGTGGAAGCCGACGCTTCACGCTTCGGCGCCCTGGTGCTCACGCCCCGGGCTAGACCGCTGCTACGCGGTGACGAGAAGCTGGTGCTGCGTCGCGACGCTTTCGCACCCAAGGGCACGAAATCCGCTCGGAGCCGAGCAGGCGGCATCGACCGCAACATTCCCGAAGAGGATCGATCGCTGTGGGACGCCCTGCGAGAGTGCCGTCGGCAGCTGGCCAGCGCCGCAGGTGTACCACCCTATGTGATCTTCCACGACAGCACGCTTTTGGAGATGCTGCGGCAACGGCCGGGATCACGGACCGAGCTCCTGGGCCTGACCGGCGTTGGCCAGGCCAAGCTCGAACGCTTTGGCGATGCCTTCCTGGAGGTTATCCTGACCGGCCAGGCGCCCGTCCCCGATGGCGACGAAGACCCGGGCGATCCATGAACCCGTCGCGGATCGCGGACCAGTCCACTCTTATGGAACATAAGTTAGGCCGCTAATTTTTATTACTTTCTC
>SLTB01000355.1 GCA_007130155.1 Pseudomonadales bacterium
AATTCCGGGTGGAAGCTGGACCACTGGCGGATCAGCTCACACCAGGGTCGGGCGTCCAGCAGTTCATCGGGCGTGGCACCGGAGAACTGGTCGGCGGTGATGTTGCGAATGCAGTTGCCGCTGGTCTGGATGGCGTGCATCTGCACTTTGGCCAGATCCGCCAGCAGGTCGGGGGTTTCCTCGAGCCGCGGCCAGTTGTACTGGATGTTCTGGCGGGTGGAGAAGTGGCCATAGCCCTTGTCGTAGTGACGGGCGATGTGAGCCAGCATCCGCAGCTGCGTCGAGCTCAGCGAGCCGTAAGGGATGGCCACGCGCAGCATGGGGGCCAGGCGCTGGATGTAGAGCCCGTTCTTCAGGCGCAGGGGCCTGAATCGCGCCTCTTCGAGTTCCCCGGCCAGATAGCGCTGGGTCTGCTCGCGATAGTGGGCAACGCGGTCATCGACCATCTGCTGGTCATAATCGTCGTACTGATACATCGTCGGCTAATTCCATCCGGGCTCGGCGAGGGCGCAGACATTAGCAGGTCGCCCGAACGGCATAAACGATCGATTGGTGATTTCCTTATCACGGCCGGTTCAATAGAATGCCGGCCGTGGTCGAGGCAGTGGTGTCGTGATGGAGGCGGACATGCAGGAAGGCGATCAGCAAGGTGATCAGGAAGCATCCCCGAAGGGCGACTTCTGGCCGGATGAAACGGTGGATGCCATTGCCGCGTTCGTCGTCATCAGTGCCTTGACGCTGATGGCGCTGTGGTACGTGATCAGCTGAAACTGTCGCGGACGCAGTCCCCGGGTCGGGTGGATGTCGCGGGGTAGACTCAGCCTGCTGCCGAACGGATCACCAGATAGACCACCCCCAGCAGTACAGCCACGAACACGACGGTGAAGATGATCCCGGCGGCGATGAAAGCGCCGGGCTTGCCGTGTTCGAAGTCCCGCTCCCGATTGGCCCGGTTCTGAACCCCGATGGCGGCCGCCAGGGTGCTGAGGACGATGGTCCAGAACCTGAGTTTCTCCGGCCGCTGCCCCGACGGTTGTTGCTCATCCGGGCTGTCGTCCGCATCTGCCTGCTGCTGTGGGCTCACGCCGCACCTTCAGTGGATGCTCTGGGCGCTGGTTCATAGCCCAGATTGGGTGCCAGCCAACGCTCGGCCTCTGCTAGGCTGATGCCCTTGCGCTCCGCATAGGCTGCCACTTGATCTGCGAGGATCTTGCCGACGCCGAAGTAGCGCGATTCGGGATGGGCGAAGTACCAGCCTGACACGGAGGAGGCGGGGTTCATGGCGAAACTTTCCGTCAGCGTGATGCCCACCCGCTCGGACACGCCCAGCAGCTTCCAGAGAGTGGCCTTCTCGGTGTGGTCCGGGCAGGCCGGATAGCCGGGAGCGGGGCGGATGCCCTGATAGCGCTCCTTGATGAGTTCGGTATTGTCCAGGGCCTCATCTGCCGCGTAGCCCCAGTACTCCCTCCGGACGCGGGCGTGCAGGTGTTCCGCGAAGGCTTCGGCGAGCCGGTCCATGAGGGCTTTGAACAGAATCGACTGATAGTCGTCGTGGGCCGCCTCGAACTCAGCCAGCTTGGCCTCGGCACCAATGCCTGCGGTGACCGCGAAGGCACCCATCCAATCCTCGGCCTTGGGCGCCACGTAGTCCGCCAGGCAGCGATTAGGCGCGCCATCGGGGCGAATGGTCTGCTGCCGCATGAAGTGCAATGTGGCGGCGCGGACGCGTCGGTCCGGCCCCGTCCACAGCGCTACGTCGTCATCGTCCACCCGGCTGGCCGGCCAGAAGCCGAAGACGGCGCGGGCCTGAATCCAGCGCTCCTCGACCATGCGTTCGAGCATGGCCTTGGCATCCTCGAACAAACTGCGAGCAGTCTCGCCCACCACCTCGTCCTCGAGAATGTTTGGGTACTTGCCCGCCAGTTCCCAGGTCATGAAGAACGGGGTCCAGTCGATGTAGTCCAGCAGTTCGGTCAGGGGATAGTCGTCGAGCACATGAATGCCGGGTTGCTTTGGGGCAGGTGCACCGGCGGGATCGAGCTGCGGCTGATGGTCAGCCAACTCCCGGTAGGGATGCCACTGCATGTTCGGCCGGCGATGGGCGTTGCGCTCCCGGACGGTGGCGTACTCTTCCTTGCGCTGGGCGACGAAGGCATCGCGGCCGGTCTTGCTCAGCAGAGCACTGACAACACCAACGCTGCGTGAGGCATCGGTGACGTAGACCGTGGGGCCGCGCTTGTAGGCGGGCTCGATCTTCACCGCCGTATGGGCCTTGGACGTGGTGGCGCCACCGATGAGCAGGGGCTGGTCGAATCCCTGGCGTTCCATCTCGGAGGCAAAGTGGACCATTTCGTCCAGGGACGGTGTGATCAGCCCCGAAAGGCCGATGATGTCCGCTTTCTCGTCCCGGGCGGTGTCGAGAATTTTCTGGGCCGGCACCATGACGCCGAGATCCACCACGTCGAAGTTGTTGCACTGGAGGACCACGCCGACGATGTTTTTGCCGATGTCATGGACGTCGCCTTTCACCGTGGCGAGAACGATCTTGCCCTTGGCTTGGCGCTCGCCGCTCTGGCGGGCCTCGATATAGGGAATCAAATGGGCCACGGCCTGCTTCATGACGCGGGCGCTCTTCACCACCTGGGGCAGGAACATCTTGCCAGCCCCAAACAGGTCCCCCACCACGTTCATGCCTTCCATCAGCGGGCCTTCGATCACCTCCAGAGGATGATCGTGCTGCTGTCGTGCCTCCTCAGTGTCCTCGACGATGTGGCTGTTGATGCCCTTCACCAGGGCGTGGCGGATGCGCTCGATGACCGGTGCTTCGCGCCAGGACAGATCCTCCTCACGCTTCTTGCCACTCTGGCCCGCGTAGCGGTCGGCGATCTCGAGCAGGCGCTCCGTGGAGTCGGCGCGGCGGTTGAGCACCACGTCTTCCACCAGCTCCCGCAGTTCCTTCGGGATCTCCTCGTAGATCTCGAGCTGGCCGGCATTGACGATACCCATGCGCAGACCGGCACGGATGGCGTGATAGAGGAAGGCCGCGTGAATGGCTTCACGAATGATGTCGTTGCCGCGGAAAGAGAACGACACGTTGGACACGCCACCGGAGGTCAGCGCATGGGGCAGGTTGGCGCGTATCCAGCGACAGGCGTCGATGAAGTCCACGGCGTAGTTGTTGTGCTCTTCGATGCCGGTGGCGATGGCAAAGATGTTGGGGTCGAAAATGATGTCCTCGGGCGGGAAGTCGAGCTCGCCGGTGAGCAGATCGTAGCAGCGCTTGCAGATGGCCTGCTTGCGCTCGGCAGTGTCCGCCTGACCTTGTTCGTCGAAGGCCATGACCACCACTGCGGCACCGTAGCGGCGACACAGCCGAGCCTGTTCCAGGAAGGGGGCTTCACCTTCCTTAAGGCTGATGGAATTGACCACCGGCTTGCCCTGAATGCAGCGCAGGCCGGCCTCGATCACCTCCCACTTGGAGGAATCGACCATGATCGGGACCCTGGAAATGTCCGGCTCGGCGGCAAGCAGGTTCAGAAAACGAACCATGGCTGCCTTTGAGTCGAGCATGCCCTCGTCCATGTTGATGTCGATAATCTGGGCGCCGTTCTCCACCTGCTCACGGGCCACGCTCAGGGCACTGTCGTAGTCCTCGTCGCGGATCAGTCGGGCGAAACGACGGGAGCCGGTGACGTTGGTGCGTTCGCCTACGTTCAGGAACAGGGAATCATCATCGATGGTCAGCGGCTCGAGACCGGCGAGGCGGCAGGCAGGAGCCATCTCGGGAATCGGCCGTGGTGCATGCTGACGAACCTGCTCGGCGATGGCGCGGATATGCTCAGGCGTGGTCCCGCAGCAGCCGCCGATGATATTCACCAGGCCGCTGGCAGCGAACTCGCCGACGATGGTCGCCATCTCCTCGGCGCTCTGGTCGTACTCGCCGAATTGGTTCGGTAGACCGGCGTTGGGGTGGGCGCTCACCGCAACGTCGGCGATCTTCGACAGGGTTTCCACATACGGGCGCAGTTCCGCCGCGCCCAGGGCACAATTGAGGCCGATGGCCAGCGGGTTGGCGTGCCGCAGGGCATGCCAGAATGCCTCGGTGGTCTGGCCGGACAGGGTGCGGCCGGAGGCGTCGGTGATGGTTCCGGAGATCATCAGCGGCAATTCGACGCCGGTGTCGGCAAAGGCGTCCTGGATGGCGAACACCGCCGCCTTGGCGTTGAGCGTGTCGAAGATGGTCTCGATCATGATCAGATCGCAGCCACCCTCGATCAGGGCTACCGTAGCTTCGCGATAGGCCACCCGCAGGGCTTCGAAGTCTACATTGCGATAGCCGGGATCATTCACGTCCGGGGACAGGCTGGCAGTCCGGTTAGTGGGCCCGAGCACGCCGGCGACCCAGCGTGGCCGCTCCGGGGTGCTGTAGGTATCGGCTGCCTGTCGCGCCAGTTGTGCGGCGGCCAGATTCAGCTCTACCACCACATCCTCAAGTCCATAGTCGGCTTGGGCGATACGCGTGGAGCCGAAGGAGTTGGTCTCGATGATGTCCGCACCGGCTTCCAGATAGGCCTCGTGAACAGCCCGGACGATGCCAGGCTGGCTCAGGCACAGCAGTTCATTGTTGCCTTTGAGGTCCCGGTCCGCATCGGCGAAGCGCTCGCCCCGGTAGCCCGCTTCATCGAGCTTGTATTGCTGATACATGGTGCCAGTGGCGCCATCGAGGATCAGAATGCGCTCGGCAAGGGCTCGGTGCAGTTGGTCGATTCGCTGGTTGCGGTCGGACATGCGGGGGGTGGTCTCCAGATTGGCAGTGGTCGCGTAGTTTAGCAGCCCAGC
>SLTB01000232.1 GCA_007130155.1 Pseudomonadales bacterium
ACCGCAGGCGCTGAGCAGCGACGCAACGCTCAACGATCTCCTCGAGGCCGGGCTCATGGATCGGGATCTCACCCCGATTCAGCCGCGCAATCTTGTCAGCATCAACATCCATGCAGATGACGTGATGTCCGGCCTCCGCCAGACAGGCGCCGGTGACGAGTCC
Organism: Pseudomonadales bacterium; assembly: GCA_007130155.1. Taxonomy (GTDB): domain Bacteria; phylum Pseudomonadota; class Gammaproteobacteria; order Pseudomonadales; family Azotimanducaceae; genus SLTB01. The sequence goes on from SLTB01000232.1 coordinate 164, forward strand.
AACGTAGCCCGTCCCGTAAATACTAATCTTCATTCACCTTTCCTACTGTATGTGCGATTGCGGACATGCACGGCTGAACGACCGAAACCCTAGCTTGAAGTCAAGGCAGCGTCTATGCCCCGCACACGTCAACCCTGAATACTGGACACCCAAAAACTTTTTTGGGTGTCCAGTAAGTTTCTAAAACTTTCTTGGGTGTCCAGTAAGTTTCTGGATGTCCAGAAGGTGCGCGGCGGGACAGGTCGGGTGGCATCGGCTCAAGTGGTCAGCGGCGGATGGCGCCAAGTTGCGATTCGAGGGCCGCCACGATGGCGTCGACGCGAGTTGTCACCTCGCCGTCCTCCAGGGTGCGATCAGGATGTTGCAGGGTGACGCCAAGAGCGATGCTGCGACGCTCCGGCCCGAGCCGGTCGCCGGCGTAAACGTCGAACAGACACAGATCCACCAAGTGCTCACCGGCAGCTTGGCGGGCGCAGTCGATCACGGCTGCGCCTGAGACGTTGGCATCCAGTTCGATGGCGATATCGCGGCGCATGGATGGGAAGCGAGAGAAGCCACGATGCACCGGTACCTCGCGCGCCTCTAGGACATCCAGGGCCAGGGCGAACAGGTACACCGGCCGCGGCAGGTCGAGTTCAGCCTGCACTTCCGGATGCATGCGTCCAACCCAGCCTGCCAGGACATCCCCGCCCTCGCCGCAGCGATAAACCGCTGCGCTTTGGCCAGGATGCAGGCCCGGATGCTTCTCGGCGCGAAATTGCCAGACATTCAAGGCGCGGGTCAGCGCCAGCAGGGATTCCACCACGCCGCGGGCGTCATAGAAATCGACTTCCAAAGCGGGCTGATTCCAGCTTTCAGGTTCACGACTGCCGGCGAGCAGGCCACCAATCCACCCCCGTTCCGTGACCGCGCCTTCAGCATCCAGAGCGAAAGTGCGGCCGATCTCAAAAAGCCGTGCCCGCGATTGCTGACGATTCCGGTTGCTGATCCAGGTCTTTACCAGACCCGGCCAGAGCGATGTGCGCATGGCGGCCAGGTCCGAGGAGATGGGATTGGCCAGCGAAGCCGCCTGAATGCCGGGTTCAAACAGGTCGTTCAAACGCGGCTCGACGAAGCTGTAGCTGAGGATCTCCTGCTGGCCCGATGCCGCCAATTGGGCCCGGAACAGATCCGCATCGGTCTGCCGTACCAGGGTGGGCTCGAGCTGCATGCGACTGGCAGGCAGCGTCACCTCGATGTTGTCGTAGCCGTAGATCCGCGCCACCTCCTCGATGAGGTCGGCTTCCCGCTCGATGTCGAAGCGCCAGCTGGGCGCCTGGACCTGCCAGGAACGGCCAGCATCACTATCCTCCGTCGCGACCGGCGGCAAACCGAGTCGCTCGAGCATCGCTTCGACAGTCTCGGTGGGAATGCGCATGCCCAGAAGCTTCGCCAGTCGCGCCTCGCGCAGGGTCACGGCCATGCGCGTCGGAAGCGACCCCGTATCCACGGTCTCCGTGACAGGGCCTGGCTCACCGCCGACGATCTCGAGCAGCAACGCCGTTGCCCGCTCCATGGCCATGTGCTGAAGATCGAAGTCCACACCTCGCTCGTAACGATGGCTGGCATCGGTGTGAAGGCCATAGCTGCGGGCACGACCGGCAATCGCCAACGGCGAAAAGAAGGCGCACTCAAGGAAGATGTCGCGGGTCGCCGCCGCAGGATCTGTCGAAATGCCACTGAACTCACCCCCCATGATGCCGGCCATGGCGACTGGCCCGCTGGCGTCGGTGATCAACAGGGTGTCGTCGCGAAGAGAGAGCTCGCTACCGTCGAGCAGCGTGAGCTTCTCGCCAGGCTGCGCCAGACGGACGTCGATGCGATCGGCAAGGCGATCGAGATCGAAGGCGTGCATGGGTTGCCCGAGTTCCAGCAGCACATAGTTGGTTACATCCACCACCGGATCGATCGGCCGCAGGCCGCAGCGGCGCAGCCGCTCCATCATCCAGGCCGGAGTGGATCCCGTGACGTCAACGCCGCGGATCACCCGTCCGAGATAGCGAGGACAACCCTCCGGATGAGAGATCGTGACCGGGAAGGTATCGTCGATACGGGCCGGAACCGGCTTGATCTCTGGTTCCAAGACCGCGCAATCGTTGAGCACGCCTACTTCACGGGCCAGTCCGCGCAGCCCCAGGCAGTCACCCCGATTCGGAGTGAGGTCAATTTCGATCAAGGTGTCGTCGAGTTCGAGCGCCTCACGGAGGTCGAGGCCTGGCGTGAGGCCGCCCGGCAGGGCCATGAGTCCGTCGCGGACCGAAGCGAGACCAAGCTCATCGGCGCCGCAGAGCATGCCGGCGGAGGCGACGCCACGCAGCTTGGCTTGGCCAATGTGCGTGCCATCAGGCAATACGGCGCCTGGACGGGCGTAGGGTACGCGCATGCCCACTTCGACGTTGGGCGCACCACAGACCACGGTGTGCACGCCCAAGCCATCGTCCACTTGGCAGACTCTGAGCTTGTCGGCATCCGGATGGGGATCGACCGTCACCACTGCAGCGACGACCACGCCCTTGAAGGCGGGCGCTGCCGGCTCGGCACTGTCCACTTCCAGGCCAGCCATGCTGAGCTGGGCCACCAGTTCCGTTGCGGTGACCGGTGGGTTCACCCATTCACGCAGCCAACGCTCGCTGATCTTCACTCGTGGTCTCCTTCAGAGCGAATCACCGTTCGCTCGGTGGTGCCTGGATCCGAATTCAGCGCCCACCGGGTTAGGCGAGGCGCTCGCAGTAGAGCTCGTCTCAGCGGAACTGCGCCAGAAAACGCAGGTCATTCTCATAGAACAGGCGCAGATCGTCGACGCTGTAGTAGAGCATCGACAAGCGGTCGACCCCGAAGCCGAAGGCGAATCCGGTGTAGGCCTCGGCATCGATGCCGGACATCTCCAGCACCCGCGGATGCACCATGCCGCAGCCCATCACTTCCAGCCAGCCGCTCTGGGAGCAGACGCGGCAGCCCTCACCGCGGCAGTGGACGCACTCAACGTCGACTTCCGCTGACGGCTCGGTGAAGGGGAAATAGCTGGGCCGGAATCGCACCGCGAGTTCCGCCTCGAAGAACACTCTGAGGAAGTCGATGACGGTGCCCTTGAGATCGGCAAAGCTGATATCCCGGTCGACCACCAGCCCCTCCACCTGATGAAACATCGGCGTGTGGGTCATGTCCGAGTCGACTCGATACACCTTGCCCGGGCAGATGATGCGGATCGGAGGCTCGCTCCGCTCCATGACCCGCGCCTGCACGGGCGAAGTGTGAGTTCGCAGCAGCCGCTCGCCCCCTTCGAGGTAGAATGTGTCATGCATGGCCCGCGCCGGATGATGGGCGGGAATGTTCAAGGCCTGGAAATTATAGTACTCGGTCTCGACCTCGGGACCCGTCGCAACCCCATACCCCGCATTGCGAAAGATGGTCTCGATGCGCTGCATGGTCTGGGTATGCGGGTGCAGACCGCCCTGCCCCGAACGCCGTCCCGGCAGGGTGACGTCGATGGTTTCAGCCGCGATGCGGCTGTCGAGCTGGGCTGCCGCCAGCACCGAGCGGCGAAGCTCGAGTTGCGCCTGAAGCCGGTCACGGGCCTGATTGATAGCCTGTCCTGCCGCGCGCCGCTCGTCATTGGGTAACTGGCCGAGGCCCTTGAGCAGGGCAGTCACCTCACCCTTCTTGCCGAAATAGGTGACGCGGATCTGTTCGAGATCACGTTCGTCGTTGACCGCGTCGATGGCGGCTTCGACACGCTCGATCAGTTCGTCGAGTGCTTGCATCCGTTCCAGATTCCCAAGTGGCTGGCATCAAGGGTGGCAGCTTGAAAGTTTCAACGCCGGAAACGAAAAGGCCGGAACGTCTCTGCAACGTCCCGGCCTCCCGTCATGCGCTCTCGGCCCGAGCGCCGAGTACCGCTCGATCAGGCAGCCAGGGCTTGCTTCGCCTGTTCGACCAGCTTGCCAAAAGCTGCTTTTTCATCGATGGCGAGACCAGCGAGGATCTTGCGATCCACTTCGATATTGGCCTTGTGCAATCCATCCATGAACCGGCTATAGGACAGCCCGTGCTCACGCGCGCCTGCATTGATCCGTTGGATCCACAGAGCCCGGAAGTGGCGCTTGCGCACCCGCCGGTCGCGGTAGGCGTACTGGCCGGCCTTGGTGACCGCCTGTTTCGCTGTCCGAAGGTTACGACTGCGGGCACCGTAGTAACCCTTGGCCGCCTTGAGAATCTTCTTCCGCCGCGCGCGGGACGCAACGCTGCGCTTAACTCGTGCCATGACCTTCCTTCCTCTCTAGATTCGCAGTGAGCTGTCGTGACCCTTAACGGTCCATCGGCAGCATGCGTTTGATGAGTTTCACATCCGCCTCATGAACGTCCTTGAGAGCGCGCAGATGGCGCTTCCTTTTGGTGCTCTTCTTGGTGAGGATGTGATTACGGAAGGCCTGCCGGTGCTTGAAACCGGTACCTGTCTTCTTGAAGCGTTTAGCCGCTCCACGATTCGTCTTCATTTTCGGCATGATGCATCTCCGCATTGTGCTTGCCAATGAGCGCCTAGGGCGCCCGTGAATGGCCGGGTGTGCCGGCCACTTGGGGTCGGACGGATGCGGTGTGCCCGTCCCAACTCCCTGGTAAGACCTGCTCGGACCGACTC
>SLTB01000317.1 GCA_007130155.1 Pseudomonadales bacterium
ATCCCGGCTGCGAAGCTGGAGTCGAGTTTGCGATCCCAAAGTCCCTGGATATCGACGCCATGCTGGGCGAGGATGCCTTCCACGTAGGCCTTGTGCTCAGGAGGGATTGCGGCCTCGATTTCCTCGGCGCTGAAGTTGCCGTCCTTGTTCGCCATGCTGGTGGGTACGATGAGGTCGACCCCATAGGGCTTGCCATCCACATGCTCGTCGATCCACTTCAGCTCCACCTCGAGGCTCTCAGGTCGGTGGCCGGCCGCGCCTAGCACGCCGAAGCCGCCGGCCTTGCTGACGGCCGCCACCACGTCGCGGCAGTGGCTGAACGCGAACAGCGGAAACTCGATCCCAAGCATGTCGCAGACTTTCGACTTCATCGTTCACCTCTGGGTCTGATTCTCTCGATAGGGGAGGGATTGTAGGCTGCAACGAGCTCGGGCTCACGTTTTCATTGTGGGGGGCGGAGTCGGGGGGGCGGCCTTGTCCAGCAGGAAAAGACACCCATGCCCCCCTCGAATCGGTAGGATCCTGATTCGAGGCTCATGGAGCGTCAGCTGTTCTCGCGAAAAGGGGGGATGTTATGTCACTGCAGGTCGTCGGGGCCGGGTTTGGCCGGACAGGAACCATGTCGCTGAAGCTGGCCCTGGAGTCGCTCGGGTTCGGCAAGTGCTACCACATGATCGAGGTGTTCGGTCGGCCGGAACACATTCCGATCTGGGCTGCCGCACACCGGGGCGAAGCGATCGACTGGAATGCCCTCTATCGGGGCTATCGCGCAGCTGTGGATTGGCCCGCCTGCAATCTCTGGCGGGAACAGCTTGCAGCCTTCCCCGAAGCGAAGTTGATCCTGTCCACCCGCGATCCTGAAAGCTGGTATGAGAGCGTGATGAATACCATCTACCCCTCGAGCATGGCCGCTGCGAGCAGCGATGATCCGGGCGTCCGGCGATTCGGCCAATGGGCGGTGGAGATCATCTGGAATCGGGTTTTCGACGGCCGCATGGACGATCGAAGTCATGCGCTTGCTGTCTATGGACGGCACGTGGACGCGGTCATCGCCGAAGCGCCGGCGGATCGACTGTTGGTGTTCGAGGCGGCTGAGGGCTGGGCACCGCTGTGTGCGTTTCTGGAGGTTCCGCAGCCGGATTCCGACTATCCGCGGACCAACACGACCGAAGATTTTCTCGCGCACCGGGGGCCGCCGCCGGCGCCCACAGCCGGCTGAGGCCCGTCAGCCCCGGGCACCGGCGAGAATGACATCGAGCAGCGGTATGTCGGCCGGCGCTAGGGTAAGACGCGTGAGGCCGTCGGCCGGGAACCACTGCAGGGCATCGTGGACGGTCAGGTGAGTGGTGCCACCTTCGAGGTCTGTGGCCAAGGCAATGAGCTCGATGCTGCCACGCTCGTAGTGGTGAATGCTGCGGGCGAGTTCTGTCCCCACCTGCGCCTTTACACCGAGTTCCTCCAGCAGTTCCCGGGTCAGGGCATTCGCCAGAGACTCACCGGCTTCCACTTTGCCGCCGGGCAGCTCCCAGTGACCGGCGAGATGCTCACCTGGCCCGCGCCGGGCGAGCAGGATACGACCTTCCTTGATGATGGCCGCACAGACGACCTGTTTCATGGCAGCACGACCTTCCACATCATGTGCTGCGGACACTACCACAAGCCCGGCGGCTGCCCGCGGCCGGTGATTTATGCGACCCTTCGGGCTGGGACTTTTCTGGGAATCCAAGGATGACTGCAACCGCCCTGTCTGCTGCCGGCCGGGCCGCAATGCTGGACCGTCTGACGCAGAGCACCTTCGATGTGCTCATCATCGGTGGCGGCATTACCGGTGCCGGGATCGCCCGCGATGCGGCTCTCCGCGGCCTGTCGGTGGCGCTGATCGAGGCCGATGACTTCGCGGTCGGCACATCGAGCCGTTCTTCCAAGCTGATCCACGGTGGCCTGCGCTATCTGGCCATGGGGGACGTCGCTCTCGTTCGGGAAACGGCGCTGGAGCGCAAGGCGGTGCATCGCCTCGCCCCTCACCTGGCCGAACCTTACTGGATGTTGGTTCCGGCGAAATCGCGACTGGGCTTGTTGAAATTCCGCACCGGCATCACAGCCTACGAAAAGCTCGGCGCCGTGGCCGAGGCCGACCTGCATCGCAATTGGAGTGGTGAGGAACTCGCCTATCACGAGCCGAAGCTCAATCAGCGCCTGCATCCTCACGCCTGCGCCTACCGCGAGTATCTCACCGACGATGCGAGGCTGGTGCTGGCGACCCTGAGAGCGGCAGCCGGTGCCGGGGCAGTCATCATTTCACGTTTGGAAGCGGTAGCCCTCCTGCAGGAGGGCGCGCGCGAGGGCGGCAAGGTGATCGGCGTTCGTGGGCGCTGCGCCCTTGATGCCAGTGAACCGGAAATCCGCGCCCGGGTGGTGGTGAACGCTGCCGGACCCTGGGCGGATCGGGTGGCCGCTCTGGAGGCGGAGCGAGAAGGATCCCGGCTGCACCTCTCCAAGGGCGTGCACATCGTCCTGCCGGCCAGCCTGCTGCCGGTGCGCAACCTGGTGGTCATGACCGCCGAGGACAAGCGTTCCATCTTCGCCATTCCCCGGGGCGATACCGTCTATCTTGGCACCACGGATACCACCTACCAGGGGGATGACTGGCGTTGGCCTGAGATCGACGCCGAGGATGTACGCTACCTGCTGGAGCCGGTGAATCGCTATTTCGATGTTCCCGACCTGACGGCGGACGATGTCACTGCGGCCTGGTCTGGCCTGCGTCCCCTCATCGCCGAACCCGGCAAGGAGGCCAAGGAGATGTCTCGCAAGGATGAGATCTGGATCGGCTCAGGGGGCATGGTCACCATCGCCGGCGGCAAGCTCACTGGCTTCCGCAAGATGGCCGAGGAAGTCATGGTCAAGGTGAGCGAGCAGCTTGGACGTTCGTTGCCGCCGCCACCCGATCTTGAGCCCCTGCCGGGGGGTGATTTCGCCGACGACCTAGAGCATCTCGCCAGGGCAATACCGGGCGCGGGCAACCTTGGGCGTCCCTGCGCCGAGCGGTTGGTTCGTCTCTACGGTACCGAGGCCAAGGACGTTGTCGCTTTCGGCGCAGAGCCACTAGTGACGAACGGTGAGGTCCTGCGGGGCGAGGTGGACTGGGCAGTGAACGTGGAGGCGGCTTACAGTCTCGAAGATCTGATTTACCGGCGGACCCGGGCGGCTTGGTACAGCCCGGCGGAGAGAGAGGCGTTGCTGGAACCTGCGGCGGCACGCATGGCCACGCTGCTGGGCTGGGATGAGGCTCAGCAGAGTCGTCAGGTCGAGGCCGTACGCCAGCGCTACCGGCAGGAGATGTCGTTTCAGCTTTGACGAAACGCGCTCGAGACGAACGCCCGACAGACAACCTTGTGGGAACTCGCAGTGTCTCCCGCGCTGTCCCAGGGAACAAGCAGGCCGCCAGAGCACGCTGCTTGAGGCTCGGCCGGGTGCGGCTGGTCCGCAGGGCGGCAGGCTCGCCGACCCTGCAACGGTTGGGCCTCCAGGCACTTTGCCAAATCGAATGGATACGATTCGTTCCATGAGAGGATGATCAGTAAAGGAGAGAGCACTTGAGCAAGGTACTGGCTGCCCTTACGGCAGCGCTCGGCGATGCGGTGGCCACCGATGAGGCGACTTTGCGTGCCCACGCCAGAGACTATTGGGCCCGCTCCGAGTTGCTGGATTGGCTGGGTGAACCGCAGTCTTTGCCGATGGCGGTTGTGACACCCCAAAGCAGTACTGCCATGGCCGAGGCCGTCCGCATCTGTCGTGCCCATGACACCGTCATGGTCACGCGAGGTGGGGGTTCCGGCGTCTGTGGCGGCGTGCTGGCAGGCCGCGATCAGGTGGTGCTGTCCACCCTTGGGCTTACCGGGCTCGTCCGGCTTGACGACCACAATCTGCTGGCCACCTTTGGTGCGGGCACCATGGGCATCGACGCCGAGAATGCGGTAGCCGCTGAAGGTTTCACCATCGGCAACTGGCCCCAGTCCATCGCCCTGTCCACGGTGGGTGGTTGGGTGGCCACCCGGGCCTCCGGCCAGTACTCCACCGCTTACGGTAATACCGAAGATCTCGTCTACGATCTCGAGGCGGTACTGCCCGACGGCTCACTGTTCCGGTCCCGATCAACGCCGCGCGCGGCAGCCGGTCCCGACCTGCGTCAGCTTCTGCTTGGCAGCGAAGGCACTCTCGGTGTGGTCACGGAAGTGACGTTTTCGCTGCGACCCCAGGCCAAGAGCGCCATTCGGCAGGCGTTTCACTTTGCGGACTTCGCCGCCGGTATCGAGGCCATGCGGGAGGTCGTTCGACTTGGCTGGCGACCCCCTGTAGTCAGACTCTATGATGCCCGCGAGAGCCGCCGACACTTCCGGGAGACCTGCCCGGCGGGCCGAGCCATGCTGATCTTCCTGCATGAGGGGCCCGAGGCTCACAGCGAAGTCGAAGCTTCGGCGGTGGGGGAGCTCTGCGCTGTGCGAGGCGGTGAACCTGCGGAAAAACAGACAGTGGATGATTGGTTCGCTCACCGCAACACGGTGCCGAGCTGGCGTGAACTGTTCGAGCAGGGTCTGGTGGTGGACACCATCGAGGTGGCCACGGATTGGCGGCGACTGAACAGTTTGTACGAGGCGACACTGGCCCGCTTCGAGGCCGTGCCGGGCCTGGTGGCCGCTTCGGCCCATTCCTCCCACGCCTACCGCTCTGGTGCCAATCTCTATTTCACGTTTGCTCTGGCGCCTGAACGGGACGGCATGGTCGCGGCCTATGACGCCTGTTGGCGTGGCGCCATGGAAGCGGCGGCGGAACTCGGCGCGGGCATTGCCCATCACCATGGCATCGGTCGGGTGCGTCGCGATTGGCTCGCCACGGAGATCGGCGATGCCGGCGTGGATCTGCTGCGACGCGTAAAGAGGGCCCTGGATCCCGGTGATCTGATGAACCCGGGTGTCCTGTTACCGGGCTGAACGCGGGAGGCTGACGGCATGAGCGGACCCATTCTGAGTCTGGATCTGGGCACTACTGGCGTGCGGGCGGTGGTCTTCGACGCGCAAGGGCTGGTGATGGGGCAGGCGTATCAGCGCCTGGCGTTGGCCTTTCCCGGGCCGGATCGGTTCGAGCAGGATGCCAACGACTTCTGTGTGCGCAGTCTTGAAGTGATCGGGGCTGCGTTGACGGAGTCACGCTGCGCTGCAGCGGACCTGCGTGCCTTGGGTATCGTCAATCAGCGCAGTAGCGTGATGGCCTGGGATGCACAGACGGGGGCGCCCCTGGCGCCGGTGATCGGCTGGCAAGACCGCCGAACCTTGGCTCGGGTGCAGGAACTGCGCGCGCTGGGCCTGCCTGTGAATACCCTGGCCAGCTGCACCAAGTTCGAGTGGCTGTGTGCCGAAGTCCCTGAGGTCCGCAGTGCAGCTGCTCGGGGCCGGCTCCGGCTCGGAACCCCTGATGTCTGGTTGACCTGCTGGCTCAGTGGCGGGGCGGCCTTCGTTACCGATCCCTCCAATGCCGGCGCCACGGGTCTCTATGATGCAGAAAGTGGAGTCTGGCTCGGCGCTGCCATGGCGCTGTTCGGTCAGGATCCGGCTTGGCATCCTGAAGTGGTGGCCAGCAATGCCCTGGTCGGTGTCACGGATCCCAAGCTCCTTGGTGCCGAAGTTCCCATTGCGGCGCGGGCAGGTGATCAGCAGGCCGCATGCTTTGCGCAGGGTCTGGCGAAGCTCGGCGATGCCAAGCTCACCCTCGGCACCTCAGCCATGCTCGATCGTTGTACCGGTGCCGTGCCTAGCGAAGCCCCGGCAGGGGCCTATGATCTGCCGCTTTGGCGTCTCGCCACGGCTGACGGCAGCGCCTTGGATGCCTTCTGTCACGAGGGCATGGTGATCACCGCTGGGGCGGCCGTGGAATGGTTGCAGCGCATCGGGGTTCTCGTGGAGGTCTCAGAGCTCGATGCCATGGCGATGGAGGGGCGGCCTGGCGTGGTCTTCGTGCCGGCGCTGGCCGGCCTTGGGACACCCTATATGGCGGATCGAGCCCGTGGCAGCTTCACGGGACTGCGCCTGGAAACCGGCCGTAACGAACTCGTCCGCGCCGTGATCGACGGCATTGCCCAACGCTGCGCGGATCTCGCCTCGGCCCTGGGCGTGACGAGGGACCTGCACGTGGATGGCGGCCTCGCCCGCAGTCAGTGGCTGTTGCAGCGGTTGGCGGACCTCACGGGTACGGTGGTGCTGCCGGCCAGGGAGCTGGAATCCACCGCCCGCGGCGGGGCAGCCTTGGCGGCAAGTTGTCCGGACATCGAAGGTGGCTTCCTGCCGCCGCCGGAGCCGGCTGCGCGCATTATGCCGCAACTGCCCGCGGCCGACCGTCAGGCAGCGCGGGAGGCTTGGCGGATACATGTCGAAAACGGCTTGGCAGCTTCTTGAACCCCATCACCCATGAAGGGCTTGGGCGGAGTCGGCTTCATGCGAGCCGCTTGCCCGGGCCTGGCTGTTCCCGACCCTCGGTCGCAGTCTGCGACGCGATGACCTTGCGCCCTCGATCTCCCCATACCAGCATCACCGGTGTGAACAGCAGCGTCAGCGGGGTTGCCAGCAGCAGTCCACCAGAGATGGCCGTGGCCAACTGAACCCAGTACTGGGTGGACGGAGCGCCGACACTGAGGTCGCGGCCGAAGAAGTCGACGGTGAGCATGATCACCATGGGTAGCAGACCGAGGATGGTGGTGATGGTGGTCAGCAGCACCGGACGCAGACGCTGCGCTCCTGTTCGCAGGGCGGCGTCGATGGCTTCGGCACCGCTGCGCCGCAGGACGTTGTAGGTGTCGATGAGCACGATGTTGTTGTTGACCACGACCCCGGCCAGGGCGATCACGCCGATACCACTCATGACGATACCGAAGGGCTCTTGTCGCAGTAGAAGTCCTAGCAGGACGCCGGCTGTGGAGAAGATGATCGCCGAAAGCACGAGTGCCGCCTGGTAGAGGCTGTTGAACTGGGTCACCAGGATCATGAACATCAGGAAAATGGACAGCCCGAAGGCCAGCTGCAGGAAGGACACCGCTTCGGCCTGATCCTCGGCCTGGCCTCTCCAGCGCAGCCGCACGCCTTCGGGGAGACCTTCGTCCAGGCGCCCCTGAAGGCGTCTGATCTGATCGTCGACCAGCAACCCGGGTGCGACGTCCGCACTCAGGGTCAAGGTTCGCTGCCCGTTCACCCGCTTGATCAGCCCGGTGCGCGCCCCGGGCTGGAAATCGACGAAGTTGTTCACCGGTACCAGGCCGAAGGCGGTGGGCACCCGCAGGGCGCCTAGCTGAGCCAGGTTGCGCTCGTCGAAGGGGAAGCGGACGCGAATGTCCACTTCCTCGTCGGCATCTTCGGGCCGGTAGCCGCCCAGACGCATGCCTTGAGTGAGCATCTGAACGGCGTTGCCGAGCAGGCTGATGTCGGCACCGTAGCGGGCCGCCTCGCGATGATCGATCTCGGCCCTGACCTCGATGCCTGGCAGGGAACGGTCGTCCTCGATGTCGGTGAAGCCGCCGAGGGCCTGCATCTGTTCGCGGATGTGGGTGACGCTGGCGGTCAGGGCATCGGCGTCGACACCGCTGACTTCCACTCGGATCGGCTTGCCGCCCCGGGGGCCCCGGTCCTGTTCCCGAAACTGCAGGACAACGCCGGGCAGGTCGGTGCTGGCCTCGCGCAGGCGGCCGAGCACCGCCTCGGCGGGAGGCCGTAGGCGCCAGTCGATGAACTCGAGCTGGATGACGCCTATGGCATCCTCGGGATAGTCTGTCAGCAGGCGCTGTGCCTGGTCGCCGATGGTGCGCGCGTATACGGTGCGCAGTTCGGGGTCGCTGAGGAAGCGGTCTTCCACCTGGCGCAGCAGGGCATCGGCCTCCCAGATCGAGAGGTCACCGCGTGCCTGCACCTGAACCTGTGCGAAACGTGGCTCCACATAGGGAAAGAACTCGATGCCGCGACCGAACTGGGCGTAGCTCAGGTAAGCCGTAACGACCATCATCAAGGCCACGGCCAGCGTTTGGCCCGGCCGCGCCAGCAGACTCTGCAACAGCTTAACGTAGCGTGCCGTGAAGCCGTCGATGTGGGTGAAATCGCCCCGTTCCGCGGCCCGTATGCGCGCTACCTGTTCGGGGCGGCTGGCCTGCTCGTCGCCGATCAGGCTGCCGAGCACCGGAATGAAGATCAAGGCCATGAACAAGGATGCGAGCAGCGTCACGATCACCGTGGCAGGCAGGTAGAACATAAACTCGCCTACCATGCCGGGCCAGAAAAGGATGGGCAGAAACACCGCCAGGGTGGTGGCGGTGGAGGCGATGATGGGCCAGGCCATGCGCACCGCGGCGCGGCCGAAGGCATCGCGGCGGGGCAGCCCCTCGGCCAGGTAGCGGTCAGCCTGTTCCACCACCACGATGGCGCCGTCCACCAGCATGCCCACGACCAGAATGAGGGCGAACAACACCACGATGTTCAGGGTGAAGCCGAGCAGAGTGATGGCCAGAATGCCACCCAGAAAAGCGCCGGGAATCGCCAGCCCCACCAGCCAGGAGGAACGTCCGCCCAGTGTGGCGACGATGGTCAGCATCACCAGGACAACCGCGAGCACAACATTGTTCTCGAGATCGCCGAGCAGGTCGGCGACGTCGTCGGCGGAGTTCTGCAAATGGTCCACCCGCAGGGCCTCGGGCCACTCGGCCCGGGCCCCCTCGATCACTGCGGTGGCCGCCGCCACGGTGTCGAGAATGTTGGCTCCGCCGCGTTTGCGGATCTCCAATACGACGGCTGGTTGGCCGTTGACTCGGGCGAAGCTCACTGGATCCTTGAAGGTGCGGCGGCCTGTGGCCACGTCACCAAAGGTGACTACGTTGCCTTCCTCCACCTTCACCGGCAGGGCCAGAACATCCTCCAGGGACTCGATGACCCCGGGCACCTTCAGCGCTACGCGCCCGGCACCGGTGTCGATGGCGCCTGCTGCCACAAGGCGATTGTTGCGCTCGATGGCCTGGATCAGTTGCTGATAGGGCAGCTGATAGGTTTCCATCACCAGCGGGTCCACCAGGACCTCGAGCACGTCCTCGCGATCACCGCCGATGTTCACCTCCAGCACTCCTGGCAGGGCTTCGAGCCGGTCGCGAAGATCGCGGGCGATGCTTACCAGGGTGCGCTCAGGGACCGGACCGGACAGCGCCGTGGTCAGTACCGGGAACATGGATAGGTCCACCTCCATGACTTGCGGTTCCTCGGCGCCGGCAGGAAGCTGGCTGCGTACCAGATCCACCTTCTCACGAACGTCGGCCATGGCTTGGCGGTTGTCGTGGCCGGGCTCGAAGTCCAGGCGCAACAGGGCGAAGCCCTCGCCGGCCTGGGCCAGCAACTCGTCCAGCCCTGCTATGGAACGCAGCTCTCGCTCCATGGGTCGAATCAGCAGGCGCTCGCTGTCTTCTGCCGAGATTCCCTGGTAGGTCACCGAGACGAAGAAGATGGGGATGTCGATGTCCGGCGCCGCCTCCTTGGGCACCGTGACATAAGCGACGCCCCCTGCAGTGAGGATAAGCAGCAGGAGCAGCAGGACGGTTCGGCTGCGGTCGAGGGCAGCCTGGATCAACGCATTCATGATGGCGGGGCGCTTTGACCGTCGACTACCCGTACGATCTCACCGACTTTGACGAAACCATGACCGATGGTAATGATCCGGGCCTCCGATGGAAGCCCTGTGATCCACACGCCCTTTGAGTCGGCGCGAACCAGCTGCACGGGATGGAAGACGACTCGGTTCTCGTCGTCCACGGCCTTGAGCCCCAGCCGACCCTGATCATCTAGAGCTGCAAGCGCGGGTGAGACCCGGTGGGCCATGACCTGCTCCACCGGAATCTGCACCTGGACGCTGATGCCTGAGGGTAATGCTCGGTCCGGATTGGGAAGGGTCAGCTCGACGCGGAAGGTGCGGGTGGCCGTCTCGGCCCGGGCGGAAACGTAGCTCACCTCAGCCTCTCGCCGCTCGCCGTCCATCAGGGTCACCCGGGCCATAGCGCCGGGCCGGACCTGGTGAATGCCGTGCTGCGGCACCTGGACCACGGCCCGCAGGGGATGGTTCTGCAGCACTTCCGCCACCGGATCGCCTCGATTGAGGACGTCGCCGACGTCGGCATAACGGTGGTTCACCACCCCGGCGATGGGTGCCCGGACCTGGGTGTGTGCAATATCGAGTCGAATGGCCTCGAGGTCAGCCCGAGCGGCTTCGAGCTCAGCGAGGGTCGTCTGCACCCGAAGTTGCGCCTGCATGCCATCACGTGCCAGACGCTGCGCTCCCTGATGGTCAGTCTCCCTGCCGCTGACATTGGCCTCGGCCCGGCGCAGGCGTGCCTCCCGGTCGTCCATGTTGATGCGCGCCAGGATTGCGCCTGCCTCGATCTTCTGCCCAAGCGCTACCGGCACGTCGCTGATCCTGCCGGACGTCTCGGCTCGGACCACCACGCGCTGGTCCGCCTCCACCTCCCCGTGCAGGTTGAGTCTCCGCTCCACCGACTCGGCCCGACTGAGCCTCACGGCCACCGTCATGGGCTCCGGAGCCTGCTGCCGACCTTCCTCAGGCGGCTCGCGGAAGAGCGCGCCGCTGAGCACCCAAAAGACAAGCAGCAGCGCCACTGCGGCGATGATCAGGGAGGAACGATGCCTTTCGAGCAGGGACATGATCTCGGGCTCCGGGATGCAATGGGCCATCGCGCGCTTCGGCTCGATACCGCAATGGCCCAGGTTGCGTTGCATGATCCAGAAAAACCACGATGGATGCAGTGTCCTGGATCAAGGCAGGGGCGGTGGGGCTGTCAGGGGCAGTCCGTGGCGCCATGATGGACCTGGATCAGATCGCTGGTCGGGAAACCGACATCGGCTGCTTTGGCCACGAGGCGGGCCTGCAGTTCGGGGTCGAGCTCGGGCTCACGGGCCAGCAGCCAGAGATAGCCGTGCGTGGGGCCCGAAACCAGTGCCCAGCGGTATTCCTCCTCATCCAGGGCGAAGATGTGATAGCCACCGCTGATCCCGAAGAAGAAGGACACAGCGAGGCTGGCTCTGTCCGCTTTGCCGCGGAAGCGGGCTGTGCCTTCGGCCTCCCGCCAGCTACAGGTTGCCTCGTCCAAGCCGCGATTGATCACGCGGACGCGGCCATCTTCGCGCAGACTGTAATGAGCGGTAACGTGGCTCAAACCGCGTTCGAAGCGATGATCGAGACGCAGAATTTCGTACCAGCGGCCCATGTAGCGCTCAACCTCGAAGCCCTGCACTGGCTCAACGCCTGGCGGCGTGCCGGTGCATGCCATCAAGGTGCCGAGCAGCAGGGTGAGGGCGGCGGTTGCGAAGATCCGGTGCACGCAGACACCTCCTGTTCGGCACTCTCGCGATGTTCGGGACTCTGGCGCGAGGCTGATGCTTTGGGGATTTCAGGCATCGTAACGCATGTTCCCGGGCGCGGTCCGGTCCATCCGGTCTGCTGTGACGTCGGTTTGACGTCACGCTGTACGCGCGGCGATGCTCTGGCCGACGCAGAGCACTCCAGGGCATGGCTGCAACGGAGGCCAGTTGATGGATAGCAGCGACGTGAGCGAAACCTGCATCAATACAGTCTGGAAAGATGCGCACACGCAGGGGCTGGCGTGGATGATGAAAAGTCCAAGCGTTGACGTTGTGGCATCTGGCACAGGCCCTTGGCTGGCTGCATCCTCCTCAGAGGTCCCTGCTGGCCGGCTCCTGCCAAGGCCAGCGCTGCATGGGCGCGGCCATGGCCGCGCTGGAGCCGCCCCTTGACCCTTGCAGCTGTCCTCACCTTCTTCGGGGGTATCGGCCTGTTCCTCCTCGGCATGCGCCTGATGAGCGATGGCCTGAAGGTGGCCGCCGGGGAAACGCTGCGACAGATTCTGGCGGCGGCAACTCGCAGCCGAATCCGCGGTCTGGCCTCCGGCATTCTGATCACGACGCTGGTGCAGTCCTCGAGCGCGGTGATCTTCGCCACGGTGGGCTTCGTCAATGCCGGTCTCTTGACCCTGGCGCAGTCGGTGGGCGTGATCTACGGCAGCAACCTGGGCACCACCCTGACATCGTGGATCGTAGCCCTGGTCGGCTTCAATATCGACCTCCGGGCGTTGGCGATGCCCTGCATCGGTGCCGGCATGGCCCTGTCGGTCATGCTGCGCCAACGTCCCGCGGGTGCCCTCGGTCAGGCCATCGTTGGTTTGGGGCTGTTCTTCCTCGGTATCGACATCCTGCGCGATACCTTTGCCGACGCCGGTAGCGTCGATCGGTTGGAAGCCTGGGCTGCGATGGGCCCCTGGGGGTTGCTCCTGTTTCTGGCTGGTGGCGTTGGGTTGACGGTACTCATGCAGTCCTCGAGCGCCGCGCTGGCAGTGACGCTCACGGCGGCAGCCGGTGGTCTGGTGCCCCTGACGGCGGCCGCAGCCATGGTGATCGGTGCCAACGTCGGCACCACCTCCACGGCAGCCTTTGCCGTGATCGGTGCCACCGCCGCTGCCAAGCGGGCGGCTACTGCCCATGTGGTATTCAATGTGGTGACTGCTGTCGTGGCCTTTGCCGGGCTGCCGGTACTGCTATGGCTGGTGGCCCAGCTCAGCAGCGCGATCGGCCTGGCCGGCTACGCTGCCACCTCGCTGGCCCTCTTTCACACCATTACGAAACTGTTGGGGCTGCTGTTGATGTGGCCCTTTACCGCTTTGATGGTGCGACGCCTGGAGTCCCTGTTCCGGACCCGCGAAGAGGATGAACTGCAGCCTCGCTACCTGGACCGAAACGTGCGCAGTACCCCCAGTCTGGCCATGGACGCACTGGCTCTCGAACTGCACCGCGTGAACGGGTTGGCACTGCGTCAGGCAAACGCGGCCATCAACGCGGAGAACAGCGACGAGAGGCCTCTGGAGCAGGGCATCAAGACCCTGGAATCGCTGCAGCTCGCCATCGGTGAGTTCATGTCGGGCATCAGTCGCGGTGAGGGGGATTCGGCCATCACCCAGGCCCTGCCTCATGCCCTGCGGGTGAGTCACTACGCCAGCGAGGTTGCCGAGCGGTCGGCAGAACTCGTGCACCTGCAAAACCGGGTGCATTGGGAGGAGGTCGACGCCACCCTCGCCGGCGTCTACCACCAACTCAGAGCCGACGTCGTGGAGTTGCTCGATCACTGTCGAGTCGATGACGAGGACTGGCGCCCGCAGCGACTCGAGGCCTTTCGCAGTGACTTCGAGCAGTCCTATCAGGAACTCAAAGGCCAGGTGCTTCGGGCTGGGACAGTGGGAGGATTGTCGGCACGTCGTATGGCCGCTACGCTCGAAGTCCTCAGCGCCCTGCATCGCATCGTCGATCAGGCGACCAAGGCGGCGTTGTACCTGCATCGTTTCGCCGGCTACCGCGAGCAGGATCTGCCACGGGATCGTGCCGATTCGGCCGACGGATCCGAGCCCAAAGTCAGGGAAGCCCATGGCAAGGCTTCCGATTCCACCGTCCGGGAGGAGGATTCGTGAACGCACTCACCTGGCTGGGTATTCTGCTTTGCCTGAGTCAGTCGGCGATGCTTTCGGGTTTGAATCTCGCCTGTTTTTCGCTCGGGAAGCTCGAACTCGAAGTGGCCGCCCGCAAGGGCGACTGGCGCGCCGAGCGGCTGCGTCGGCTGCGCGAAGACGGCAATTTTCTGCTGGTCACCATCCTTTGGGGCAACGTGGCCGTGAACGTGCTGCTGGCGATGCTGTCCGGTTCCGTGTTGACCGGGGTGCTGGCCTTCCTGTTCTCCACTGTCGTGATCACCATCTTCGGGGAGATCCTGCCGCAGTCGTATTTTTCGCGGAACGCGCTGCAGGTGGCGGCGCGTCTCACGCCAGTGATCCGTGCTTATCAGTTCCTGCTCTGGCCCGTGGCGCGCCCGACCGCCTGGGTTCTCGACCGTTGGCTGGGACGTGAAGCCATCACTTTCTACCGGGAACGGGAGCTCAGTGAATTGATCCGCTTGCACATGGAAAGCAAGGGAACCGAGATCGGTGGGCTGGAAGGTCGCGGCGCCCTCAATTTTCTCAGCCTCGACGACGTACCCTTGTCGGAGGAGGGAGAGCCGCTGCACCCGGACAGCGTGATCGAGTTGCCATGGAGCGACTCGGGCCCCGATTTTCCTCCGGTCGAGGCCAGCAGCAAGGATCCCTTCCTGCGGCGGCTGCAGCGGTCCGGAACTCCGCGTGTGGTCCTGGTGGACGATGCTGGCGAGCCTCGCCTCGTGCTGGACAGTGACGCCTTCATTCGGGCCGCCTTGTTCCGGCCGGAAGGATTCGATCCGCTGGCCCACTGTCATCGCCCTATCGTGGTGCGTGAGGCGGAGCGCCGACTGGGGGATTTCCTGCATCGTTTCCGGGTTCGGGCACGGGATCGGAACGACGACCGCCTGGATGAGGACGTTATCCTGCTCTGGACTCAGGCACCCCGCATCATTACTGGAAGTGACATCATCGGCCGCCTGCTGCGCGGCATCGTCGCCGGTAGCCCTGCGGGGGCTGGCGCGCTGACGGCAGCAGGATCATCGACCGTCGTGGAGCCTCCTTAGCTCAGCACCAGCTCCGCCAGCGTTCCGAGTTCGGCCTCGGAGCGGGCAAAGACCAGCAGCGAGGTGACCGGAGTCTCCTTCCAGGCCTGCAGGCGATCGCGAATGCGCTCCTTGGGACCCACCAGGGAGATTTCGTCGGCAAGCTGGTCCGGTACGGCCATCATGGCCTCTTCCTTCTTGCCGGCCAGGAACAGCTCCTGGATTTTCTCGGTCTCGGCTTCGAAACCGAAGCGGGCGATCAGCTCCTTGTGGAAGTTGCGGTCCTTCGCGCCCATGCCGCCCACGTAAAGCGCCAGCATGTTCTTCACCGGCAAAAGCCCCTTCTCCACGTCGTCAGTGATGTTCACCACCACGCCCTGACAGATCTCGAAACCCGGTTTGGCAGCTTTAAGGGAATCGGCATAGACCTCGTTGCGGTAGGGCGAGTAATACAGCGGCAGCCAGCCGTCGCCGATCTCGGCGGTCTGGGCGATGTTCTTCGGTCCCTCCGCACCCATGAAGATGGGCAGGTCCTTGCGCAGGGGATGGGTGATGGGCTTCAGCGGTTTGCCGAGCCCCCAGGAGCCTTCGCCGGTGTAGGGCAGCGGGTAGTGCGGGCCGTCATTGCTCACCGGCTCCTCCCGGGCCAGCACCTGCCGGATGATGGAGACGTATTCACGGGTCCTCGCCAGCGGCTTGGAGAATGGGGCGCCGTACCAGCCTTCCACCACCTGCGGTCCGGAGACGCCGAGCCCGAGAATCATGCGGCCGTTGGAGAGGTGATCCAGCGTCAGGGCCGCCATGGCCATGGCCGTGGGCGTTCGGGCCGAGAGCTGGCAGACCGCCGTGCCGAGACGGATCTTCGAGGTGTGTGCGCCCACCCAGGCCAGCGGCGTGATGGCATCGGAGCCGTAGGCCTCCGCGGTCCACACCGAGTCGTAGCCGAGTTTTTCGGCCGCCTGCACCATCTCCACCGTGCCCTTGGGCGGCTTCGCGCCCCAGTAGCCGAGCTGAAGCCCGAGTTTCAGATCCTTCATGTCTGCTCCCTTCCGATCGGTCTGCGAAAGCGCCCGCTGAGTTCGGGAGTCTAGCGCATCGCCTGAGGAAACAGACACCGCTGATAGTTTCAAGCGAAGTTGGTCTCGATGCTTGCGCCCCCGGTTCCTGACTGCGATAAGGAAGGGGCAGGCGTGTTGCACTTGATGCCCTCCGATGAGGGGGCCACGACACGCAGCAGGAAGGGGAGACTTCATGTCAGCAGTTGCGCCGCCCATCGGCCGCCGGGTTCGGTGGGTCTACGGCTTCGGGTCCGTCGCCTACGGGGTGAAGGACAACGGTTTCTCCTTCCTGCTGATGATCTTCTACAGCCAGGTGCTCGGGCTTTCCCCCGCCCTGGCGGGCCTCGCGCTGTTTCTGGCGCTGATCTTCGATGCGATCTCCGACCCCCTGGTGGGCTTCTGGTCCGACAGCACGCGCTCCCGTTGGGGTCGACGGCATCCGTTCATGTACTTCTCGGCCCTGCCGGTGGCGGTCTGCTACTACTTCCTGTGGAGCCCGCCCATTGATATCAGCAATGAGACCCACCTGTTTTTCTGGTTGCTGGGCGCGACGATCGGCGTGCGTTTCCTGATTACGCTCTACGAAATCCCCTCCACCAGTCTGGTGGCGGAGCTCACGGCGGACTACGACGATCGCACCCGCCTGCTGGGCTACCGCTATATGTTCGGCTGGTACGGCGGCCTGACCATGCATTTCCTGGCGTTTGCCGTGTTTCTGGCGGATTCCGAGGCGTTTCCTTCCGGGGTGCTCGATCCCTCGGGCTACTCCACCTATGGCCTGGTGGCCGCGATCATGATCTTCCTGTCCATCGTGATCTCATCAGCCGGTCTCCACGATCGCATTCCGTATCTGCATCAGGTGCAGGTGCGCAAGCCGCGACCCCTGAAGCAGGTGGCGTCGGATCTGCGCGACACGCTGTCCAATCGCAACTTCCTGGCCCTGTTCTTCGCCGCGGTGGTCTCCGCCGTGGCCACGGGTGTGTCCACCAACTTCAACCTCTACATCAACACCTACTTCTGGGAGTTCCGCTCCGCCGACATCCAGTGGATCACGGCGTCGCTGTTCGTCTCGGCGGTGGTGGCCATGGTGCTGGCGCCGGTGATGACGGCACGCTGGGACAAGAAGAAGAGCGCGATGATCGTCTACGCCGTCGCCATGATCTGGTTCGCGACGCCGGTGACCATGCGTCTGCTCGGATTTTGGCCCAGCAACGACAGCGCGCTGCTGCTGCCGCTGATGGTGTTCCACCAGAGCGCTGAGGTGACCATGCTGGTGATCTTCGGCATCGTGCAGTCCTCCATGCTCGCGGACATCGTCGAGGAGAACGAA
>SLTB01000261.1 GCA_007130155.1 Pseudomonadales bacterium
CTGTTCTTCGCGGCATGGCCCATGCTCGCCGCCTGCTTCGCCCTCTATCTGCTGCGTGACGCGGACACGCTCTGGACGGTCAACCTTCCCAAGGAACCAACCTCATGATTCGCGGTCGCTTCGTCCCGAAGGCCCTGCTCAGCATTGCCGTGACCAGCATACTGGCGTTCGCTGGGCCGCCGCCCGCATTCGGCCAGGAAGGCGATGCCGAACGCGGTCGAGGCCTGTACCAGACCTGTCAGACCTGCCACGGCGCCCAGGGCCAGGGCAGCACCGCCATGAACGCCCCGCGCCTCGCCGGACAGTTTCCCTGGTATCTGCAAAGGCAGCTCCAGCACTTCCGCCAGGGGATCCGCGGCGGGGAAGGCGACGCCTACGGGGCCTTGATGGCGCCCATTGCCCGAGCCCTCCCGGACGAGCAGGCCGTCGCGGACGTGGTCGCCTACATCGCGACGTTCTGATCCATGTCGCTGAAGGGCTGGGTGGCACCAATGCTTGTCGCCGGAATCGTCCTGGCGTCGATAGTACTGTGGTGGTTCGATGTCGGGCGCCTGCTGCAGCCTCAGGCGCTCGCCGGCGAATTGCGCGGAGCTGGCGCCCTCGGCCCCTTCGTCATCATGGGACTGATGGTCCTGGCCGTGATCATCGGTCCTGTTCCGACAGTCCCGATCACCGTGGCGGCGGGCGCCGTGTTCGGCCCCTGGCTGGGGTTCACCTACGCCATGATCTCAGCGCTTCTCGGCGCCCTGCTGGCATTCTGGATCGCACGTTTCGCAGCCCATGATCTCGTCAGACGCGTCATCGGCGGCCACACCCTGGCTTGTGCACGCTGCAGCGATCGCACCCTGTTCTGGATGGTTCTCGGCGCGCGCTTGATTCCCGTCGTGTCGTTCGCGGCCGTCAGCTACGGCGCTGGCGTGACCGCCATGTCGGCGCGCGCCTTCGTGCTGGCAACAGCCATTGGCATGATGCCGATGACGGCGCTGTTCGTCGCTGCGGGGACGACGCTCACCATCGACCCGTTATGGGCTGCATTCGGGGGCGTACTGCTCGTGGTGCTGCTGCTCGGCGTCCCGCGGCTGCTCGAACACCTTTACCCCGACTTCGTCAGGGCGATGCACGCTCCGAACGAGGCGTGAACTCGATGTGCAGTTCGTTGAGCGCCCTCAGTGCGTAGTTGGGGTAATGACGCAGGTCGTTCTTCTCCGGCGCCAGCCAGAAGTCCTCGACGCTGTCGATGAAGGCCTTGAACCCCCAGTACAGCTCCCGCCGTGCCAGCGGCGCACCCAGGCAGTAGTGGGTGCCTGAACTGAAGCCCAGATGACCCGCGGCGTTGCGGCGATCGAGATCGATTTCGTCCGGGCGTTCGAAACGTTCCGGATCGCGATTGCCGGCGGCGAAGCGAACATCGATGGTCGCACCCTTCGGGATGGTCACCCCATGCAGTTCGATGTCCACCAGGGCGGTACGGGTCAGGCCCTGCACCGGACTCTCCAGCCGCACCACTTCCTCGCAGAACGTCTTCAGGTACTTGTCCGGATCGGACTTCAATCGCTCCCAGACCCTGGGGTTGCGAGCTAAAAGCATGATTCCCGCAGACAGCGCGTTGGTCGTGGTTTCCGATCCACCCACGAACGTGTCCTGCATCATTTCCGCATGCAGTTCGTTGTCGTTGAGGGTTCGCCCCCAACCCGGCACTTCGGTGTTCACCAGATCTGACAGCAGCGTGCCGTCGGGCTGTTCCCGCAGGCGCTCGAAGATCTTCTGAAAATAGTGCTGGGCCTGGATCTCCATCTCGGTGCACCAGAGGACGTCCTCCTCACGGAGACCGAAGCCGGTGCCCCGGAACCAGGCGTCCGTCCACGCCTTGATCTGCCAGATGTCCTCCTCCTTTGCCCCCATCTGCCGACAGATGATGATCAGCGGCAGCGGCACCGCCAGCTGCTTGACGAAATTGCAGTGGCCGTCATCGATGAACTCGCTCACCAGCCGGTAGGCCAGATCCCGTACTTCGTCATCCAGTTCGTTGATGCGCTTCGGCCGAAAGGCATTGTCGAAGATCGACCGCATCTGCTTGTGCTCAGGATCGTCCCGCGCCGCCAGGGACGGTGCCGGCACCCAGCCTTTTTCCAGGAACAGCTCATAGGCCTTGCGGGCGTTGCCGGTGAGCTTCGCATGATCATTGCTCGGACGCAGGTTGCTGAAGCGCTCCGTGTCGAGACACGCGCGCTTGAGATCCTCATAGCGGGTGATGACGTAGATGCCGGTTCGCGGGTCCTGCCAGACAGGTGCCTGCTCACGCAGGAGCGAATAGGTGGGATAGGGGCACTCGAGTATCTCCGGGTCGGCCAGGGTCGCTTCCTCGACGCTGACGGGACAGACGGGCTCATCCATACGGTTGATCGGTGTCACAGCGCTTTTCTCCCCAGACTCCATCGCAACGGGATGGTCTGTCACATAAAACCAGCACCCATGATGAATTGAGGCCATGCAGCGGGTCCAGTCCTCATGACCTCCGAGGTCATTTCCCAAGAGCCGGTGCTCGGCCACGATGCCAGGCAGAAGAGTCGGGGCCATTCAGGGAGAATCCAATGACGACAACCACCCAACCCCTTCGCGGCGCGCTCATGGCCAACGCCGCGTTCTCTGCCGGCTGTGGTGCAGCCATGCTGATCGCACCCGGGCAGATCGATGCCTGGCTGGCGCTCGGGCACCCCTTGATGCTTCAAGTGGTCGGCCTGGGACTGCTCTTTTTCGCCGCCGATCTGCTGCATCAGGCGACCCGACCTCGGCTGCTCACGTGGCGCGCACTGTACGCCAGCGTCGCCGACCTGCTCTGGGTCATCGGCACCCTGGCGCTGCTGCTGATCGCTCCGAGTCTGCTGTCAGCCGCGGGTGCGATCCTGATGCTCGCCATCGCAGGGGTGGTGCTCGCATTCGGGCTCTGGCAGCTGTGGGGGATCGGCAGAGCCCACCGGGGCGCGAACCCGTCGCGCTACCGCCACTGCGTCCAGGTCGCCGTCGACGTGCCTGCCGATGCCATGTGGAGCGTGATCAGTCGGCTCGGAGAGATCGAGCGCTACATGCCGAGCCTCAGATCCTCAGAGGTGCTGGGCGATCGGCCGCCCGGACTCGGCGCAGTTCGCGTGTGTGAGAACCATGCCGGCAGGCGCTGGGGAGAGGAATGCACCCGTTTCGAGGACGGACACGGTTTCGATGTGCGCTTTCTGGCCGAGGATCCCGACTTCCCGTTTCCCGCCACCATCATGTTCGGAGGCTGGGAAGTCATTCCCCGCGGTGAGGGATCGGAGGTCAGGGTATGGTGGGAACTCGAACCGAAACCGAAGCTGCTCGCCCCGGTCATGCTGCCGATGCTGGCCTTCGGGGCCGACCGGGACTTTCCCGTGATCATCCAGCGCATGGCAGCAGCAGCTTCCGACGCATGCGGTCAGGTTTCCAACCCAACGGACGACGCGCCCATGGCGCGACTGCTGCCCTATCCTTGCTGAAGTGCCGGGGCTGAAGTGCCGGGGCTGAAGTACCGGGCTGAAGAAGTACCTGCCGGCGCCTTGCGGACGGCGCCGGCAGGCTGACCGGCTCAGAAGTCCCAGCTCAGTGATGCGTAGAGATGGGTGCCGTTGAAGCCGAACGGTGCGGAACGACGGGAGAATCTGAACACACCGGGGGAGTCGACGATCACGTTGCCGTCTCCATCGACGATCCTGCCGCCACGCGCCTGACCGATTTCATTGCGATCAGGTGTGGTACCGAAAATGTTGTTGCCTCCAACACGAACCATCAGGCCATTGTCGAAGGCGTAGCGGACCTGGACATCCACCAGATGCTTGGCGCTGAAGGTCTGCCGGGTCGGGCCACCCTCTTCCACCGTGTATTTGCCGAAGCGGTTCAGCGCCAGCGTCACACCAAGGGGACCACGTGACCAGACACCGGTGAGATTGACACGATCCTTCGGCTGCCACTCCTCCAGAATCGACCGATCCTGGCTCGTGAACACCAGCTCACCAATGCCCGGCACATTCGCCAAGGCATCCGGCGGACGCACCGAATCGATGTCGGTATCGGTGAAGTTCGCCGCCAGAGACAACTGCAGATCACCGCCGAAGAACTCCCTTTCATGGCTGATGACGAGATCCACACCTTCGGTGGTGGTATCCGCAGCGTTGAGGAAGAACTGGGCCGAATTCGCATTGGCCAACGCGAGAGCCGCATCGAGTGCCGGGTCCAGGCCGGTACCGATGGCACCACTGATTACGATGCGATCATCGATTTCGATGTTGTAGTAGTCCGCCGTGATCGTCCAATCGGGCAGGGGCTGAAAGACGAACCCGACGCTGATGTTCCAGGCAGTCTCCTCCTCCAGCTCCGGAATACCAAGGGCCTGGGCAACGACACTGTCGTTACGGAAGGTGCCGCGTTCCTGAGGAACGCTCTCACCCGTGTCCGGATCCGTCACGAACTGCGTGCTGGTGGAGTTGAAGAACTGCTGCTGCAGCGATGGCGCGCGGAAGCCCGTGCTGATGGAGCCACGCAGCCGCAGTGTATCGGTGGCCTGGAACGCCACCGCACCCTTGGCATTGAAGGTGCTCCCGAAATCGCTGTAGTCCTCGAAACGTATCGCGCCATTGAAGAGCCAACGATCGATGGCGTCATACTCGAGATCGAGATAAATCGCGACAGAATCACGATCTTCATCGACCTGATTCTCCGGACGGAAGCCCGGGAAGACCTGGATACCGGCGGCCCCGGCCGGGGCAGCCGGATCCGCCACGTCCGGATTGAA
>SLTB01000218.1 GCA_007130155.1 Pseudomonadales bacterium
AGCCGGCGAGCTCGCGACGTGCCGCATGCGGATCACCCCTGCGCGGACCGAGCACGCTCGCCTACAGAGGGTGTTGCAAATCTCGGCGGCGCGCGCCCTGTGGGAGCGGCTTCAGCCGCGAATGACCACGCAAGGCATTGATTTCTGGCAGTCCATTCGCGGCTGAAGCCGCTCCCACAGAGAGGTCTGCCTCACTTTCCGACACCGTCTGAAGCCGCTCCCACCGGCCGCTGAGGCCCGCAGCGCGGGCGATCAGGCTCCGTCAGCGCAGGGCTGCGCAGGGTGCGTCGCTTCGACTTTGCATCACTGTCACAATCCTGGAATAGGCTAACGTGCTGCCGTCGAACCGAGAGGATCCCATGAAGGCGACGCTGTTCCTGCTGACGCTGCTGCTCACAGGCGCGCAGGCGCTGGCCGAATGTCAGCGCGGTGATCTGGCCAGGCACCTCTGTGATCGCAGCGGCGACATGGTCGCAGACGTACCCGCCAACAGCCGGGAGCGCATCGATCCGCGCATCCTGATCTTCGCCTATACCCCGGTGGAGGATCCGGCCACCTACAGTGCCGTCTGGGCAGAATTCATTGATCACCTGTCCCGGGAGACCGGGCGCAGCGTGCGGTTCTTCCCGGTGCAATCCAATGCCGCCCAGCTCGAAGCCATGCGCGCCGGGCGCCTGCACATCGCCGGCTTCAACACCGGCAGCACACCGCTGGCGGTGAACTGCGCGGGCTTCGCGCCCTTCGCCATGATGGCAGCCGCCGACGACAGCTACGGCTACCAGATGGAAATCATCACCCGCCCGGGCTCCGGCATCGAATCCTTAGCCGACCTCAGGGGTCGCTCCCTGGCCTTCACCGCACCGACGTCGAACTCCGGCTACAAGGCACCGCTGGCGCTGCTTCAGCAGGAAGCGGGCCTGGGCGAACGGGACTTCCGCGCCGCGTTCTCGGGCAAGCATGACAACTCGGTCTTAGGCGTCGTCAACCGGGATTACGATGCCGCCGCCATCGCCAACTCGGTGATGCGGCGCATGATCGCCCGTGGCGTCATCCGCGCCGATCAGGTGCGTACGATCTACCGCTCGGACACCTTCCCCACCACCGCCTACGGCCATGCCCACAATCTGGCCCCCGAACTGGCCGAGAAGATCCGCGCGGCATTCTTCAGCTTTCCCTGGGAGGGCTCGGCCCTGGCGGCGGAGTTCCGCGAGTCGGGCGAGTCCAAATTCCTGCCCATCACCTATCGCGAGCACTGGCAGGTGATCCGTGACATCGACCGTGCCAATAACGTGAGCTACCAGTGTCGGTAGGTCTTTTGAGAATCGAGGGGCTCAGCAAGCGCTACGGCAAGGACGCCCTCGCCCTCGACGACGTCAGCTTCAGCCTCGATGCCGGCGAGGTCATCGCACTCATCGGACCCTCCGGTGCCGGCAAGAGTACGCTGATCCGCTGCATCAACCGACTGGTGGAGCCCAGCGCCGGCCGCATCTGGCTCGGCGACAGCGAGCTCACCTCCCTGGATCGAAGGTCGCTGCGGCAGGTCCGGCGCCGCATCGGCATGATCTTCCAGGAGTTCGCCCTGGTGGAGCGGCTGTCGGTGATGGAGAACCTGCTCTCCGGCCGCCTCGGCTACGTGGGGTTCTGGCGCGCGGCCCTGCGGCGCTTTCCCCAGACGGACGTCGAACGGGCCTTCGACCTGCTCGAGCAGGTGGAACTCGGTGCCATGGTGGATCGTCGTGCTGATGCCCTTTCCGGCGGCCAGAGGCAGCGCGTCGGCATCGCCCGGGCGCTGATGCAGACGCCGGATCTGCTGCTGGTGGATGAGCCCACCGCCAGCCTCGATCCGCGTACCTCCCGTCAGATCATGCGCCTGATCACCCGCTTGTGCGGTGAGCGCGGCCTGCCGGCCATCATCAACATCCATGACGTGCCCCTGGCGCGACGCTACTGTCAGCGCGTGATTGGTCTGCGCTCCGGTCGCATCGTATACGACGGCCCCGCCTCCGCCCTCGACGACAGCGTACTCACCGACATCTACGGCGAGGAGGACTGGGACGATCAGGGGACGCCAGCCGAGGGCAGCGAGGAAGACGCCGCGGAAAGCGAAGCATGAGCGCTCGCGTCTGGCGCCGCCCGCCGATGATTGCTGACCCGCGCCTGCGCTGGGGTCTGTCCCTGGCCGTCATGGTCTACCTGATCCTCGCGGTCGGCAGCCTGGAAGTGAACTGGCAGCGGGTGGCGGAAGGCCTCGAACGGGGTGCTGCCTTTGCGGCAGCCCTGTTCACGCCGGACTTCAGCAGCCGCAGCGCGGACATCCTCGAAGGATTCCTCGAAAGCCTGGCCATGACCTTCGTCAGTACGACCATCGGCCTGCTGCTGGCCGTGCCGGTGGCCGTGGGTGCGGCCCGCAATCTGTCGCCGCTGCCCGTGTACCTGATCTGCCGCGGTTTCATCGCCATCTCCCGCAGCTTTCAGGAGATCATCATCGCCATCCTCTTCGTGGCCATGC
The DNA here is from genome assembly GCA_007130155.1 of Pseudomonadales bacterium. GTDB lineage: Bacteria > Pseudomonadota > Gammaproteobacteria > Pseudomonadales > Azotimanducaceae > SLTB01. Next base: position 2,510 of record SLTB01000218.1, read on the forward strand.
TCGGCTTCGGCCCCCTGGCCGGCGTGGCGACCCTGGCCTTCGCCAGCATCGGCTTCATCGCCAAGCTGCTCGCCGAAGACATTGAAGCCATGGACCCGAAACCCCTGGAAGCCATTCGCGCTACCGGCGGCTCCGCAACGAAGACCCTGCACTGGGGCGTGATGCCGGTGGTGCTGCCACGGCTGGTGGGGGTGAGCATGTACCGCCTGGACATCAACTTCCGGGAGTCGGCCATCATCGGCATCGTCGGCGCCGGCGGCATCGGTGCAACGCTCAATACCGCCTTCGACCGCTACGAGTACGACACGGCAGCCGCCATCCTGCTGCTGATCATCGCCATCGTGCTGCTGTCCGAATACGTTTCCGGCTTCATTCGCGGCAGGCTGCGCTGATGCCCGTGATCCACGCCAACGGTCAGGCGCTGTGGCGCCGACGGACACCGGGAGCCGTGCTGCTGGCCTGGCTCGGCTGGTTCGTCGTGGTGGCCGTGCTGGCCTTCAGCTGGCAGTTCATCTCAGAACGGACCATTTGGATCTTCGTCACGGACGCACCGAGTCAGGGCGCCGATCTGGTATCACGGATGCTGCCGCCGGACTGGGCCTATACGGGCAGGCTGTGGCGTCCCCTTTGGGATACGCTGAACATTGCCACCCTGGGAACCCTGCTGGCCCTTCTCATCGCCACACCGCTGGCCTTCCTCGCTGCCCGCAACACCACGCCGGCCCTGCCCGGACTGCGAACCCTTGCCCTGCTCGTCATTGTCGCCTCCCGGTCCATCAACTCGCTGATCTGGGCCCTGCTGCTGGTGATGATCCTCGGCCCCGGCGTGCTGGCCGGCATCATCGCCATCGCGCTGCGCTCCATCGGCTTCATCGGCAAACTGCTCTATGAAGCCATCGAGGAGAGCGACGCCAAGCCGGTGGAGGCCATCGTCGCCACCGGCGCCAGCCCGGCCCAGATGCGCCTCTACGCCATCGTTCCGCAGATCATGCCCGCCTTCGCTGGCATCAGCGTCTACCGCTGGGACATCAACATCCGCGAGGCCACCATTCTCGGCCTCGTGGGCGCCGGAGGCATCGGTCTGGAACTGATGGCATCGGTCAACGTGCTCGCCTGGGGACGCGTCAGCATGATCTTCCTGCTCATTCTGGCCACCGTCCTGGCCAGCGAGTGGGTGTCCGCCCGGGTCCGCACGGCTGTGACCTGACATCGGGTTGTTTGGGCCGTTCCGCAGGAAGGAGTCGGGTCACGGCATTAATGGCATTGAAATCACCAGTGTCACCAGGCAGGCCAACGCCTGCCCACGGCCAGACAGCGAGAGTTCAGGTGGTTAGGGCATCATTTGCACTGCCTGAAAATTCCGCGCAGGCTGACTGCAGCGTCCGGCGGCTCATCCTCAAGGCTCGTCATGAGCAACCGCCCGTCTGGCATGGATGCGAGCCAGCCATCCAAGGCAGCCAAAAGCTACCGGACGACCCGTTGAGGCCAAAGAGATCAGCCCTGCACGATCGACCGATGGCCACTCAGGAAGCTCGACATGCCACTTCGCGAGCGCTTCATCAGCATCATCATCGTCGCGGCCCTGGGGGCCACAATGCCCCTGTCCGGCACAGCCGATCGCCCATCCACTTTCAGCGACGCCGAGATCGAGAGCCTGCTGGCCCCCGTGGCCCTGTACCCGGACACCCTGCTGACCCAGATCCTGATCGCGGCTACCTATCCCCTGGATGTCGTTGAGGCAGCCCGCTTCATCACCGAACACCCCGAACTCGAGGGCAGCGATGCCGTGCTGGCAGCGGCCGCGTTCGACTGGGATCCAAGCGTCCAGGCCCTGACGGCGTTTCCGGAGGTGCTCGCGCGCATGGATGCCGATCTGCGCTGGACCCGGGCCCTCGGCGAGGCCTTCCTGGCGCAGCAGGACGAGCTCATGCTCTCACTGCAGACCCTGCGGCAACGGGCGCTATTGGCCGGAACCCTTCAGGAATCGAAGCACCTGCAGCTCGAACAACGCGGCGAAGGCCTCGTCCTTGCGCCGCCGCGGGAGGACTTGGTGTACGTCCCCTGGTACGACACCACGTCGGCCTACGGAGAGTGGCCGTCCCAGCAGCACCAGCCCGTGTACTGGGATCCGAACCCCCGCTATCAGAGCGGCTTCCACAGCACCCGCCTGCCCCGATCCTCGCTGTTCTGGAGCCAGGGTACCCACCTCGACCCGCTGTACTACCCGACGCGTCTGGACTGGCACCCGCGGGGCGTGATCATCATGGAGCGAAATCACGGCCAGCCCTGGCGGCATGGAGGCAAGGATCGTCGGGACGGGCGCCCGCAGGACGAGCGGCGAATGGAATACGGCAGCCACGTTCGGGGCGACTCCGGTCAGCGCGGAGACTGGCGCCAGCGACGTGAACACAGCGGCGCCGAACGGTATTGGGACCACGACCGCCAGGAACAGCGAGCCGCGCGCAGCTGGCCGGGGGAACCCACCGCAAGTCTCTCGCAGCAACGCGCAGCAGCCATCGATACCCGCACTGCGAGCCAACGGCTTCGCGCACTGCAGGCCGAGGCTGCAGCGGCCGATGAACATGCTAAGCGGCAGCGGCAGAACCTCCCGGCCCGGCGCTTTGCAGGTCAGCCCTCCTCTCGCCAGGGCCGCTCCGCCGAGCAGCGGCATCAAGGACGGGAAACGTCGACGACCATGACTCGGCAGCAGCGCGAGATACGGACCCGAAACGAACCTTCACACAGCATCCGCAGACAGGAATCCCCCAGCAGCGCCGGCGGGCCAAGCGGACGCCGCCAGGAACGTTCTCGCCCGGCCCACGACCGTCAACGGGCCACCACACAGCGCAGCTTCGGTGGCGCAAGCCCACAAACGCCACAGCAGACCCGGTCCGGAGCCCACGCTCAGCGCTCGGCTCCCACGACGCGGCAATTCCGCAGACCGGCCTCACCTCCGCACATTCCCGACTGATCCGGCCCATCCACTGCTCTCGGCAGTGGCCCGAACAACCGTTTCGTAAAATTCAGGGGTGCAGGTTTCTACCGGAACGAGCTAAAGTGCGACCGAGCGGCCTGCTTCGCACGCTGAATCGGGGAGCGACGACACCTCGAATGGGGACGAGGACGCGTCCACGGGCCCGGGTAGCGCCACGCTGATCCGATATCGTGTCAGTCCCGATCAAGAGACAGGCCCTGAATCGTATTCAACAACCCTGGGGAGGGACCTCGATGTCTCCATTCGACATGCATGATCAGGTGGTCGTGATCACCGGCGGCGGACGTGGCCTTGGAGAGGGCATGGCACACTGCTTTGCCCGTGCCGGCGCCGCAGTGGTCCTGGCAGCCCGCCGTCAGGCCGAGATCGACCAGGTGGCCGCCGACGTCCGCGCGGCAGGTGGCCGTGCCATCGCCGTGGCCACCGACGTCACGGACGCCGCTGCCGTAGAGCGCCTCGCCGAGGCTGCCGTCAAGGAGTTCGGCAGCATCACGACCTGGATGAACAACGCCGGCGGTTCACCGGTCATCACGCCACTGACGCAACTCGACCCCAAGGAGTGGCAGGCCTGTGTCGATCTCAACTTCACGTCAGTGTTCACCTGCTCGGTGGTGGCCGCCCGCCACATGGAATCCGGTTGCATCATCAATACGTCCTCGCTGGCCTCCTACCGGGGCGCCCCGGGCAGCGGCCACTACGGCGCCTGCAAGGCCGCGGTGAACTCACTCACCATGACCCTGTCACTGGAGCTGGCACCGAAGATCCGCGTCAACGGCATCTCACCGGGCTACGTTCCCACCGAAATCATGATGAAGGCCCTGAAACTGACGGACGACGATCTGCCCAAGCTGCCGTCCCAGCTCGGGATTCCGCTGGGGCGACTGGGCACACCCGAGGATATCGGCAATCTCTGCGTCTACTTGGCCTCCCCCGCGGGGAGCTGGGTGACCGGGCAGACCATCGTGATCGCCGGGGGACACTGAGCGCAAGTGAACTGACAGGGCGCCCGACGGCTAGCCCGCATATCTCACCGATGCGCGAAGCGAGGACGTGGAGATGTCGGAAAAGACAAGGCGCGCGACAGTTCGCGCGCGCAGGCGTACTTGACAGTACGTCGACCGATTCGCCGGAAGTGAATCGCGTCGCAGGCAGTGAGCCCGCAGAGTGCGCACCATGCATGGTGCGCAACCGGACCGGCGGACCGGCGGAATTTGCCGGCATATCCGCGTCCGCAGCCGTGAATCGGTGAGATTTGCGGGCTAGCTTCGCCGCCAACGGGGGCTCTCAAAAAACGGCAAATCAGCGGTCACGATTCGAAAGAGTGTGGGGCCTGCTCGCGCGACGCCTTTGTGGAAGCTCTCATTGGGGAGGATCAGCGCGCAGGCAGGCGCTGCATCTCGATCCATCGCCCGCACTGCGGGCTCCCACAAACCCATCCCACAAAGCCGTCCCGCACCCATCGAATTGCGAGTTTCCCCCGCGACAGCGGGAAAGAGGGTTTGTGGCAAACTCCCACAACGACAGGGCCAACTTGCCGGCAATCAGTTCAGCTGCGCCAAGCCTCCCAGTGCGCCACCGTCACTTCGTCGCCATCATGAACGTGGACATAGCCCCGCATGACATCGCCTTCGACCCGGCCGGAAAAGCGGTAGCCGCCATGGCGATGCACGGCATGAAAGTCGATGCGATCCGCGTGCAGACGCACGTCCTCCATAAAGAAGCCCTGATCACGTGCCTGCAGCTGCGGCTCGATCTGCTGAAAATGCTGCTCAATCACGAGGTCCATAGGATCAGAGCCACCCTCAATCGTGAGCGTCCAATGGCCATCGACCCTGGCAGGCACGATCCACAAATACAGGCCCCCGCTCACGGCAGCTGAAATGTGCTGTTCGGGCTCCCAATCCCCCATGGGAAAGCTGTTGGAGATAATGCGGGTTCCAGGCGCAAGCTGCTCGAACAGCACTGAACGTAGCCGCAGGACGACATCAGGCATCAGGTACATCGTCACCACGGTGGCCCTTGAGAAATCTGACCGGAACAGGTCCTGATTGACGAAGCTGACCCGATCACGCACTCCGGCGCCTTCCGCACGCAACCACGACTCCCGCACCAGGTTGGCATCGAGCTCGATACCGTGCCCCACTGCACCGCGCTCGGCAGCGGCAATGACGATACGGCCGTCTCCGGAGCCGAGGTCGATCAGATAATCTCCAGGCCCCACGTCCGCCAGCCGCATCATCCGGTCCACATCCCGCTGGGGAGTGACGACGAAGGGCGCCACAAATTCCGCCGATGCGCCCAGCGTCAGCAATGCCAATACCAAGCAAGCCGCGAGCGGCCGTCCACATTGCAAGATCATCATTGGCTCCCTGCTTCCACTTCAAAACGTCCCTTGAGGACCCGTTGCCAAAACGCTGAGGGCAATCAGGTTTGCGCGATCCACCCTGTTTCCTGCGCAACTTCCCTGGCAGACTCCGTGTTGCGGGCAGTCTGCAAAGGGAGCGCAGCTCAGCATGCCGCGACGTAAACTTCAAACCCAAGGCTTGGCGCTGGCCATGTTCCTTGTCTTAAGCGTTTATATCCAGGATCTCTCCGCACGCGAGCTGCGTATCGATCCTGCAACGCTGGTCGCCGTAGAGCTTGCCGGAGTCGGCGTAAGCGCCACGGCTGGCGCACCTCTAGTCCTGCTGCGGCACCTGGAAACCGGCGACGTGGTGCCCATCCTCATTGGCCTCGACCAGGCTCGGGCCATTCTCATGGCCATGCACGGCGTGGAGCCACCCAGGCCCATGACCCACGATCTGGCCAGCAACATGATTTCGGCCCTGGGCGCGAACCTGGAGCGGGTCCTGGTGGATGAACTCGTCGGCAACACCTTCTTCGGCATGCTCGAGCTGCGCGTCCCGGGCCAGGAAGAATTGATACGTGTGGACAGCCGCCCAAGCGACGCCCTCGCCCTAGCGGTACGCACAGGGGCCAGCATCCATGTTGCTCCTGCGGTTCTGGTAGCGGGCGAAGACCTGGACTACGAGGGCCTCCCGGATCGCCAAGTGGTGACAGCACTTGGGATCACCGTCGTCGAAGCCGGCGAGGACGAGCGCCAAGCCCTAGGCCTACCTGACCGTCCGGGGGTGCTGGTCCGCCGGCTGATCGGCGCCGCCGCTCGCAGCGAACTCGAACCCGGCAGCCTCATTCTCGAGGTTAACGACACCGCAGTCCGCACGCCCATGGAATTTCTCGAGGCGATTCGAGGCACGGATGCGGACCGTAAAGTACAGATCCGCTACTGGCAGCAAGGTTCCGAGCGCACGCTGGAGCTGCCCCCTTCTGCGGGGGCCAGAGAACCCCGCCAACCGATGATCAGCGCCTGAGCCTTCGTCAGTTCGGCTGAATGCGAAAGAGACCGCCCTCCTGCTCGTCGGTGACCACGTAAATGTGGCCGTCCGGCCCTTCGCGAACGTCGCGAATTCGACCGATGGCCTGCAGCAGCAGGCTCTCCTCGTGCACCACTTCGTCGTTCTCGATGACCAACCGGGCGATGCGCTCCGCGCGCAAGCCGCCGGCAAGCAGGTTACCCTGCCAGCGCGGGAAGCGGTCGCTGGTGACCACCGCCAGACCCGAGGGGGCGAGGGTCGGCAAAAACTCATACACGGGATCCACCAGCCCTTCGATACTGCGAGCTTCTCCGTACATTTCCTCAGTTCGGTAATCGCGCCCCTTGCCCGCACGCGGCCAGCCGTAGTTCTGTCCGGGGCGGACGAGGTTGAGTTCATCTCCACCACGGGGACCATGCTCCGTCACCCAGATCGCGTCGGATCCCGGCACAACCACCAGTCCCTGGATATTACGATGGCCCGTGGAATAGATCTCCGGCAGCGCGTCGCGGCCGTCGGCGAAGGGGTTGTCGGTGGGAACGCCGCCGTCCTCAGTGAGGCGCAACAGGGAACCGGCGTGGTCCATGGGGTCCTGCGCCCGGGGCGGTTGAGCGCCGCGGTCGCCAATGCTCATCAGAAGCGTGCCGTCTGACATCCATGCCAGCTTGGAGCCATAGTGGCGACCGGGTTCTGAGCGGCGGTCCTGCTCGAACAGCACTTCGACATCCACAAGCGCGTCGCCCTCTAGCCGACCGCGCGCGAGGGCAGTGGTGGTTTCCTGACGATCCCCCAGTGAGTACGTGAGGTAGACCCACTGGTTGTTATCGAAGTCTGGATGAAGGACTACATCAAGCAGTCCACCCTGGTTGCGCACGGCCACTTCGGGAACGCCGGAGATGGCCGTGAGGCCGCCTTCAGCAGTCACCCGCAGCAGGCGCCCGCCCCGCTCCGTCACCAAGTAGCGACCGTCAGGAAGGAAGGCGACAGCCCATGGATTTTCCAACGCTGCAATCTGCACCACCGCTAGAGGCTGATACTCACTTCCAGTTTCGAGCACCGTGCGGGGCAGGGGTGGCGCCGTTTCGGTCTCGCTGGCCACGGCCCGCGCCGGTGGCATGTCCGAATCTGCCGGCGGCTCACCGCCACATGCCGTGAGCGTCATGCCAACGCCAACCATCAAGAGGAGCAAGCGATCAGGGTAGGTCATCATTACTTCCTGCTGCGGCTACAACTGATATCGAGCATACCGAGGTGTCAGGGGTGTTGCGAATCAGCGCCCGGATGGTGGCAAAAGCGAATGGCCAGGGCTGCTCCATGGCTTACACGCACAGACCACAGAACGGGGCAGCGAATCGGAAACAGTCATGTCAGCGCAGGACCTTGATGCGATCGCCAGCTCGCGGTTCACCGCGGGGATAGCGACCATTGAGTAAACGCAGACGATCAGCACCATCACGCCCCATCCGATGGCGTCGCGCCAACAACTCGAAGGTGTCGCCTGGCCTGGCCTCAACCAGCACGACGCGTGTTGCCGTGGCAGCCGAGCGGTCGCCACCGCGCATGTGACGGAAGGACCCTACGGTCTCCGAAAACCCCTCGATGAACTCGACATCGAAATCAGCTTCAGTATTGTTACCGCGGAAGATGAATGCGCGACCGTCCTTGAAGGCCACCGCAGCCAGGCGCAGCCGCGGCTGATTCTCCTCCTGCTGCAGCACAGCGAGATAGGCCGGCATGCCATCGACTTCGATGGCCTCCCCAGCAGTGACACCAAGCCCGAGGTGGCCAGTGAGGAAGGTTTCCGGGCTGCCACCGTCGCCTTCCAGCGCCTGCAACTCTACCGTCATGGCTGCTCCCGAGACATGTGGTGGCACAGCGGTCAAGGTCGTCGCACCATCGCGGACATTCCAACCCTCGGGAAAGTCGATCACGATGCCCAGACGGCCGTGGTAATAGCGATGCGCCCGGACCACGCCATCCGCCGCAGCATCCCCCCAGGGCAGTCCATCGATGCGCGAGAGATAATCATCCACCCACTCCACGTATTCATCACTGCCGGCATTGGCCGCACCCGCACGAATGACCTCATGGAGCCGCTGGTCGTTGCGAGGGTGTGTGGCGTAGAGTCCATGATATGTCGGACGACGCTGCTCGACCTGGGAGGAAAACATTTCCTGGTCCTTGAGGACCTGCAGCACCTGCAGCATGGCATTAGGGTCATAGCCGGCACGGGCGAGGTACTCCGCGCCGAGGGCGTCCGCCTCTAGCTCCATCTCACGACCATAGCCACTGATCAGCATCTGGCCGTAGGCCTGGCCCACCTGATAGATGGCACCACTACCGGTAAGAATGCCCGCCACGACCGAGAGCACCGTGCCGGTACGTCCGGCGCGCTGTTGGCGGGCGACGTGACGCGCGGAAACGTGGCCGACTTCATGACCTAGCACTGCCGCGAGCTGGGATTCGTTCTCGAGATAGGCCAAAAGCCCGCGGGAAATGTAGATATAGCCCCCAGGAAAAGCCATGGCATTGATCGCAGCATCATCGAGTACGAAGAAGTGGTACTCCATGCGCCGGTGGTCCTGACTGACCGCCGCCATGCGCTGCCCGACTTCGTCGATGTACGAGGTGAGTACCTCGTCGTCGTAGATCATTCCTGACGCGACGAGTTCCTTGTGCATGCGCTCGCCCTGGCGCACTTCGCCAAACCCCAGCGAATCAGCCTGCACCATGGTTGCAGACATCAAAAGCAACATGAGTAGAAAAAACGCGACCACGGAACGATGGAGTTCGCCCATGCCTCCCATGATTCACCTCTGGCAGCCCTGGTGGCTCTGGATCAGTTCAGGACATGTTCGCCGGCAGCCCGCCACGGCGCAACCGGTCGCAGCTGTCTCTGCTGGCACGTGCTTTGATTTGACCCCTTGCGCAGCCTGCGGTTCCCGAACCGCCGTGGTCTCGACCCTCTCCCAGCAAGCTCTGAAGCTGGAGTTGGCGCCCTCGTTTCCCTATCCTCCCGCCCCGCTCACCTGTCCACCCGCCATCAGGTTCGCACATGCACGCCTTCTATGCCCCCAAAGCCACCCACAACCCACTCCGCTGGGTTCTTCCCGTTACAGCGCAGCTTTGCGTCGGCCCGCCTGAACGCCAGTTTCTGTTCGGCGGCGTCGGGCTTGCAGCCTCTGTGTCCGCCATGGAGCAGTCCACTGGGCGACCGCTGATCTGGGCCACGGCGCAGTATCTGTCCTACGCCAATCCAGACTCCATCCTGGACATCGACGTACGCACCCCCGTCGCAGGCAACAACGTCACCCAGGCCCGAGTGGTCGGCCATGTGGGTGAGCGGGAGGTCGTCACTGTCAATGCCGCTCTCGGCCAGCGCGATGAGCACCACTCGCGCCAGTTCGCGGTCATGCCCAGCGTACCGCGGCCAGAAGACTGTGATCGCATTGAGCATGCCCACCGCGACCCTGAGGGACTTCACGGCCACTTCGAACACCGGGGCATTCCTCGCGCGACCGGAGAGGACGAAGGGCGCTCGCGGCAGTGGATCCGTTGCCGCAACGGATCAGCAATGTCCGCCGGTCTGCTGGCCATCATCGCCGACTACGTCCCTGCCGGCATTCGTACCGCGCTGGCCCAGCCGGCCGGCGCCAACAGTCTGGACAACACGCTGCGGATCATTCGCACCCACCCCAGCGAGTGGGTGCTGTGCGACACCCAGATCTTTGCCATCGCCGCCGGCTTCGTGCACGGCCGCATGCACCTGTTTGCCGAAAACGGTGACCTGCTGGCGACTGCCAGCCAGTCCGGGATCCTCCGCGTGTTCGAGCAGTGAGGCCCCAGGTCAGGTTGCAGGCTGAGACGCCATGAGCCGCTGGACCAGGGCACCTATCACAGCTTCCGGCTTACGCATCACCTCATCCGGACGGTCCACGAAGGCATCATAGCTCATGCGTGCAAACACATCGGGCAGAACCAGATCCTCGCCAGCCTCGAGGGCGTCGAGTGCCGCCGCGGCAACGCTGCGCGCTGACGCCTTGGGCATGGGAAACCGCGCACCCATGTCCGTGTCGATGAAGCCAGGCAGCACCTGCAAAACCTGCGTGCCCTGCCCCGCAAGTTGACCACGCAACCCCTGGGACAGCATGAGCTGGGCTGCCTTGGAAGCACTGTAGCCGGTGTTGTCGGCGACATGGATGAATCCGGCCATGGAGCCCAGGTTGATGATTGCGGACGCCTGCGAACGGGCAAGCACAGGGGCGAAGGCCCGGCTCATGTTCAGGACACCAAAGTAATTCACTTCCATGGCCCGACGCAGGTCTGCCATGTCGTCGCCGCCAAGGATCGGCACCGGGCAATCCACACCCGCATTGTTGATGAGCACGTCAAGCGTCGGGGTATCCGCCGCCAACTCCTGGATGCCTACTGCATCCGTGACATCGAGTGGCACCGGGCGTATACGGTCCCGATCCAGAGCCGACACGGCCTCGAGGCTCTCGAGGTCGCGGCCACTGGCGTGGATCAGCGCCGCACCACGCAGCAAAAGCTCCTCGACGAATGCCTTGCCGAGGCCACGATTGGCACCAGTCACCAGCACGCTTGCACCTTCGATCTTCATGCGGTCCTCACTCAGCCAGTATTGCGCAGGCCACTAGAGATGCCTGCCATGGTCACTTTCAGCGCCCGTTCCACGGCCGCCGACGGCTCCTCGGCCCGCCGCGAGCGTTCAAGCAGTTCCGCCTGCAGCAGGTGCAGCGGGTCCAGGTAGGTATTACGTACGCTGATGCTCTCGCGTAGTTGCGGATCATCCTCCAGCAGCTTCGTGTGCCCGCGCAGGGTCAGCAGATCCTTGGCCAGACCCTCGGCACGCTGACACAGAGACTCACCCAGCCTGCGATGATCCTCAGCCAGAAGTCGACGCTGATACCAGCGCGCCAGTTCGGAATCAGTCTTGGCCATGACCATTTCCAGCATGTCCATCTGCATGCGGAAAAACGGCCATCGCTGAGCCATATCCGCAAGGAGCGTTCGCTCACCGGCAGCCAGGGCAGTCTGCAACGCCGCATCGGTGCCCAGCCAAGCAGGCAGCATGAGGCGAATCTGGGTCCAGGCGAATACCCAGGGGATGGCTCGCAGGCTTTCGACGTCGGCCGTTGCCTTCCTGCGTGCGGGCCGACTGCCTAATGCCAGCTTACCGAGCTCCTGCTCTGGCGTTACCGCACGGAAGAAGGGAACGAATTCCGGATCATTGCGTACGACACTTCGATACCCTTCCAGCGCCGTCGCGGCCAACCGGTCCATGGCATCGCGCCAGGCCTGTGTCGGGCCAGGAGGTGGAAGCATCATCGCCTCGAGGGTCGCTCCCGTGTACAGAGCCATACTCTGCTCGGCCAAGTGGGGCAGGCCGAACTTGAATCGGATCATCTCCCCCTGCTCGGTCACCCGCAGGCTACCTGCCACCGAACCCGGCGGCTGACTGAGGATGGCTGCATGGGCGGGACCACCTCCACGACCCACCGCGCCACCGCGGCCATGAAACAGGGTCAGACTGACATTGTGGCGCTGCGCCACGGCGACCAGTGCCTCCTGGGCGCGGTACTGGGCCCAGGCGGCGGCGAGTTGTCCGGCATCCTTGGCCGAATCCGAATAGCCGATCATCACGTGCTGATGATCGCCAGCACGCTGGCGGTAACCGTCGAGCGCCAGCAGCGCGTCAATGACCGCTGGTGCCCGCTCGAGATCATCGAGGGTCTCGAACAAAGGCACCACGGGTGGCGGCTGCTGCATACCGGCTTCGCGCAGCAACAGGATTACTGCGAGGACATCCGAGGGCTGTGCCGCCATGGAAATGATGTATTGACCGATGGCACCCGGAGGCTGCTGTGCGACGACCCGGCAGGTATCGAGGACTTCGGCCACCTCCTCGGAAGCCGGCCACTGCGAAGGAAACAGGGGCCGCCGACTGGCGAGTTCATGCAGCAGGAAGCGCTGACGCGCTTCTTCATCCCAATCACCGTAGCTTCTGCCAGCCTCATCGCGAATATCCAGATGGGACGTGATGGCATCGAGAGCATCCTCGTGCCGGTCTGCATTCTGGCGGATGTCCAGCTTCACCAGATGCACGCCAAAGCAGGCAACACGGCGCAGCGTGTCGAGCAGTTCACCGTTGGCAATGGTGGCCATACCACAGGCCACAAGGGAGCGATGGCAGGCCAGCAGGGGCTCGAGCAGCTCGCACTGATCGAAGATGATACTGCTGCGATCCACGGGCGGACTCGGGTCAAGACCTTCAGCCCACAGCAAGGTGCGCCGCAATCGATCGCGCAGTTGGCGCAGAACAGCACGATACGGTTCCCTCGTCGCCTCCCCCGCCAGCGCCTCGAAGTCGGGCGTGGCCCGCACCATAGACAGTTGACTCTGCAGGGACTCCACATCGCGCAGGAACAGATCAGCTGCCATCCAACGCGCCAGCATCAGCACTTCACGGGTCACCGTGGCAGTCACGTTGGGATTGCCGTCCCGATCACCACCCATCCAGATCGCGAAACGGATCGGGGCAGCGTCCAAGGGCAAGGGCTCGGCGCCCAGCGACTCAAGCTCACGATCGAGGCGCCGCATGAAGCGAGGCAGAGCCTGCCAGAGACTATTCTCCACCACAGCGAAGCCCCATTTGGCCTCGTCGGCAGGCGTGGGTTGTTCCTCGCGCAATTCGTCGCTGTACCAGGCCTCTGCCACCAGCCGCGCCAGAGCCATGCGAGTCTCTTCCGCCTCCACACCAGAAGTCTGCTCAAGACGCCCGAGGCCATGAGCAATGCCGTCATACTTTCGGATCAGCGTCCGGCGGATGACCTCTGTCGGATGAGCCGTCAGCACCAGCTCCACCGCGCTGGCCGCCAAGGCCTCGGCGAGCTGCTCCGGCCGATAACCCTGCTCCTGCAGACGCTGGAAAACACCCCCAAGCACATCCCGTTCCTCAGCGCGCTGGCGGGTTCGAATCTGGTGATGCTGCTCCGCGATATTGGCAAGATTGAGAAACTGATTGAAGGCCCGAGCGACATCCACCAGGGCATCTTCAGGCAAGGCCGCCAGATAATCGCGCAGCGTTTCCCAGCGAGTACTGCCGGCGCGCACGTCCTTGGCCAACTGCCGGATCTTCTCGATGCGGCCTATGAACTCAGGTCCGCGCTCCGAAGCGATGGCATGGCCCAGCAATTCCCCGAGCAGACGGACATCGTCGCGCAGTGCGGGATCGAGTTCTTCTGTTCCGGCGTCTGGACCGGCATCCGCTTCCGGCGGATCGCCCACTGTGCTTTGCCCCACCATGCTGCCTCCAGAGATCTGCCTCGCCGATGGTAACCCAAGCCCTGATGCGTCACATGTCGCCTCAATCGACCGGCCCTGGCATCCTGACCACTCACTCAGCAAGGAGACGGTCCATGACCCGTGACGCCCTCGATACCCAGGGCATCGATGCCCTGTCCAGGCAACTGCCTGAATGGCAGCTCGATGACGACCGCAGTGGCATTCGACGCGAGATCACCTTCACGGACTTCAATGCGGCTTTCGGCTTCATGACCCGCGTGGCCCTGAAGGCGGAGGCCATGAGCCACCATCCGGAGTGGTTCAACGTCTACAACAAGGTGCAGATCCGCCTCTCGTCCCACGACGCTGCTGGGCTGTCGAAGCGGGACGTTGAACTTGCCCGCTTTATCGACGCCCTGCTCTGAAGCCACGAGGAAACCAGCATGTCGAATCGATCCATCGAACTCGACGACCGGATCCACGCCTATATGTTGGCGGCATCGCTGCGTGAAGATCCCATCGCCCAGAGACTGCGCGAGACCACTGCGGCCATGCCCGAGCACAACATGCAGATTGCTCCGGAGCAAGGCCAATTCATGGCCATGCTCGTGAAACTGCTGGGCGCGCGCCACTGCATCGAAGTGGGGGTGTTCACGGGCTATTCGAGCCTGCTGCTAGCGGCAGCTCTGCCACCCGATGGGCGCCTCATCGCCTGCGATATCAGCGAGCCCTACACTCGTGTCGCCAGAAATTTCTGGGAGC
>SLTB01000024.1 GCA_007130155.1 Pseudomonadales bacterium
AGATCCTCCGCCCATGGCGGTAAATGACGGGGCAGCCGGCACAGGCCCGCCCGGGTCAGAATCGCCAAAGCCGGCACGTCTTCCAGATCGAGTTTGCCGGCAAACAGCAGCCGCAGGCAGTCGGAACGGCCGCTGGCCACCACATGGCTCAGGAAAGTCTGCACCCGCAGCAGGCCATCGAGGTAGACGATGTCCTTGGTGAAGGGCGCCCCGCCTTCAAGCACACCGCCCCGAAAAACCCGGCGCGTGCTCTCGAAGGCCTGTTCAGGCGACGCCCCCCGATCGACGCAATAGCGATGCACCTCGATGAAGTCCGCGCCGTCCACGGCCATCTGCACCGCCACCACGCGATCGGCGAGCCGGCGAACGCGGTCCAGATCGATGCTACCGCTGATCATCTCCGCGAACACCGCCAGCCCCTCCTGGGTCCGGGTGGTGCCCGGATGACTGGCCGCGAGGATCGGCAACCGGTCCTGCGTGCGGCCATTGAGACCCGTTATGACATGGACCCAGGCTTCGTGATGCAGCAGCTGCATCATGTCGCGATCGGTGAAGCAAGCCGTACGCCTGAGCCTGATGCGCCGCGGACCAGCCAGGGCATTGGCGGACAGGTGATCGACCACCTCCACCACCGGAGCATCGGCACCAAGGCGCTCATGGAGCGCGACGCGCATCTGCTCGGCCACCCACGTCGCCAGATGACAGGCCGGCGCCGGCGCGCCGAGGTCAAGGCGGGCCAGCGACCCGATGGTGCGGTGAAAGAGCTGCGCCAGCTCAAGACAGTTGCTCTCCTCGTCCGGCAACGGATCCCGAGGCGCACCGAAGAGGGCCCTGGAGTGGATCAGGAACTCCGGTGTACCGCGTGTGGCCAGCAGACGGGCACCGCTGGCCACGCGGTCAGCCACCCGCGCCAGCCAGGCATCTACGGGATCATCGTCGGGCCGCAGCTCAGCACGTATGGCATCGAGCCGAGTCAGGGTCGGCGTCGGATCGAACGGCGGATAGCTGATCTCCGGCAAGCGCTCGCCACGCTGAAGCAGGAAGGCCTCGCGGACCTCTTCCGGCCACTCCAAGCCCCGCAGAATACGCACCGGCCCTTCGGCTGCCTTCAGCGCTGAAGTCAGGCGCGTGACCCGTTCGCCGTCCACATCCATCAGATCGTTCTCCCTGCCTGCCCGGTGCCACTCATAGCGAATGCGCCTGTGCATCTTCGAGCGAAATCGCAACGAAAGCGATAGGGAGGCTCTGAACCGGGTTCACCCCGCTCAGAGCCTCCCCAGCCCGCAAATCTCACCGATTCACAGCTGCGGACGCGGAGCTACCGGCAAATCCTGCCGGTCCGCCGCTGCGGTTGCGCTGTTGCGCACCATCCATGGTGCGCATGGTGCGCGCCCTGCGGGCGCATTGCGTGCGACGCGATTCGCGCCCGGCGAATCGCTCGGTCCGGGTGCTGTTGCGCGCCTTGTCTTTACCGGCATTTCCACGCCCTCGCTTCGCGCATCGGTGAGACATGCGGGCTAGCAGTTGATCCTGCAGGGCTGCGCACCTGGACGGCGCTCGAGAGCAGAATGGTATGCTCCGCCACCTCGTCGCGGGCCATTGCAAGAAGTGGAGGAGCACATGCACTACCAGTCACCCTGGATGAACGACGAACTGGCGATGCTCGCCGATGCCGCGAGCCGCTTCTTCGAGAAGGAATTCGCGCCTCACCTGCCCCGCTGGAACGACGATGGCGTCGTTGGCCGCGAAGCCTGGCTGAAGGCCGGTGAAGCCGGCCTGCTCTGCGCCGAGATACCCGCCGAATACGGCGGCGGCGGCGGCGACTACCGCCACGAGACCGTGATCATGGAAGCCCAGAATCGCCTCGGCCTCGGCGGCTTCGGCAATCAGGTGCACTCCACCATCGTCGCCCCCTACATCCGCCATTACGGCAGCGAAGAACAGAAGCAGCGCTGGCTGCCGAAGATGGCCAGCGGTGAACTCGTCGGCGCCATCGCCATGACTGAGCCCGATACCGGATCGGACCTGCAGGCCGTCAAGGCCACCGCCGTCCTCGACGGCAACGAGTACGTCATCAACGGCTCGAAGACCTACATCACCAACGGCCAGACCGCCAACCTGATCATCGTGGTGGCCAAGACCGACCCCAAACTCGGCGCCAAGGGCATTTCCCTGATCGTGGTGGAAACCGATGCGGCAGAGGGCTTCCAGCGCGGGCGCAACCTCGACAAGATCGGCCAGCCGTCTGCAGACACCTCCGAATTGTTCTTCAATGACGTCCGAGTTCCCGCCACCAATCTGCTCGGACCCGAACCAGGGCGCGGCTTCGGCATGCTCATGGAGCAACTGCCCCAGGAAAGGCTGAACATTGCCCAGGCTGCCGTGGTCGCCATGGAGCGCGCCGTGGATCTCACCATCGACTTCGTCAAGCAGCGCAAGGCCTTCGGCAAGACCGTGTTCGACTTCCAGAACACCCAGTTCAAGCTTGCCGAGTGCAAGACCAAGGCAACCATTGCCCGGACCTTCGTCGACAACTGTCTGCTCTGGCACCTCGAGGGCAAGCTCGATGCCACCACGGCGTCCATGGCCAAGTACTGGTGTACCGACACCCAGGGCGAGATCATCGACGAGTGTGTCCAGCTCCACGGCGGCGCCGGCTACATGAGTGAGTATCCCATCGCACAGATGTACGCTGATGCCCGCGTGCAGCGCATCTACGGCGGTACCAACGAAATCATGAAGGTGCTTATCAGCCGTTCGCTGTAGGCGCCCGGCAGCGGGCTCGGCGCTGTCCCGAGGCGCTGTCCCGAGGCGCTGTCCCGAAAGGAACGTTCGATTTCCGCGTGGCGATGGCACCGGATCGGCAGGCCCGATCGCGTGCGATTGATCCGCACACCGGCGGCGAGCCTGCGCCGCGTACACGCGTGATCCGCATGCGGCTCCCTCACAGGAGGGGGTTCTGTAGGCCCGACCGTGTAAGGTCGGCAAGGTTGCGGCGCGCACGCGCGCTCGCCCACAGGAGGGGGTTCCATTGAGCTGATCCCATCGCTACTGCCAGCCTGCTATGCTCAGCCGCCACGGGCACCGTATCCAAGGAAGCACTACCAGTGCCCAGGCCTCTCGATCTCCTGCCCGTCTGGCTGCGCGAACGCAGCCTCGCCCTGAACGATCATGGCACGAAGCCCGAGCGCCCCATGGTGCTCTACTGGATGCGCGTCGCCATGCGCAGCGAAGAGAATCCCGCCCTGGAAGCCGCGCTGACGCTGGCCCACGCTCTCCGCCGGCCGCTGCTGGTCTATCAGGGCCTTTCGGAACGCTATCCCTTCGCCTCGGACCGCCACCATCGATTCATTCTCGAAGGCGCTCGGGATGTCGCATCGGCGCTGGCAGAGCGCGGCGTGGCCTATGCCTTTCACCTCGAAAGACCGGGCCATCGAGCTGATCATCTCCTGACGCTGGCAGCCCGGAGCGCGGCCGTGGTCACGGAGATCTTCCCCTGGAAGCCGCTGGCGGACTGGACGTCGACCTTGGCACGAAGCGCTGACTGCACCGTGATGGCCGTGGACAGCAGTTGCCTCGTTCCCATGCCGCTGGTCGACGCCAGAAGCTGCGACCGAGCCTTCCGCTTCCGGGATGCCACCGCCAATCTGCGCCGCAAGGCACTCCAAGCGCCGAGCATCGCCCCTCTGCCAGCGGTACCCGGAGCACTGCCGAAGCTGCCCTTTGAACCGGTGAGCCTCGAGCAGGCGGATCTGGCTATGCTGATCGCCAGCTGCGAGATCGATCACACAGTAGCCCCTGTGCCTCATACGCCGGGCGGCAGCCGTGCCGCAGAGAAGCGATGGCAGTCGTTCAGGGATCAGCGCCTCGTCCGCTACCACCGCCAGCGCAACGATCCCCTCGCAGATGGCGTCAGCCGGCTCTCGGCTTATCTACACTATGGGCAGATCTCCCCTTTCACGGTGGCCAGAGACGCCGTCGCCACAGGCGATGCAGGCGCCGAAAAGTTCCTCGATGAACTCCTGGTCTGGCGCGAACTCGCCTGGGCGTTCTGCTTTCATCACCCGCAGCACGAAAAGCTGTCAGCCCTGCCCGAATGGGCACGGGCCACGCTCGAGACCCATCGCCAGGACCGCCGTTCGGCGCTCCACGACTGGGAAACCCTGGCCCGCGGGCGCAGCGGCGACGGGCTCTGGGACGCGGCCCAGCGCTCCCTGCTCATCCATGGCGAACTGCACAACAATGTGCGCATGACCTGGGGCAAGGCACTGCTCAAGTGGACGCCCGATGCCAGGACCGCCCTGACCCGTCTGATCGACCTCAACCACCGCTATGCCCTCGACGGCCGCGACCCCAACTCCTACGCCGGCATCCTCTGGTGCCTCGGGCTCTTCGACCGTCCTTTCCAACCGGAACAGGCGATCCTTGGCAGCGTGCGCGATCGTGACACCCAGGACCACGCCATGCGCCTGGACGTCACCGCCTATGGGGCACATACGCAACGCAGTGCCCTCGACGCACCTCCTTCCGTGGCCATGGTCGGCGCCGGCGTCGGTGGTCTCTTTGCGGCTCGGAGCCTCATGGATCATGGCTTGGCCATCCAACTCATCGACAAGGGCCGCCAACCCGGCGGTCGCTGTGCCACCCGAACCTCCCGCCACGGGCATGGAGAGGGATTCGACCACGGTGTCCCGGCCTTCACGCTGACGGACCGACGTCTGACACCCTATGCCGATGCCTGGGAGGATCGGGGCCTGATTCGCCGCTGGCTGCCACGGGAGGGGGATGCGCTTTGGGTCGCAGTACCTGACGCCAATGCCCTGGCACGGCACCTCGCTGCCGATGTCGCGCCTCGCCTGACTTGCAAGGCCACGCGAGTGACTCGCGTGGAAGGTCAGTGGCAGGTGTTTGCCGGCGCGGAGCGGGTGGCGGGTCCCTGCGAGGCGCTGCTGCTGAATATGCCGCCTGCTCAGGCCGCCCGCCTGCTGGCCACCACTGAGCAGCCTGATCTCATGGCCATCGCCGACGCCCTGGCCGCCATACCGATGGCGCCGGTCTGGACCGCCATGCTGAAGACGGAGGCCAGCTGCAACCCGGGCTTCGATCTGCTGCGACCAGTGACCGGCCCCATCGCCCTGGCCTGCCGCGAAGCGGCCAAGCCGGGCCGATCCCATCAGGGCTGCTTCACCTTTCATGCCACAGCGGCATTCAGCGAAGAACATCTCGATGCCAGCCCCGAACGCGTGGCGAGCCTGCTGGCGCCTGCAGTGAGCCAGCTGCTTGGAATATCCATCCTCCCCCACGACCTGCGTTGCCATCGCTGGCGCTACGCTCACAGCACGGGGCCCGCCGACGATCACTTCAGCCAACCCGGAATCGGCCTGTATTTCTGCGGCGATTGGCTCTCTGCCGCAGGCGGCATCGAAGGCGCGCTGCTGTCAGGCGCCGCGGCAGCCGGGCGGCTGCTCGGCGCCCCGCCGCAGGGCCCAGCCCCAGCGAGGGGGCACCCACCTGAGCAGGCCTCACTGTTCTAGCCCGCATATCTCACCGATGCGCGAAGCGAGGGCGTGGAGATGTCGGAAAAGACAAGGCGCGCGCCAGTTCGGGCGCGCAGGCGCACTTGACAGTACGTCGACTGATTCGCCGGGAGCGAATCGGGTCGCATGCAGTGCGCCCGCAGGGTGCGCGCCAGGGAAGGCGCGCAACAGCACCCGGACCGAGCGCAACCGCACCGGCGGACCGGCAGGATTTGCCGGCATATCCGCGTCCGCAGCCGTGAATCGGTGAGATTTGCGGGCCAGGAGTCTGCGCGGTAGGACTGAGCGCATGCGAGACGTTCCCCATTTGAGGCCGATTCGACGCCCGATTGAGGAGCGTAGTGCTGCCAAGTGACGAAACGGGGCGATCGTAGCGAGCCGAAGTGGGGGCGCCGCAGCGCGTTCACATTCTACCGCGCAGACTCCTGGCCACAGCTACTTTGTGGGGGTTGCCAAGAAAGCTTCGTCCACGCTGACGCGGACAACATGCGATTCGATGGACGAGGCCAGGCCTTGTGGGCGCATTCTGCCTGGCCGCAGCGCCTGACGGCGCTGATCGCCCCCAATGGGGGCTCCCACAAGGACAGTGCCGGCACCCGGCACATCGTCTGGTCAGAGGTCGTGGAAGCAAGCAGTGCGGGCTCACGAGGACAACGCCGGAACCCGGCAACTAATCTGGTCAAAGGTCGTGGAAGCGCGCAGTGTGCGCGATCGCCCCCAGTGCGCGCCACAAGCGCGTCACGCAAGCATGCTCCACGCTCTTCTCGAATCGTTGAGCTGGTCTTGTTCCACAAGAACGGACCCGGCGCAGGGGCAATGATACCGGCGTACTGCGATGACAGCTATGCTCTGACCATGGCCCACGGACACCACCATCACGACACCTCCGCCGACGGCCAGCGCGCCCTGGGCTGGACGCTGCTGCTGGTCTTCAGTTTCATGGCCGTCGAGGTCGTCGGCGCGCTGATCTCCGGCTCCCTCGCCCTGCTCGCAGATGCTGCCCACACCCTCACCGACAGCGCCGCATTGGCGTTGGCCTGGCTTGGCTTCCTGGTGGCCAGACGGACGGCCGATGCCGCCCGAAGCTTTGGCTATGCGCGCTTCGAGGTCCTCGCCGGAGCCTTCAATGGTCTGGCCATGGTGGCCATTATAGGCTTCATAGTCATCGAGGCCTTCGCCCGTCTGAATGCGCCGCAGCCGGTTCTGCCGATGCCCATGATCGTCATCGGCTGCCTGGGCGCTGCGGTCAATCTGATCGCCTATCGCCTGCTGCACGGCAGCTCGGACCACATCAACGTCCGCGCTGCGATGCTGCACGTGCTCGGCGACCTGCTGGGCTCCGTGGCGACGGTCATCGCCGGCGTCGTCATCCTACTCACCGGCTGGATGCCCATTGATCCGCTGCTGTCGCTGCTGGTGGCAGTACTGGTTCTGCGCAGCGCCATCGGACTGCTGCGCCAGGCCGGCCATATTCTGCTCGAAGGCACCCCCAGCGAAATCGACCCGAAACTTCTCGGTGACGCCCTCAGGGAAAGCATTCCCGGCGTCCGCGACGTTCATCACGTCCACGTCTGGTCACTCAGCTCCGGCCACCATCTCGCCACCATGCACATTCGCGTCACCGAAGGTACCGACCACGGCGCCTTGCTGCCGGAGGTCAAACGCCTGCTGCATGAGCGTTTCGAACTGGCGCACACCACGGTTCAGGTCTGCCCGGAAGATTGCCCGGATGCCACCGACCACAGCGCCTGATAGCGCGGACCTGCGGGCGTGAGACGGCTTGCGAAAAGCCCCAACGCGGCCCAGCCCAGATCGAAGATGGGCGGGGACTCCAGCGTCCCGGGAACAATGTTGCCACGCATCCTGGCCAGACTGACATGAGGCAGCAATGCCCGCTCCGGCCGTCTTAAGCCCAACTGATCCAGCACGTGCCAGAGCTGTTCCGCCAGTGACTCCAGCGCGGCGTCCGCTGCCACGCCGAGAGCGAGAACACGCGGCCGCTCGACGCTAGGCAGCCAAAGCCATCCGGTGATGGGCTGTGTCATGGGCGCAAGGGTGATCGGGCTCGCGGCATCGATCAGCGCAGCAATGTCGTCCTCGCTGCGCTCACCGAGAAAGGCCAGCGTCAGGTGTATCGACCGCGGCGAAACCAGCCGCAATGCCGCCGATCGCGGCAGGGCGTCCTGCTGTATCCGCCGCAATCCGGCCAAAGAAGGCGGATCTGGCTGCAAGGCAAAGAAGACCCGGGCCATGGGTTCAGCGCTCCGAGGACGAACGGCTTAGCCCGCATATCTCCCCGATGCGCGAAGCGAGGGCGTGGAGGAGATGTCGGACAAGACAAGGCGCGCGACAGTTCGGGCGCGCAGGCGTACTTGACAGTACGTCGACCGATTCGCCGGGAGCGAATCGCGTCGCATGCAGTGCGCCCGCAGGGTGCGCAGCATGGATGGCGCGCAACAGCGCAACCGCACCGGCGGACCGGCAGGATTCGCCGGCATATCCGCGTCCGCAGCCGTGAATCGGTGAGATTTGCGGGTTAGAACCGGCCACATTCGTCGGGCCCTATAAGGTACCAGCGACCACCCTCGAGGATGGCGCGTCAGCCTCCCAGCGGCCAGGGGTTGCGGCTGTAGGCCACAGCGAGCATATAGATGAAAGCCAGCAACGCTGCTGCGAAGGCGGCACTTCGAACGGCCTTGTTCGGCCCGAAGCGAAACGCCACCAGACCGAGGCCAATGTAGGCCAGCAGGGCGAACAGCTTGGCCGTCAGCCAGCCATGAGTGAAGGGATACTGGGAGGTGGACAGCACCAGCATGAGTGCCGACAGCAGCAACAGGGTGTCCACTACGTGGGGCAGGATCTTCGCCGGTTTCAGCAGCCGCAGCGGAGAATCGGTAAGCATCCACAGGCCCCGCAGGACGAAACCGGCCAGGGACAGATAGACACAGGCCACGTGCACCCAGAACCCGATCGCGTACATCGTCACCTCCCCCTAGGTCAGCTGCAATCATGACACTGGCCAAGCGCGGCTGCAGCGTGGATCGCAGCCCAACCCTACGCGGGAGCAGCGCCAGCTTCTATACTGTCGAGCTGTGCACCCGCACCAAACCCAGGAATTTGGATGTCCGCATGACAATCGCCGGTCCCGGCCCGACCTCACACACCTACTTTTCCCAACGTCTGCGTTTGCACTACGTCGACTGGGGCAACGAAGGCGCTCCGCCCATGCTCATGGTCCACGGCGGCCGCGACCACTGCCGCAACTGGGACTGGGTCGCCCAGGCCTTCCGCGACGATTATCACATCATCGCACCGGATCTCCGTGGCCATGGTGACTCTCAGTGGGCCGTGGGTGGCACCTATGGCCTGCTCGACTTCGTCGTCGACATCGCCCAGCTGGTGCACCAGAAACAGCTGGCTCCGGTCACCATTCTGTCCCACTCCTTAGGCGGCAACATCAGTCTCCACTATGCCGGTCTGTATCCGGAGAACGTGGCACGGCTGGTGGCCATCGAGGGCCTCGGGCCGAGTCCCGCCATGCTGGCAAAGCGCCGCAAGGAGCCAGTGGAGGCACGCCTGCGGGACTGGGTTGGAACCCTGCGCAAACTGTCATCCCGCGCTCCCCGCAAGTACCCGACGCTGGCGGATGCTCTGCAGCGCATGCGTGAGGAGAACCCGCATCTTTCCGCGGATCAGGCCAGACACCTGACCATCCACGGCAGCAACCAGAACGAAGACGGCACCTACAGCTGGAAATTCGACAACTACGTGCGCGCCTTCTCGCCGCTGCATCTGCCCCGCAAGGACACTCAGAGCCTGTTCAACCGCATCACCTGCCCGACGCTGCTCATCCGTGGCACCGAAAGCTGGGCCTCGGATCCCAACGAGGACGGTCGCATCGAGCACTTCAACCGGGCCCGCGCCGTGAACATCGACAATGCCGGCCACTGGGTCCACCACGACCAGCTCGATCAGTTTGTCGATCTGGTCCAGTCGTTTCTCGGCGAGGACGACTCTGGGGCGGGCTCCTGATGCTGGCAAGGCAGTGGCGGCGGCTCGCGCGCCCCCATCTGGCTGCACTGACTGCCAGCGTTCTGGCGGCCGGCTGCGCGCTAGGCCCAAGCCTGCCGGACGGTGCCCAGACGCTCAACGACATTGCGTTTCTCGAGCAGGACGGTATCCGTCTTACCGGCGACCTTTATCTGCCGGTGGCCGAGGGTCGCCGACCCGCAGTACTGCTGATCCACGGAGGTGGCTGGCGTAACGGTGATCCAGGTCAGATGGCCCATCTCGGCCGCCGGCTGGCCGCCGCAGGCTTCGTGGCCTACAGCACCAGCTATCGTTTTGCACCGGAATACCGTCACCCCACCCAACTTGCAGACGTCCGCGATGCCATGACCTGGTTGGCAGAGCACGACCGTGTAGATCCGGATCGAGTAGCCGTGTGGGGCTACTCCGCCGGCGCCCATCTGGCCCTGCTGCTGGGCTTTGGGGCCGAAGCGGATGCGGATGCCGAGACCGGGTCAGCGCCCAGGCGACCGGTCGCCGTGGTAGCAGGCGGCTCGCCCAGCGACTTCGAGCGCTTCGACCCAAACGGGCGCCTACTGGTGAACCTGATGGGCGCTGCGCGCGACGAAGACCCTGAGGGCTGGCGCCGCGCGTCTCCCATCCACTGGGCGGATGCCCAGAGTCCGCCAATCTATCTCTACCATGGACGACAGGACAGAGTGGTGGATGTGGGTCATTCCCGTGAACTTGAAGCCAGGCTCGACGGACTCGGCGCAAGTGTCCACTACGACGAAGTCGCCTGGGGTCACTTCTGGGTCTTCCTCGGCAACCGCAGCGTCGAGCAGCGCGCCACAAACTTCCTCAAGCAGACGTTCAACGACAATGGGGCCAGGCGATGACCGTCCTGCCTGATGACTCGGACTCCGGTCTCGCGCACCGCATCCATGGCGCCAGAGGCCTCGGAGTCATCGTCCTCACCAGCGGTGGCAGTGGCGCCCTGGCCTTGCTGCTTCGCACGCCGGGAGCCTCAAGGACCGTGCTCGATGCGCACATTCCCTACGGCCAGAGTGCTCTCGAATCCTTCCTCGGTGGGCAACCGGATCAGGCCTGTGCACCCGATACGGCGCGTGCGATGGCCATGGCCGCTTTTCACCGCGCCCGCTCCCTTGAACCGGATGCTGCGCTCTTCGGCATCAGCTGCACAGCAAGCCTGGTCACGGATCGCCCCAAGCAGGGCGGTCACCGGGTCCACGTCGGCCTGCAGACCGCCAATCGCAGCGATCTATTCAGCGTCGAGCTCATCGCCGGTGCCCGCAGCCGCAGCGAGGAAGAGGCCATCTGCGACAGGCTGCTGTTGAACGCCCTGGCCGAGGCCAAGGGCATCAGCAGTGCAGCAGCCCCCGTCTGGCGGCCCGGAGAAAACCTTGCTGAACTGCGCTGCCAAGCCCCAAAGCACTGGCAGGAACTCGTACTCGGCAGTCGCCGCGCCATCGATGCGCGTGCACCGCAGTCACCTGACCCGGAATCCAGAGCGCGATTGATTTTTCCTGGGGCTTTCAATCCCGTACACGACGGACATCTCGGCATGGCCCGCGTCGCCACCGAGCTCACAGGCCTGTCACCGGAGTTCGAGCTGTGCATCCGCAACGTGGACAAGCCACCCCTCAATTACGCCGCGATCTACGAGCGTCTTGCACACCTTCCCCCATCGAGCCGGGTCTGGCTCACCACCACACCCACCTTCGTCGAGAAAGCCGAACAGTTTCCAGGCGCCACTTTCATGGTGGGCATCGACACGCTCGAGCGCATCGCCGAACCACGCTACTACGGTCACGATCCAGAGGCCCGCGATCGGGCTCTGCTGCGGATCGGGGACGCAGGTTGTCGATTTCTGGTCTTCGGCCGCAGCAGCAGTGAGGGCTTCGTCGGCCTCGAAGACCGCAGCTGGCCGCCCTTGCTGAGAGCGCTTGCGAGCGGGATTCCGGAGCACAGTTTCCGCCATGACCTGTCATCTTCGGAACTTCGACTGAGAAGGACCCTGAATGCCTACACCGAATGACCTTTTGCAGCGAAGTGTGCAGCTGGCCTGCTTGAACGTGGAGGCAGGCGGCGGGCCCTTCGGCGCGGTGATCGCCGACGGCGAAGGGCGGATTGTTGCCGAGGGCCGCAACAGCGTGACACGCTGCAACGATCCCACCGCACACGCCGAGATCAATGCCATCCGCCAGGCCTGCCGGACCCGCGGCGACTTCCGCCTCGATGGCCTGCTGCTCTACAGTTCCTGTGAACCCTGCCCCATGTGCATGGCTGCTGCATGGTGGGCGCGCCTCGATGGCGTCGTTTTCGCGAGTACGCGCCAGCAGGCCGCCGCTGCCGGATTCGACGATGATCGCATCTGGCAGGCCATCGAGACGGGAACCACATCAAGCGCGATGCCTATTCGGCAGGTCGCCCTGCCCCTTGCCGGGGAGGAATTTGATCGCTGGCTTGCCACCACGGACCGCAAGTCGTACTGACGACGGCGTCCCGGGACCCCTACCTGCTGAGAGCGCAAAACCCTTGACAGCCACCCGGCGTCGGTTTCCACTCTTTGCGTCGGCAGGGCATACCTGTTAGCCATGGTGTCCTGTCGTGTTGCGACAAGCGGCCTTCGAGCCGTAACGGTTTAAAGAAGCTCATCAATGAGCCCGGAAACCAGGGGAGTATCAGGATGAAGACCTATTGGCTCACGGCCGCCGTGGTGGCCTCCGCCGTCGTTTCCACGTATCAAGCTCAGGCTCAAACCACAGACCAGGCTCGGCGCATGATCGACGAGGTCGTGGTCACCGCCACCCGCCGTGAGGAATCCATTCAGGATGTCCCCGTCGCCGTGACCGCACTGAGCGGCATGCAGTTGGAGCGGGCCGGCGTCCAGGACCTTAGGGATCTGCCCAACCTCAGCTCCAGCTTTCATCTCAGTGCATCGCAGACTGAATCCCAGGGGTCGACACTGCGCATTCGCGGGGTCGGCACCACCGGCAACAACATCGGACTCGAAAGCGCGGTGGGTGTGTTTCTCGACGGTATCCATTTGAGTCGCCCGGGCGTCGCTCTTGGTGACCTTGTAGATGTGGAGATGATCGAGGTCCTCAGGGGGCCACAGGGCACGCTCTTCGGGCGCAACACCAGTGCGGGCGCCCTGCAGATCCGGACCCAACGGCCAAACCTGCAGGAACAGGAGTTCTGGATCAACGCCGGCGCGGGCAACTTCGGCAGCTACAACGTCCAGGCCGGAGGCAGCCTGCCCGCGATCACGGACAGGCTCGGTTTCCGAGGGTCGGTAGCCGTGCGCCGCCAGGACGGCTTCGTCGACAGCACCACCGGCGCAGAGAGCATGGACCGCGACCGCTATGCCCTGCGCGGGCAGATGTACTATCTCATCGATGACCGCACCGACCTGCGCATCATCGCCGACTACTCCAAGGCCAAGGAACAGTGCTGCGATGCTCCCATCGTCGTCGAGTCCCCCTTCGTCGCACCCGGAGCTTACGTCGCAGCCGGCCTGCCGGCTGACGGCGGCGTTGCCCTGAGCGGCCCCCAAGCCCTCGACAAACGCCAATCCAACGCAGGGCAGTTCGAGAACCCCTTCGAGCAATGGGGCGTGTCCCTTGAGCTGAACCGGGAGTTCGACAACTTCGACATGGTCTACATCGGATCCTGGCGTGATTTCTCTGCTGATTCCGTCCAGCACTCCGACTTCGTCTCCCTCGACGTGTTCTCAGTGCGCCCCGAAGTGGCCGGCGGCCAGAAGACCTTCGACGACATCCGCACCACGACCCATGAACTGCGGTTCTCGGGTGAAGCCGGTCGCCTGCAGTGGCTCGTCGGCGGTTTCTTCATGGACGAGAAGATCATCGAGGGCCAGGGGCTTGGTCTGGGCTCCGATTTTTCCCGCTACGTGAGCGGCGGCGCCTGGTTCGGCAATCTGTTTCCCGCCTTCGGTGCTGCGTTTCCGGCCCTGGCCGGCGTGCCCCTGGCCACAGGCGGGACCTTCGGCGACGTTCTGGCGACCAACAATCCCGCCCTGGCCTTTGCCGGCGGCGTCGATTCGGCGGGGTCCTTCGCCCAGAACCGCTTCAGACAGAAGACCCGAGGCTGGTCCGTGTTCACCCACAACACCTTCGAAGTCACGGACAAACTCGACTTCGTGGTCGGACTGCGCTGGGTGGATGAGAAGAAGGATGGCTCCTTCGAGCAGTTCGCGGCGGTCAACTCCGGCGCCTGTCTCAACAGCCTCGCCAACCGCGATGCCCTGACCCTCGGTGCCCTCGGCATGGATCCCACCAATGCCACGGGTCTGGTGACCGTCGCCGGCACCGTGGGCGCAGTGGCAGGGGGCAACATGTGCTTCCCCTTCATCGCCCCGGCCGATACAGGTATCAGCTATGCGACGTTCGCCAATCCGCTGCCCCAATCCTTCGACCAGACCTTTTCAGATACGGAACTGGTCTGGACCCTGAAGGCGGTCTACTCATTCAATGACCTGACCACCGGCTACGCCAGCTTCACCCACGGCTTCAAGGCCGGCGGCTTCAACCTCGACGCCACCGCTGCTGCGGCCGGCGCCGATCCGAGATTCGACTCCGAGCTCATCGATGCCTGGGAAGTGGGCTTGAAGACCGACCTCTTCGATCGCCGTGTAAGGGTGAATTCCGCGCTGTTCTGGCAGGACCTGGAGGATTTCCAGGTGCTGGAGTTCACCGGCGTCCAGTTCATCACCTTCAACGTCGACAAGGCTCGCAGTCGCGGCGCCGAGGTCGAGATTGCCGCCGCACCGCTGAACGAACTCGACGTCAATCTGTCCGTCACCTACCAGAAGGCCGAGTACCCCGGCAACTGCGCCGCCGACGGCGCTCCGCCTCAGGTCACCGCCCTCTGCGGAGGCCGGCTGACCAACGCCTCGGACTGGACCGCACTCTTCGGCGCTTCCTGGGAGCAGATGATCGAGGGCACCAACCTGTCCTGGTTCGCCGGCGGCAACGTACGTTGGGAATCCAGGCGGCGCACCGGCACCCAGTGGCGTGATCCCAGCTCGCGGCAGCTGGCAGCAGCAGACTTCCAGGGCAGCAACGCCAAGCTCAATCTTCGCCTGGGCATCGGCGAGGCCACGGGCCGCTGGACTGCTGAGGTCTGGGGGCAGAACCTCACCGACAAGCAGACCAAGAATGTGACGTTCAATATCCCGCTGCGTGGCATTGGCGGCTTCGGAACCGCCGCGCGCGGTGCTTTCATCGAGGCCCCAAGGACCTTCGGCGTCACGCTTCGGGCGCGAATGTAACGGCATCATCCAAAGCGTCCGCTGCCCTGCAGACCCACAGCGTAACAGTCTGCGCACCAGGACTGGGAGCATGCGAGACGCTCCCAGTCCGAGGCCAATTCAACGCCTGATCAAGGGGCGTAGCGAGGCTACGTGACAAAATCGAACGGTGACAAAATCGAACGGTGACAAAATCGAACGGTGACAAAATCGGACGATCACAGCGGGCCGCTGGGGAGGCCGCGGCGCCTTCACCTCCTGCCGCACAGACTCCCAGCCCTCAGAAGAGCAACACCATGCTCAGGACAGGGCACCAGCATCCGGACTGGCGACTAAGCGAGGGAAGGGATTCCCCGCCAGTCCGAAGCTGGCGCGCACTGTCCTGAACGACTCATAAGCGCTGTGTCAGCGCCGTGTCGTCACTGGTTGCCGGCCAAGCTCATGATCATCTGAGCGAATTCCGGATCCTGGCCCATGTGAGTGGCGATGGCGTTGTAGTCACTCACTTCAACGCCAGCCTCGGTCACAGCTTCGACCATTTTCTCCTGCGCTTCCTGCTGCAGGGCTTGGGCCTGTTCCGCATCACCTGCGGCCTGGATCTCACCCATATAGTCGTCACGAATCTCCTGGACTTCATTCCAGGCCCCGGCGAAGCGCTCGAGCGTCTCGTCATCGAAGTCCGGCCGGGCCGGCTGTTGAGGCTGCGCCGGTTGCTGAGCCTCCGGCTGATAACCACCACCAGCAGGCGGCTGGCCCGGCTGCTCATAGCCACCCTGGGCCAAGGCCAAGTGAGAGGCCGTGATCAGGACGCCACCGGCCGCCAGGGCCGCGATTCTGGTCAGATTCATTCGGGTCTCCATGCGATTATCCTCGCGTTGCTTCAAAAAGGTCACCCTGGTCGAGGGTTCAACCGTGATCGAGCAAGGGTCATGCCGGAAACCGTCAAAGGTGTGTCCATCCACACCATGGAACAGCTTATGAGTCCATTAATTATCATTTAGGACAGACAGTTGATAAAGAATCGAGCCTGGCGAACTCTTCGGGACCCACCCGCTCCGGATGTTTCCATCGGTCGCCAGAGTCCTCGAGGCGGCCCAGCTGAGCGCAGCCCCCGAATCCCGAACGTCTTATTTTGAGACAGATTGCCGGAATTCGGACAGTGTCATGGCGTGACCGCCAACTGCTCATTGCTGTAAAGGCTGCGCCAACGTCCAGAGCGGAAGCGCTTCGTGAGCATCCAGGCTTTCAGCGCATAATCGCCGATCAGCGCCGCGAAAACCCACTCCACCGGCATGCCCAGCCAAGCGAAAAGTACCGCGAGCACACAGCGCACCCCCAAAAGCCCGGCCATGGTGGCCTTCAGCGGGTAGCGGGTGTCCCCCGCGCCACGCAGGGCGCCGCCAAAGGCGAACTCCACCGCCATCAGGGGCTGAACGGCGCCGAGGATATAGATAAAGGCTATGGTGTAAGCGATCACTTCAGGGTCATCAATCATGAACCGGGCCATGGGCTCGGCAAAAACAATGACCGTAAGGCCTATACCCAGCATGGACAGCATGGCGTAACGCAAAGCCCGCCAGCCATTGGCAGTGGCCGCCTCGGGATCATTGGCGCCCAGTGCCTGACCCACCAGCGTCGAGCCGGCAATGGAAAAGCCGAACCCGACCACAAAGCACACCGAGAGGATGTTGACACCGATGCCGTAGGCGGCGAACGCCGCTGTTCCGTAATAGTGACCGATCACGCCAAGGAAGATGAAGAAGCCAATCCGGAACACACCCTGCTCCAGCGCAGCTGGATAGCCGATGGTCAGCAGGCGCTGCACCCGAGCCGCCTGGATGGCTTCCCGCCACTCTCGCAACCGGAATTCGATCACCAGCTGCCCGTTCATCCACAACAGCAGGAACACCAGCCCCGCCACGCCAAAGGCGAAGCCGTTGGCGATCGCCGCCCCTTTCACGCCCAGCGCCGGGAATCCGAAGTGACCGAACACCAGCACGTAGAGACCGAACATGCTGATCAGGTTGGTGGCGGCGCCGATCCACATCGGCGTGCGGGCGTCACCGGCTGCCCGCAGCGCAGCACTCATGATGAAGTTGACGGCAAACGCGACGTTGAACAGTGAGAGCCAGAAGATGAACTCACCTGCCAGACGGGTCGCATCAGGCCCGAGGCCGAACAAACCCGCCAGGGGTTCCGCGAAAACCATTACCGGCAGGGTGAGCACCAGGGCCACCATCACGCCAAGGAGCAGGGAACTCACGGTGGTCCGGGTGGCCTCATCGAAGTCCCGCGCGCCCCAGGCCCTGGCCACCAGTGCCGTGGTACCGACGCTGACCGCCATCATGATGGCCTGCAGGGTGAAGAAGACTTGATTGCCCACGGTCACGGCAGCCGCAGCTGCCGGCCCAAGGGTCGCCACCACCTTGATGGAGACGATGCCCACCATGGCGAACAGCAGGTTGGTCAGGATGGAAGGCCAGGCCAGTTCCCATATTCCGAGCGGGCGCGAGGCCTCGACCGCAGGATTCGCTGATCCAGAATTTTCGCTCATGCCTGATCGGCCACGGTGGGATCAACGCCTCTCATGGAACAAGATTACGCTTATCCATTCAAAAGGAGTGTGCATCGTGCTCGCACGACGCGTTTGTGGGAGCTCCAGCGGGGGCGCTGCACGGATTCATCGCCCGCACTGGGGGCTCCCACAAAAACCTGCCACGTGCATCGAATGGCATGTTTCTTACGCGAAGACGTGAACGACGGTTCGAGGCGGCCTCCCCAGTATCTCTAAGCTCTCGCTTCGGGCATCGGCGACCGATGCGGGTTAGAATTCCCCGCCTCGAAAACACTGCGCAAGACACACTCTACATCAACCCTGGGAGGAACTCCGAGATGAGCGCCACAGAAGATGTGCTCGCCCGCGACTTTGCTGACATCGCAGTCAGCCTCGACGGCAACGTCGCCACCGTGGAAATTCAGCGCCCGCCCAACAACTTCTTCGACCACGCCCTCATCCTCCAGCTTGCCGACGCCTTTGCAGGTCTCGATGCCATGGACGCCTGCCGCGCCATCGTCCTCGCCTCCCAGGGCAAGCACTTCTGCGCCGGCGCCAATTTCGGCACCGGTCGGGACGACAATGCGGACGCCGAATTCACCGAAGAGGGATTCCGAAACACCACCCACAAACTTTACAGCGAAGGCGTGAGGCTGTTCGGCTACCGCAAACCCGTGATCGGCGCCATCCAGGGCAGCGCGGTAGGCGGTGGACTCGGTGTGGCCCTGGTCCCGGACTTCCGGGTCGCCACCCCCAACACCCGCTTCGTGGCCAACTTCACAAAACTCGGCATCCACCCGGGCTTTGGCCTCACTGTGACGCTTCCCGCCATCATCGGTCAGCAAAAAGCGCAGCTGATGTTCTACACCGGACGGCGCATCAAGGGTGACGAAGCCCTCGAGTGGGGCCTCGCCGACCTGCTGGTGGAAGAGGACCAACTGCGCCCGGCCGCCCTGGAACTGGCCCGCGAGATCGCTGAAAGCGCTCCGCTGGCGTTGATGTCGGTGCGCGCCACCATGCGCCAGGGGCTGGCCGAGCGCATCGCCCGGGCCACCGACCACGAACTTGCGGAGCAGCAATGGCTGCGCGCCACCGAAGACGCCCAGGAGGGTATTCGCGCCGTATCCGAACGACGTCCCGGTGATTTCAAGAATCGTTAAGGGGCGTGTCTGTGATACGCACCTGACCCAATGGCAACGGAGAAGATAATGAAGATCGGCAAACTCGGCGTCTGGTACTTCACCGACACCCAAAGCGCAGCGCAGGCAGCCAAGACAGCGCAGCGCATCGAGAAGATCGGCTACGACACCCTGTGGATTCCAGAGACCGTCGGCCGCAATCCCTTCGTCCACGCCGCCTGGCTTTTGGCCAACACCACGAAACTGAAACTGGCCACCGGCATCGCCAACATCTACCACCGGGAACCGGGCGTCACCCTGGCCGCGCAGAACACGCTTGCGGAGCAGTCCGGCGGCCGCTTCCTCCTCGGCCTCGGCGTCTCCCACAAGCCGCTGGTCGAGGGCGTCCGCGGACTGACCTACGGCAAGCCCGTGGCCACCATGAAGGACTACCTGGAGAAGATGGACCGCTCGCCCTACAACAGCGTCAAGCCTGCCGAGCCCCCCCAACGCGTGATCGCGGCCCTCGGTCCGAAGATGCTGGAAGTGGCGCGGGATCAGTGCGCCGGCGCCCACCCCTACTTCACCTCACCGGAGCACACCCGCATGGCGCGGGAGATTCTCGGTCCGGGCAAGCACCTCTGCGTGGAGCAGAAGGTGATCCTCGAGACCGATCCGGCCAAGGCCCGGCAACTGGCCCGGGATGTCGCGCAGATTTACATCAATCTGCCCAACTACCGGAACAACTGGCTGCGCATGGGGCTCACCGAGGCCGATCTAGCCGATGGCGGCAGCGATCGCTTCATCGACGCCACCTTTGCCTGGGGCAACGTCGACACCATCAAGCAGCGTCTGCATGAGCATTTCGATGCCGGCGCCAGCCATGTCTGCATCCAGCCGGTAAACCCCAACGGTGTCTTCGGGGACCTGCACTGGGCGGTACTCGAAGCCCTGGTCGACACCGTATGAACCCCTTCGAGGGCCGCGTTGCCCTCGTCACCGGCGCCGCCTCAGGTATTGGCGCGGCGCTGGCGGTGGCCCTCCACGCCGCTGGCGCCAAGGTGGTCCTCGCCGACATCGATGGTGAAGGAGCCCGCCGACAGGCCATGGCCATCGGTGCCGATGCCGATACGGCCGTTACCCTCGATGTCACCGACCGGAGCCTTTTCGCGTCGGTGGTCACCGCCACCGTCGAGCGCCATGGCCGCATCGATTACCTGTTCAACAACGCCGGCATTGCCATCGTCGGCAACACCCTGGCCATGGAGGGCAATGACTGGGACCGGTTACTGGATGTCAACATCCGCGGGGTCGTTCATGGGGTCGAGGCGGTCTACCCATTGATGGTGAAACAGCAGCTTTTGGGCGGCTGGCGAGGTCACATCGTCAACACCGCATCCATCTCCGGACTCATCCCGGCTCCAGGTTTCACCGCCTATGCGATGACCAAGCACGCGGTCGTTGGCCTGTCGCTGTCTCTTCGCGAAGAAGCGCGCCGCTATGGCGTCCGCGTCAGCGCCATCTGTCCGAGCGTGATTGGGACCCCCATGGCGGAGCATGCCCAGCTTCTTGGCGACAGCGTCCCCGTGAAGGACAAGGTGCAGGGTTTCGTTCGCTTGCCCGGTGCCGACTACTGTGCCCGCAAGGCATTGAAGGGCGTGCGCCGCAACCGAGCGCTGATTCCGGTCACGCCTGCGGCACACATCGGCTGGCGCCTCTACCGGCTTTGGCCAGGGCTACTGCGTCCGGTGACGCGACGCTTGGCAGACACTCTGGCGCCCATGGCGGCGAGTTTGGGGGCGCCGACCGGCCAGCGAGAACGATGAACCGCGCTGAACGGTCAGGCACCTTCGCCTCACTTCAGGCCACCTTGATGTCGATCTTCCGGCTCGGCACCTGAGCCTGGGCCGACTTCGGCAGGGTGACAGTGAGTACGCCATTGCCGAATTTGGCCTCGGCCCGGTCACAATCGACCCCGGGTGGCAGAGGAATGGAGCGGAACACCGAACCATAGCTGCGCTCGGACAGATAGAAGCCCTTCTTCTCCTCCTGCCGCTGTACGCGCTTCTCGCCGCGGACCGTCAGCCCATCCGGAGCAACGGTGACATCGAGATCCTTTTCATCGAGACCGGGCAGTTCAATGCTGACCTCGACATGATCGTCCGTCTCCACCACATCCGCTGCCGCCCAGCCAGCCAGCGGTAGCGTCTGGGCCTCCTCACCATGGCCGCCGAAGCGGCCGAAAAAGCCGTCGAACAAACGGTTCACTTCTTGCTGCAGCGCGACCACAGGGTGCTGTTCGTTGACCGCAGAGCGTTCTTCGTCACCGCGCTGGGCCCATGGGATGAGATCCTTGATACGCATGTTGAGTCCTCCCTTCAGGCAGCCCTGACGTTGATCTGCCGCGGCTTCGCTTCCTGTGCCTTGGGCAGATCAAGCGTCAGAACCCCGTGCTTGCAAGTGGCTTCGATGTTCTCCGCGTCAATGTCTTCTGACAGACTGAAGGATCGTTCGTAGTCACCTTCGCCGTACTCGGCATAGATGCGCCGGTAGCTGTCCGGTCGCGCCACGCTGCTGCGGCCCCGGATCGTCAGGACGCGCTTCTCAAGAGTTACCTCGACGCCCTCGGCACGAACCCCAGGCATTTCCAGCACCAAGGTGACCCCACGCCGCGTTTCGAAAATGTCCGCCACCGGGCGAAACACCGGGCGCGGGCGGGTTTGCTCGAGGTCGTGGCTTTCAGGTGCCACGGACTGCTCCGTGGCTTGAGCGATGTTCTGTTCCATGGCCCATTTCTCCTCTAAATAAGTGGATCGAGACCGCTTCAGTGTTTGATCTCGATGCGCCGCGGCTTGTCGGCTTCCGGCCGCTGCAGGTCCACCTCCAGGACGCCGTCGGCAAACCGGGCCTCCACCCGCTCCGCATCGACGCGGAACGGCAGTTGCACCATTCGCTGGAACTGACCGTGGGAACGTTCCCGCCGATGCCAGGCCACGTCGCTTTCGTCGGTGGACGGTCGTCGGGAGCCCCGCACAGTGAGCACATCGTCCTTCACCGAAAGCTCCACGTCCGCCGGATCAACTCCGGGCAACTCCGCCGTGATGGCTACGCTGTCTGCACCGGCCCAGAGATTCACGGCTGGAAACCCGGTCGCTGCCGCCAGCGGTCGCTGCCCGAAGAGGCGATGCATCGGATTCTGCAGGCGCCGAAACTCGCCGAGGGGGTCGAAGCCGCCGCCCAAACGTGATGCCATAGTCATCCTCCTATCCTCCTCCTGTCCTCCTCAATGTTGGCTCCCAAGGAGCGGGCATGCGCCCCGCGCCCTGATGCCCACAGATATGGGTATTGTCCCCGGTCGAGTTCAAGGTCTGCTTGACAAATTTTTCGGCATATGAGGACCCCAGGAAGGTGTCGCGATCCGTATAATCGCCCGCCGTTGTCAGCCTTGGACCTGGAAACCTCCCGTGAGCAGTTCACCGACCCCCTCTTCCCTGCGTGAACGCGTGGGCGCCTGGATCGAAAGCACGCCGATCCAGAACCTGATCATCGCCATCATCATGTTCAACGCAATCACCCTGGGCCTGGAGACCTCGAACTTCGTGCAGGCCCGCGCCGGCGGACTGCTGCTGTGGGTGGAGCAAATCGTGCTGACGATCTTCGTGATCGAGATCGCCATCAAACTCTATGCCTTCAGGCTGCGTTTCTTCACCAGCGGCTGGAACGTCTTCGACTTCGTCATCGTCGGTATCGCGCTGGTGCCCGCTTCCGGCCCATTGGCCATCCTCCGAGCGTTCCGCATACTCCGGATTCTGCGTCTGGTGACCAAGATCGCCCGCCTGCGGCACTTGGTAGAGTCGCTGATCCGCGCCCTGCCGAGCATTGGCTGGATCGTGGTCCTGATGCTGATGGTGTTCTACATCTTCGCGGTCATGGGCACGAAGCTGTTCGGCGAGCAGTTCCCGGCGTACTTCGGCCATCTTGGCGCCAGCCTCTATTCCCTGTTCCAGGTCATGACCCTGGAAAGCTGGTCCCAAGGCATTTCACGGCCGATCATGGCCGAGATACCCTATGCCTGGATCTACTTCCTGACCTTCATCCTGATCACCGTATTCACGGTCCTGAACCTGTTTATCGGGATCATCGTCAATACGATGCAGGAGAAGCATTTCGAGGAGGAGGAGATGCGTCGCAGCCAGATGGAGGAGCGTGCTCACAGTGAACGCGAGGAGATGCTGCTCCTGCTGCGTGAAATGAGCGTCAAGGTCGATCGCCTCGAGGCCCAACTCGACGGCACTGACGGACACGGTCAGACGTTGCCGGAGCGCGGCTGATCCTGGCCGATAAAGTGGCCCGGACGCCCAAATTCAAGTGGCAATGCACCTGCTATTTGATGGATGATGACTTGACCCTTTGCCGTGGGCACGGCAAGGTCGTCATTAACAATCGTGCACCTGACATGACCAATTGAGGAAAACGTTCATGAAAGCAATGTGGAAGGGGACGCTGGCCGCGGCCGCTGCTGGACTCGTTCTGTCCGGTTGCGCAAGCAATGGCACTGTGGCTGAACTCGAATCTCGCGTCTCGACCCTGGAGGGGTCGCTGAGCCGGATCGAAAGCACCGCCAACGCAGCCATGACAGCTTCCCGTAGCAGCGAGGACGCTGAAGCACGCCGCCTGGCACAGCGTGCACTGGCAGAAGCCCAAGAGGCCAATGAGCGCGCTCGTCGCATTTCCGAGACTTGCTGCGGACCCAAGTAAAACCTCAATCAGCTCACTCCATGACCGTCAGCAGGGTCGCACCCCGCTGACGGTCAGTTATTGGTCTTAGCCAACTCCCCACCCCGATGACCAATCACCACCGGTACGCCTTTCGCAGAGCGTGCAGTCTCCCGTGCCAGTTCCCAATCGATACGACCGCCGCCCAAGTTCTCGCCGAGCTGCTGCCGCAGCGCCGAGCCCACGTCATCGCCCTCAAACTCCGTCAGCGGCCGGTGAGCCTGCAGGATGAGTTCGTCACCACGCCAACCCACTTTGTAAGGGGCATGGATGATCCGCACCGGCGTGCCCACCGGCACCTCCCAGATCAGCCGCTCGATATCTTCCGGGTAAAGTCGCAGGCAGCCGTGGCTGACCCGCGCGCCGACGCCGAAGGACTGGTTGGTTCCATGGATCAGGTAACCCGGAGCCGCCAGCAGCATGGCGTAATCACCCAGGGGGTTGTCGGGGCCCGGCGGCACCACCCGCGCCAGTTCCACGCCTCGACTCGCATAGGATTCGCGCACCGAACGCGGTGGCGTCCAGCTCGGCTGTTCAATGCGGTCGGTGACCCGCGTCTCGAGCACCGGCGTCCGAAACGCATCCCGGCCGATGCCCACAGGCGCGGTCAGCACCCGGTCTTCCCCAGGCGGAAAGTAGTAGAGCCGATACTCCGCGAGATTCACCACGATGCCTTCCCGGGGCCCTGGTGGCAGCAAGAAGGAAATGGGGAGACGAATGCGCGTGCCCTCCCCTGGCAACCAGGCATCCACATCCGGATTGGCACGCGACAGTTCGTGCGAGCCAAGACCGTGCTCGCGGGCCATTTGCACCAGCGTATCCTCGTGCCGGGCAGTCACCCAGAACACCTCACCCACCAGATCGGAACCGGCGGCCGGTAGCGGGTACTCCCGCATGGCCTCTGCCGAAGATGACAGCAGGACAAAGAACAAGGCCGAGAGCTTCAGCAGGGCAAACGAATTGACAGCGTTCAAGGCAGCGATATTCCAAATTGTAGGTGAGTGTCGCCCCGCTCCTACCGGAATGGTAAAGGCGGACACACATTACGTGTACTCTAATCGATGACGACGTCCTCGTCGCGGAGCGCCACTGCAGGGCAGACGGGTGCGTGGGGGTGTCGTTGACTCGCCTTCAGACTCCTGCCTTCGCCAGACGTTCCACTGTTACCACTCATGGGATCTGTCTACCTGCCATGTCCCCCTTGATCGCCCGCCTGCGCGAGGACCCGTTGCTGTGGGTGCTGCTGCTCGCCTTGCCCGTGCTGCTCGCATCGAGTTCCGCGCAGCTCGCCACCGTTCCCGGCCTGGTTCACTGGTAGACGATGGCCACGCTGGCGGGGCTCATGGCACTCAGCCGCGCCCTCGAGAGCAGCGGCTACCTGATGCTGGCGGGCACCCATCTACTGCGCCGCATCCACAGCGAACACATGCTGGGCGTGGCGTTGGTGCTGTTTGCTGCCGCTCTTTCGGCGGTGGTCACCAACGATGTGGCGCTGTTCATTGTCCTACCGCTCACGCTCGGCCTGCGCAGCATGGCGGACCTTCCGGCAGGCAGGCTGATCATCCTCGAAGCGCTGGCCGTCAACGCCGGCTCGACCTTGAGTCCGGTGGGCAATCCTCAGAACCTCTACGTCTGGCAAGCCGCGGAGGCGGGCTTCGTGGCGTTCACGCTGGCCATGCCGCCCCTTGGACTCGGACTGCTGATCATCGTGCTCGCGCTGGTGCCCATGGCGCTGCGCGCAGGCAGTGTTTCCCCCAGCGCCTTGAAGCAGCCCGTCCGGCTCGAGCGCGGAGCGCTGTGGCTCACCCTGCCCGCCTATCCCCTTTTTCTGCTGGCGGCGGAAGCTGGCTGGGCCCTGCCTGCGGCGGGCATCATCGCCGGAGTGTTCCTGCTCCTCCGACCGGCGCTGCTGCGCGATCTCGACTGGAGCCTGCTTCTGGTGTTCATGCTCATGTTCGTCAATCTCGGCCTGCTGGCCCAACTGCACGCCGTCGCGGCACAGACGGCCTACGTCGATGCCCTCCCGGGGGGGCTGTTCACTGCCGCTGTCCTGCTGTCCCAGCTGATCTCGAACGTACCAGCCGCCATCTTCCTGGCCGAGTTCAGCAGCGATTGGCGCCTTTTGGCCTGGGGGGTCAACGTCGGGGGCTTCGGCCTTGCCATCGGTTCCCTTGCCAACCTCATCGCCCTGCGGCTGGCAGGGGAGCCCGGGCTCTGGCTCCGCTTTCACGTCTGGTCGATCCCGGTGCTGCTGCTCAGCTGGCTGCTCGGCCTCGGGCTGCTGCAAGCATGGGGGTGACTTCGTGCTGAGAAGGCTGCAGCGCTGGCGCGAAGACCGCCGGATCGTTCGTCAGGGTCTCGCAGAGCAGTGGGAGCCTGCCGTCTCAGTGTGGCCCGTGGCAGCACGCTATCGTGGCCGCGATCGCACCCGCCTGCAGGACACCGCCCTGCGCTTCATGCTGCGCAAGCAGTTCGTCGCCGGCGCCGACTTCGAACTTCAGGACTCCATGCGGCTGCTGATAGCCACCATGGCCGCGGTGCCAGTCCTGGAACTGGGCCTGGACTGGTATCGCGGCTGGTCCTCTGTGGTGATCTACGAGACACCCTTCGTGCCCGCCACGGAATGGGAGGACGAGTTCGGTGTTGTTCACCAGAGCGACGAGCCCTTGAGCGGCGAAGCCTGGCCTCAGGGCCCGGTGATTCTGTCCTGGCGGGACGTGCTCGAAGCCAGCGCGGAAGACGGCTACAACGTTGTCATTCACGAGATGGCCCACAAGCTCGACATGCTGGGCGGTGATGCCAATGGCGCCCCACCCTTGCATCGCGGCATGGACCCAGCCGCATGGAAGCAGAGCTTCAGCAGGGCCTGGGATGCCCTTAAGGCCAGTCACGAGGGGCAGGCGGACGACTTACCCATCGATCCCTACGCACTCGAGGACAGCGGCGAGTTCTTCGCCGTCACCAGCGAGTGCTTTTTCGAGGCGCCCGAGCGCCTGGCCGCCACCTGGCCGGACGTCTACGCCCAGCTCTGCGCCTTCTATCGGCAGGATCCGCGCAAGACTGCGAGGCCTGCCCCTTAGCGAAGCGCAGGGGAACGATGGCCTCGCAGTCGACCGGAAGCGACTCCTCAACCCATCGCAGCCCGCGTCGCCGCGGCCATTTTGCGGCCATCGAAACCGATGCGTTGAGTCGGCGTGACTTTCAGCACGCGACGGGCAGGCGTGTCGTTCAGGCGAACGAAGGCTTCCTGCGCCGCTTCACTGCCTGGACGCAGACGTCGGGCCAAGGCTGGCAGGAACCAGTCAATGGTGGCGCGATCAGAAAGCACTTCGCAGGTACCCTTGTAGGTGAGGCTAAGTGCCGCCTTCAGACCGGCGCCCTTGCTCGTGAGACACACCGCCACCCGCGGATCGCGCTGCACCGCCTGCACGCGAACCCGCAATGACGACACGCTGAGCCAGAAACAGCCACTGTCATACACATAGGACATGATCACCCCCACAGGCCAGCCCTCCCGGGTCGACCACATGAACGTGCACTCGTCCTGGGCGGCGATCAGCGCCAGCTCATCGGTATCATCGAGGGTGTAGCTGCTGACATCATCGTAGTTGAAGTCATCACTCATGCGGCACCTCACGGGCTGACTGAAAAGTCACCATAGCGGCCACGAAAGAACAGCAGCGGCCCGCGGTCGTCGTCGAGGATTGCCAGATCACGCACACGCCCGATGGCGATAGTGTGATCGCCTGCGTCGTGCTCAGCCTCGAGTTCGCAGTCCACATAGGCAATGACGCCGGCAAGGATGGGTGAGCCGCTGTCTCCTGCTCGCCATTCCAGCTCAGCAAACTTGTCGCCACCACTGCGAGCGAAGGTGGCGCATACATCCTGCTGATCGGCGCCGAGGATGTTGATGCAAAAGGCGCCGGAGTCGCGAATCCGCGGCCAGCTCGAGGACTGCTTGCCGGGACAGAGCGCCACCAGCGGCGGATCCATGGACAAAGATACGAAAGATTGGGCGGCAAATCCCGCTGGTTCATTATCTTGGGCACCTGTGGCGACCACCACTCCGGTGCAGAACTGACTCATGGTCGCACGGAATACCGCAGCATCGAACGCACTCATCGACCATCCCCTTCCCGAATGACTGTGGCGCAGGACTATATCAACGGGCTCCTGCAGGGGCGACTCGCGTCTGCCCTACCCCTGCAACGAGACCCGGCCGGCCGCCATCCGATCCAGCGTGAACAGCTGATCCATGGCCAGTGCCCAGGGTGGCCGCAGGAAGCCCAGCGCCCGCACATCCTGCAGCCACTGACCATAGGGCTGACTGCGAGAGAAACAGCCGCCGCCAAGCACCCGGCCGAGTTCCAGCAGCGTCGCCTCCACCAGCTCCGCCAATACCAGCTTGCCCCGAACACTTGCACGCAGGCCGTCCCCTGACTCCACTGCCGTCAGCATGCCCTCAAAGGCCTGCCTCGCCAGCCAATAACGATTTTCCGCCTCCACCCAACCGACACGCTCAGCTGCCCGAAGCGTCTCCGCCCGCTTCACCAGGACCATGCGGGCCTCGGCCATGGCTTCCTCGAACACCGCCAGCACCACCGCAGAAAAAAGAACCGCCGAGAGCTGGGCCACCAGCGGTCGCGCCGCAGCGCAGGCCTGCGGGTCGGCGTGGCGCTCTGCAGGATAATCCTGAAAACGCCAGGCATGGCTCTGGGTCGCGCGCATACCATGACCATCCCAGGGGCGGGTCAACGTCATGCCGCTGCGGGTCTCACCACGCTTCACATGGCGGACGTCGACAATGAACAGCGGTGGTTCGCCATCACGGCCGTCTTGCGCGGTGGTGATCATGTAGTCGCAGATCCCGCTGCCGCTGGCGAAATGCTTCTCGCCGCTGAGGAGGAAGCGGTCGCCATCAAGCAAGGCCCGACTGCGGGTCTCTAGAATGTCCCCGCCACTGCCAGGCTCGGAGGTGACGGTACCCCAGAACTGACCCTGGCTGGCGCTGTGATAGACCCACTGCCGTTGCCGTATCCAGTCTGCCCCAGACGCCGAGCCTTCAGCCCCCAGCCAGTAGCCAAGCACCACCGGATGCATGCTCGCCACCAGCGCCAGCGACGGATCAGCGCCGGCCAGCGCAAACAGCATCCGCGCATAGGGCCGGATACATGCACCAAGGTCCGTGAACAGGCCGCCATCGTCCCGCGGCACTCCCGCAAGGGTGAATCCCGCCTCCGCCAGGGCTTTGAAATCCGAGGCATCCAGGCCCTCGCGCCTGCGCCGCTCCACGGTCTCATGACGCCAGCGCTCCGCCAACGTCCGTACCCGCTGCTCGACTTCCTTCAGTTCATGCATGCGCCACCTCATATTTCCCCATCAGCGCCATGATACGGCTCATGGCCCGTTTCCACTGCCCCCGGCCCATCAGTACAATCCCCAGTCCTGCCAACCCCGATGGAGGATGCCGTGGCCCAGGATCTGGAAGCCTTCCGTACGGAAGTTCGCGACTGGCTGGAGGCAAACTGCCCCGTATCCATGCGCACGCCCATGCCCGAGGAGGAGGTGGTCTGGGGCGGTCGCAGAGCCGAGTTCGTCAATCCGGACGCCAAGGTCTGGCTCGACCGCATGGCCGAACGCGGCTGGACCGCCCCCACCTGGCCCAAGGCCTATGGGGGAGGCGGCCTGAGCGCCGACGAGAGCAAGGTGCTGCAGCAGGAAATCGGCCGCATCAACGCCCGACCGCCGCTCAACAGCTTCGGCCTGTGGATGCTCGGGCCGGCGCTGCTCGAATTCGCCAACGAGCAGCAGAAGCAGCAGTTCCTGCCGCCCATCGTCCGCGGCGAGATCCGCTGGTGTCAGGGCTATTCCGAACCCGGAGCGGGTTCGGATCTGGCCGGCCTGCAGACCAAGGCCGAGGACAAGGGCGACCACTGGCTGGTGAACGGGTCGAAAATCTGGACCAGCTACGCCGATCAGGCCGACTTCATCTTTTGCCTGGTGCGCACGGAAGCGGATGCCCCCAAGCATGAAGGCATCAGCTTCCTGCTCTTCGACATGGCCAGTGAAGGCGTCTCCACTTCGCCGATCCGGCTGATCAGCGGTGCCTCACCGTTCTGCCAGACCTTCTTCGACGACGTGAAGGTCCCGAAGGAGAACCTGGTGGGTCAGCGTGGCAAGGGCTGGACCATCGCCAAGCGCCTGCTGCAGCACGAGCGGCAGATGATCTCCGGCATCGGCGGCAACTCCGCTCTCGGTGCCTCACCGCGGGCGCTGGAGAACCTGGCCAAAAGCTACGTGGGCGAGGC
Organism: Pseudomonadales bacterium; assembly: GCA_007130155.1. Classification (GTDB taxonomy): domain Bacteria; phylum Pseudomonadota; class Gammaproteobacteria; order Pseudomonadales; family Azotimanducaceae; genus SLTB01. The sequence continues at coordinate 29,598 of SLTB01000024.1, forward strand.
CGACGGCCGCATTGCCGATCCCGTCCTTCGGGACCGTGTCGCCAGTCACCGCATGAACGACCACGCCTTCCGCCTCACCATGTCCCGGGCCTTCGAAGAGGCCAAGGCCGGCAAGTCCGACGGCAATCTCTCGGCCATGTTCAAGTACTACGGCAGCGAGCAGAACAAGCGCAAGTTCGAGGTCATGCTGGAGATCATGGGAACTCAGGCCCTGGGTTGGGAAGGGGAAGGCTTCGAGGATCGGGAGCTGGACATCACCCGCCAGTGGCTGCGCTCCAAGGCCAACTCCATCGAGGGCGGCACCTCGGAAGTCCAGCTGAACATCGTCGCCAAGCGGGTCCTCAATCTGCCGGATTGAACGCAAGCACTAGCCCGCATATCTCACCGATACGCGAAGCGAGGGCGCGGAGATGCCGGCAAAGACAAGGCGCGCGACAGTTCGGGCGCGAAGGCGTGCTTGACCGTACGTCGACCGATTCGCCGGGAGCGAATCGCGTCGCACGCAGTGCGCCCGCAGGGTGCGCACCATGCAGGGTGCGCACCATGCATGGTGCGCAACAGCGCAACCGCAGCGGCGGACCGGCAGGATTTCCCGCTAGCTCCGCGTCAGCAGCCGTGAATCGGTGAGATTTGCGGGTCAGGGGTGCTGGCCATGGCCCGCAACAGCCCGCCTGGCGAGCGATCATTGGGCAGAGCGCCTGACGGCGCTGATCGCCCCCGATGGGGGCTCCCACAGGCGCCATGCCACTATCATGGGATCATTCCGCCAGCAGCAGAAAGCGTCATTCGTACTGAGGGCTCCCACAGAGCCCTGCGTGGGTTCGCGTGTTTTCTCAGGGCTTGCGGGTTGTGCTGTGCGCGCGATCGCCCGCAATGCGGGCTCCCAAGAGGTCTTGCCACAGCCGTCGGATGACCCCTCTTCCTTCCACGGCATCGTGAACGAACGCTCGTGGCAAACTCCGACGACGGCAAGCTCAGTATCCCCGCTGGGCATCCACCCGATGGGCCAGAGGCTGGCCCGCCTCAAAGCGGGCCAGATTGTCCAGGAACAGTTCCGCCAGGGCGGAGGCAGGCGTGATCGCTGCCACATGGGGCGTCACATAGAGGTTAGGAGTGGTCCAGAACGGATGCCCGGGCGGCAGCGGCTCTTCCCGGAACACATCGAGCACCGCTGCTGACAGGGAACCCGCTTTGAGAGCGCGAATCACGTCTGCGTCCATCACTGCCGTACCGCGGCCGACGTTGATGAGCACGGCTGCCGGCGCCAGCGCAGCCAGCACTTCAGCGTCGATCAGACCGCAGGTGTCAGGCGTATCCGGCAACACGCTCACCAGATAGTCGGCCCCCGCCACCGCATCGGGCAGCGCGCTGACGGCAAACACCCGTTCGATTCCGGCTACCGACGCCCCGGTTCGGCTCACGCCCGTCACGGTGAGCCCGAACGCCGTGGCCACCTCAGCCAGATGCTGCCCGATGCTGCCGACTCCGAGAATCACCATGTGGCGGCCGCCACTTGGCCGCTCTGGAAGCTGACGCCAAAGGCCTTGGCGCTGCTGATCCCGGTAGTCGAACAGCCGCCGCTGCAATGCCGCGATCCAACCGAAGACGTACTCCGCCATCAGCGCTCCGAAGATGCCCTTCACCCCGGTGACCTGCAGTTCCGGCCGCTCATGGAGCAGCGACAGCAGCGGTGCCGTGCCGGCCCAGGTAGACTGCACCCAGCGCAATGATGTCAGCTTCGTTGACGCCGCTACCACATGCCCAGGTGAACCCAGACAGACCGTCGACTCACAGGTTTCAAGCTGCTCCGGACTGCTCACCGCTCGGTAATGCCCCGGTCGCCGCACTTCGAGCTCAGCAACGATGTCCGCGGCGTCGGCATCGAGAACCAGGATGGGTGGCGTGTCGGATGGCATGCTCGTTGACGACATGAAACATCTCGTTGGACGCTGGGAAATGACAGGGAGGTTGCGGCAGCTTCGAACCCGTGCCGATAATGCCTGGTCATGGTAACCGACGGAGACCGGAATGATCACGCTGACCGTGAATGGGACCCGCTACGAAATCGAAGTGGAGGCCGACACACCACTACTCTGGGTCCTGCGCGACCACCTAGCACTCACCGGCACCAAATTCGGCTGCGGCATGGCCCAATGCGGGGCCTGCACCATCCACCTTGACGGCGAACCCATACGCTCCTGCGTCATCCCGGCTGCCGCGGCCGCCGGTCGTCGGATCACCACCATCGAGGGTCTGTCGGACGATCGATCCCATCCGGTCCAGAAGGCCTGGATCGAGCATGACGTGCCCCAATGCGGCTACTGCCAGTCCGGTCAGATCATGACCGCAGCCGCCTTGCTGGAGCAGAAATCCGACCCCAGCGATGCCGATATCGATGCCGTCATGACCAACATTTGCCGCTGTGGAACCTACCAGCCCATGCGCGCAGCGATCCATCGCGCCGCCGAACTGGCCCGGGAGGTATCCTGATGAATACTCCGTCGAGCCTGTCGTCGGCCCTGCCGGGTTTCACCCGCCGCAGCTTCGTCAAGGCCACTCTTAGCGCCACCGGGGGATTAGCCCTGGGCTTTCACCTGCCGGCCATCGCCGCCATGGACGGCCCCTGGGCCACAGACGTCGAAGGTGCAGAGATCAACGCCTGGCTGGTGATCGCACCGGACGACACCGTCACCATCCGCGTCGCCCAGTCGGACATGGGCCAGGGCGTATTCACGGCCATGCCCATGCTGGTAGCGGAAGAACTCGAGTGCGACTGGCAACATGTGCGTGCCGAGTACGCCAGCGCCAACCGCAGCCTGCGCGAGGACCGGATCTACCAGCGCATGGGCACAGGCGGCAGCAATGCGGTCCGTATTTCCCGTCCCTACCTGCAGCAGGCCGGCGCCAGCGCCCGCGAGCGGCTGATTGCCGCCGCTGCCAGCGAATGGGGTGTGCCCGCCAGCGAGTGCCGCGCTAGCAAGAGCCGGGTCATCCACGAGGCCAGTGGTCACAGCAAACGCTACGGCGAGCTTGCCGCCGCCGCTGCCGGCATCACCCTCGACGCCGAACCCGAAATTCGCAAGCCCGGCGAGTATCAGCTTCTCGGCACATCCCTGCCCCGCCTCGACGTTCCCGCCAAGGTGGACGGCAGCGCGGTCTATGGCATCGACGTGCGCGTGCCAGGCATGGTCTACGCCGCGGTCGCAGTCTGCCCGGTGTGGGAGGGCCGACTGCAGTCCGTCGACGCGGCCCCCGCCCGATCCATGCGCGGCGTCAAGGACGTAGTGACCATGGACGATGCCGTCGCCGTGGTGGCGGACAGCTACTGGCGCGCCAAGAAGGCACTGGAGGCCCTCTCGCCACAGTGGGATTTCGGTGAGCATGCCGGTGCCAGCAGCGAAGCGTTCAAGGCCCGTTTCCTAGCAGCCCTGGACGAGAAGGGCACCATTGCCGAAGAAGCGGGTGACGCCTATGGCCAACTCGAAAATGCAGCCACGGTCATCGAGGCCGACTACAGCGCACCGTATCTGGCCCACCTCGCCCTCGAGCCGGTGAACTGCACCGTCCACATCCAGCGCGACCGGGTAGACGTCTGGACCGGCAGCCAGAATCCTGAGAGCGTGCTCACCGTGGCGGCCGAGGAAAGCGGCCGGCCCACAGAACAGGTACACGTCCACAGCTGCCATCTCGGTGGCGGTTTCGGGCGCCGCAGCCGCCCGGATTTCGTCGCCCGCGCCGTGACCATTGCCCGCAGGGTCGAGGCACCTGTGCAGGTGATCTACAGCCGCGAGGAAGACACCCGTACGGGCCATTTCCGGCCCATGGCCGAATTCCGTTTGCGTGCCGGCCTGGATGCCGAGGGCAAGCCGGCAGCTCTGGTCAATCGCTCCTCGACCCACTCCATCCTCGCCGGGCTGCGGCCCGAGGCCGTGGCCAACGGCATCGATCAGTCATCCCTGTCCTGGCTGACAAACAGCCCCTATGCCTTCGCCCATCGCAGCATCGAGCATCACCTGCAGCGCACCCACGTTCCGGTGTGGTTCTGGCGGGCCGTGGGGGCCACCCAGAACGCCTTCGCGCTGGAGAGTTTCCTCGACGAAATGGCCCATGCCGCCGGCCAATGCCCATGGCGCTTCCGTCGTGCACTGCTGGCCGAACGGCCGGACATCATTCGCGTTCTCGACGCCGCAGCCGAACAGGCCGGCTGGAATACCGCTCTGCCGCGAGGGCAGGGCCGAGGTATCGCTCTGGTAGAGAGTTTCGGCTCCATATGCGCCCAGGTGGCGGAGGTGGACGTCTCGCAAAGCGGCGAAGTGACCGTAAAACGCGTCGTCTCCACCCTGGACTGCGGCAATACAGTGAACCCGCAGACCATCGATGAGCAGGTCCAGAGTTCCGTGGTCTACGGCTTGTCCGCGGCGTTCTGGGGCAAGGTGGAGATCCAGGACGGCCGCGCCCGCCATGGTAACTTCGATCGCCACCGGGTTCTGAAGATGGCTGAGACCCCAAAGATGGAGACCCATCTCGTGCTATCCGGCGGCGACAAATGGGGCGGTGTCGGTGAGCCTGCGGTGCCGCCGGTGGTCCCCGCCGTCTGCAACGCGATCTTTGCCGCCATCGGCAAGCGGGTACGCACCCTGCCGCTTTCCGATCAGGATCTGAGCTGGTCCTGATCCGGCATGGTGAGGCTCGCGGAAAGACGCTCGTGAGAAGGCTGTCGACACTGCTGCTGCTAGCCTCAGTGTCGGCAGTGGCCGATGCCGAGGGACCATCCCGGGGCGAAATCCTCGCCAGTGCCTGCAACACCTGCCACGGCCTCGATGGACGTGGCAGCCCACCGCTACCGCCCTTGCGGGGACGCAACGACATCCGACAGCAGCTGCAAGCCTGGAAGATAGCCGCCGAGGCGACGGGCGACACCCACCTGATGATCCGCTTCGCCCGGGCCCTTTCGGACATGGACATCGATGATCTGGCCTCATTCTATGCCCGGCAGGACTCGCCATGACGGAACTCCTGAAGGGCTTGGGGCGACGCCAGTTCCTCGCCGGCGGCATGCTGCTGCCCCTGGCTCTCGGCAGTCTTCGCGCAAGCGCGAAGACTGCGCCCCATGTGGTCATCGTTGGCGGTGGCTTCGCCGGCGCCACCGCTGCCCGCTATCTGGCACGCTGGCTGCCGGACGTTCACGTTTCTCTGGTACTGGGCCGGGATCGCTACTGGACCTGTCCCTTCAGCAATCTTGCGGTGATAGGCCTGCGCTCACTGGACAGCCTGGAAGTCCGCCGCGACCAACTCGCCAGCGGCAACATCACCCTCGTACCCCTGGAGGCTCGGGATTTCGACCCCCACCGGCGCACACTGCGTCTTGAGGGCGGTCGCACACTGAGCTTCGATCGGCTGATCCTCGCTCCAGGCATCGAAGTCATGCCCGAGGCCATCGATGGCCACGGGCAGGATGCCGTCGACACTTTCCCCCATGCCTGGCAGGCGGGACCCGCCACCGACCATCTGGCACGACGACTTTCGGCCGTACCCGACGGCGGCCTGGTCATCATCAGCGTTCCCGAGGGCCCCTACCGCTGCCCACCCGGCCCCTACGAACGTGCCAGTCTCATGGCTTGGTGGCTGGCACGCCATCGGCCGCGGGCGAAGCTCATCATGCTCGATGCCAACGCAAGCTTTACCAAAGAGGCCCTGTTCAAGTCCCATTGGCGCGAGGCCCACCCCCAACGTCTGAGCTGGTTCGGTCGCAACGATGATGGCCAGCTACGCCGCGTGGATGCCAGGCGCGGCAGGGTTCACACGGACTTCGAGGACTATCGGCCGGATCTCGCCTGCGTGATCCCGCCCCAGCGGGCCGCCGCCATTGCCCGCATCGCGGACCTCGACGGTGGGCGCGGCTGGTGTAGCGTGGATGCCCGGACTTTCGCCTCCACCGTGCACCCGAATGTGCATGTGATCGGCGATGCCGCCATCGCCAATCCCATGCCCAAATCCGCGTTTGCTGCCGCCAGTCAGGCCCGGATCTGCGCCGCCGCCATCGCCGCCGAATTCAGCGGCAGAGGGCCGCCAGACGCCCTGCTGACGAACACCTGCTACAGTCTGCTGACGCCAGAGAAAGCCATCGCCGTCACCGGTTCCTATCGTGGAACGCGGCACGGGATCCAAACCCTGCCCGGCAGCGGCGGAACCAGCCCGCTTCAGGCACCGTCATCTCTGCGCGAGACGGAAGCCGGCCATGCCCGCGGCTGGTATGCCAGTGCCCGGGCGGAAGCTTTCGGTGATTGAGATGAAGCGCATCCGGCTGGGCCGCACCCGGCACGGTGGCCTGCTGCTGTTGGCGCTGCTAGCCAGCGGCGCCGGTGCCGACTGTGCGACCTTCGAGATTGTCGGCGATGGCATCACGCTGCCGCTGGGCGGCCAGACCGGAAACCCCGAAGCCGGGCGCCGGGTCGCCGCAGAACGGCAGCGTGGCGATTGCAGCATCTGCCACCAGTTGCCGTTGCCGAACGATCACTTCCACGGCAATGTAGGGCCGGATCTCACCGCGATCAGCACCCGTCTGACGCCTGCCCAGATTCGCCTGCGGGTCGCCGCCAACCGACAAATGAATCCGGAGTCAGTGATGCCGGACTACTGCAGCAGCCGTGGCCGCCACGAGGTCGCGGGCCCCTACGCCGGCGAACCCATTTTGACGGATCAGGAGATCGAGGATGTCGTGGCCTGGCTGAGCAGTCTGGACGGCAGTGCGCCATGAAACGTTACGGGCATTCAGGCCTGCCGCGCCGTGCCGTTATCCAAGGCATGGCCGCAAGCTTCACGCTGTCGCTGATGCCGCGGGCGTCAGCCGGACTCGAAGCCGCTCTGCAGGCGCGGTTTGGTGACCGCCGCCCGGACACAGGCGGGGTTGAACTCGAAGTCAGCAGTCTGGTGGAGAACGGCAACTCCGTGGCCGTCACCGTGAGGGCCGACCCTTCGCAGCCTAGCCCCTCCGCCCTGCACCTGTTCATGCCCCGAAACCCCGAACCCTGGGGAACCAGCTTCCACATCCAGCCGCCAGCGCTGGCTGAGTTCAGCACCCGCATCCGACTGTCAGGGTCCCAGGACCTGATGGCGCTGGCCGAATGGTCTGACGGCCGACTCGGCGCCACCGCGGTGTCCGTCATGGTCACACTCGGCGCCTGCGCCGACGATCTTTACGGCGAATTCTGATCATGAGTCTGTCCGCCCGCGTTCGCATTCCCACTGAGGCCCGCGCCGGCGAGGTGATCGAGATTCGCACCCTGGTGAGTCATCCCATGGAAACCGGTTTCCGCGTCGACAGCTTCGGCCGGCGCGTGCCGCGCAAAATCCTCACCCGCTTCAGCTGCCACTACGATGGCCGCGAAATCGTCAGCATGGACCTCCGCCCCGGCATCGCTGCCAACCCCTATGTGGCCTTCCGCTTCGTCGCCGACGTATCCGGCGCGATCGAACTGCGCTGGGAGGGCGATGAGGGCGAGGTCCTCATCGAGCGCAGCCACCTCGAGGTCATCAGAGCATGAAGTGCTGGCTCCTGCTCCTGCTCCTGGCCACATGCTGCGCCGGGGCAGACCAGCCCGATCGCCGCTCCGGCTACAGCCTGCTGGGGCCCGATCTGAGAGCGCTGCAGGACGACGATTTCGCCAATCCAGGCATGCTGTGGGTGGACCGCGGTGAGCGGCTGTGGAACGCAGCCAGTGGCCCGAACCAACAGAGCTGCCGGGACTGCCATGGAGACCCCGTCAACCTGCGTGACCTCGCCAACCGGCTGCCACGCTTCGATGCCACGACCAACCGCCTCGACAACCTGGACATGCTGATTCGCCAGTGCCGAACGCAGCGACAGCAGGCCGAGGCACTGACTCATGAAAGCGAGGATCTGCTGGCGCTGACGACCCTCGTCGCCCATCAATCCCGCGGGCTACCGCTCGAGGTGGTCGTCGATGGGCCCGCAAGCACAGCCTTCGAACAGGGGCGAGCCAGTTTCGAGCGCCGCCGCGGCCAGCTCGATCTGTCCTGCGCCGATTGCCACGAAAAGCTGCGGGGCGCGCGGCTGCGCGGCGAGACCATCAGTGCCGGCATGGTCAACGGCTTTCCACTGTACCGCCTGACATGGGAAGGTCTCGGTTCCAGGCAGCGCATGATCCGCTGGTGCAACGAGGCGGTCCGTGCCAAGCCCATGGACCCGGAAAGCCAACGGGCGCTGGCGCTGGAACTCTATCTCGCCTGGCGCTCCCGCGGGCTAGCCCTCGAGGCACCCGCAGTGCGCAGATGAACCCCGGGGAGCGCCAATTCAAAGCGTTTCATGGCCCCAGACCCAGTCGAGGAGCACCATGGTCAGCAAGGCAGCCAAGCACATCGAACTGGGAACGGGCCACGGACTGCGGGCGCGCATCTCCAATTGGGGTGTCTACCTGACTGAGCTGTGGCCCGACAACCAGCGCGACGTGGTGCTTTCCCATGCCGATGACGGTGGCCGCCGCGGCGACAGCCTGCATTTGGGCTGCATCATCGGCCGCCACGCCAATCGTATCCGCGATGGATTCTTCGAACTCGACGGCTGGCAGCATCAACTGACGCGCAACGCCGACAACAATCATCTCCACGGGGGCCACGCCGGATTTCATCAGCAGCACTGGCAGGTGATGACCCAGGTGCCGGAGCAGGTCCACTTGAGGCTGCGTTCCCCCGACGGCCAGGAGGGCTACCCGGGCAATCTGGATGTCGATGCGATCATTTCACTGCCGAACACCCACTGCCTGCGTCTCGAACTGACGGCAGTGACCGACGCGCCGACACCGGTGAACCTGACCTGGCATCCGTACTTCAACCTCGCCGGCCATGCCAGCGGATCAGCCGGAGATCACCGGATACAGATCGACGCGGATCAGTTCCTCCCCATGACCAGCGAGTTCTGTCCCAGCGGCGAGATCATGGCGGTGGACGGCACGCCCTTCGATCTGCGCGAACCCCAGACCATCGCTCCGCTGCTACAGGCGCGCCATCCACAGCTGCTGGTGGGGGAAGGCTTCGATCATTGCTTCCTGATTCGCGGTACGGGCCTTCGCCGTGCCGCACGGCTCGAAGCCCCCGACGCCAGCTTGGCCATGGAAGTCTGGAGCACCCAGGTTGGCCTGCAGTTCTATACCGGCAACACACTGATGCTGCCGCAGGGAGCCAAAGGCGGCGCCCACTATCGCCGCCTGTCAGGCATCTGCCTGGAGCCCCAAGGCCTGCCCGATGCCCCCAATCATGGCCACTTCACCAGCACCATCCTGCGGCCCGGGGAGCGCTACCACCAGATCATCGAGTACCGCTTCGAAGTCGGCTGACATCAGTCGGCCGCGACCAGCTCGTGGGAGCCCGCCCTGCGGGCGATCGCGCGCGCCCTGCGCGCTCCCACAGAAGGCAGCGCGCAGAGTGCTCCAACGGGAGAGTCGTCAGTCCGACCACTGCTCCCAGTGCAGGACCTCTTCCACCGGCTTGCGGCGCAGCGGCCCAAACTTCATCAGCGGCTTGCCCAGCGCCACGGTGGCTCCCAGGTAGACGTCATCGGGGATGGCCAGTTCGCGACGGAAATCCGCCTCGCAGGTCATGTGGAAGGTCGTGAATGCAGAACCTAAGCCCATGGCCCGGGCTGCCAGGATCAGGTTCTGGGCCGCCGGATACACCGCCGACCAGACGAAACGCTCATTGGGCGCCTGGGGCGGATAGACATTGCGCGCAGCCACCACGATGAAGGCCGGCACCTCGGCGAAGTGCTTCACCAGATGGCCCGCGTTGGTCATCATGACCTTCTCAGGCCCCTCAGGCATGGCTTCAACCTGCGCGAACATGGGTCCCATGACAGCCTCAATGCTTGCACCGAGGCGCGCCTTGCGCTCAGGATCCGTCAGCACAACGAACCCCCAGCCCTGGCTGTTACCCGGGTTCGAGGCCCGGGTTGCGGCCCAGACGAGCTTCTCCAGCGTGGCCTTCGGAATGGGATCAGGCGCCAGCCGGCGAATCGCCCGGCAGGTACCCATCATCTCGAGGAATGCCTCTCCTGCATCTGTGCCCGTCATTGCTCTCATCTCCTGGACGTCAATCGAGTCTCGAACTCCTGAAAACCAGCCAGTTCGTTCGCCACTAACGGCTCGCCGCCGAGCATAGAAAGGTCGTGACCGGCCGACAACCAAAGCGGCACTTTAACGGAAGTGCGATACAAGCGACCCAGCGACGACAGCGACAGCCTGTGCCGCTATGCTTGGCCCCTACCTGTCTTGGGGGTGTCCAATGAGTGTCTCGACCATCGTCACGCTGGTGGTGCTCGCCCTGTTGCTGTTCGGGCTCATCGCCGTCTACAACCGCCTGGTGACCCTGCGCAACCGCTTCCAGAATGCCTTTGCCCAGATCGAGGTGCAGCTCAAGCGCCGCTACGACCTCATCCCAAATCTGGTGGAAGTAGCCAAGGGCTACCTCAAGCACGAGCGGGAGACCCTCGAAGCCGTCATCCAGGCACGCAATCAGGCCCTCGGCGCCCTGCAGGCTGCCGCCAAAGATCCCGGAAGCGCCAGTGCCATGCAGAATCTGCAGGGCGGGGAGAACATGCTGGCCGGAGCCCTGAGCCGACTCAACATGGTGGTCGAGCAATATCCCGACCTGAAAGCGAACCAGAACATGGCCCAGCTCAGCGAGGAGATGACCAGCACCGAGAACCGCATCGCCTTCGCCCGGCAGGCTTTCAACGACTCGGTGATGGCCTTCAACAGCTATCGGCAGAGCTTCCCGCCGGTGGCCGTTGCCGGCATCTTCGGTTTCGGTCAGGACGCGACTCTGCTGCAGTTCGAGGATGCGGAGCAGATCAGGAAGGCACCGCAGGTGTCATTCCAGTAATCCTGCCAGTCCAGGGGTGATCTGAAACATGTCCGGGACCATGGACTTCTTCGAGGCCCAGGCTGCGGCGCATCGCACCACGTTGCGGCTGGTGGGCCTGTTCATCGGTGCCGTGTTCGCGCTCATTGCGCTCACGGTCTTTCTCGTGGCGGCCACCATCGCCTTCAACATGCCGCCCAGCGGTTATATCAGCCTCGAGAAAATCTTCTACGCCCTCTCGCCGGGCCTGATTCTCGGCATCGGCGGCAGCGTCATCGGCGTGGTGATCGTCGCCAGTGTGTTCCGGCACCTGAGCCTGTCCCAGGGCGGCCGTGCCATTGCCGAGAGTCTCGGCGGCCGTCAATTGCCCCCCAACAGCAAGAACCGGGACGAACGCCGGGTCCTCAACGTGGTGGAGGAAATGGCCATCGCTTCGGGACTGCCCGTACCGCCTGTCTACGTCATCGACGAGGACGGCATCAACGCCTTCGCAGCAGGCTATAGCCCTGACGACGCCGTTATAGGCGTCACCCGCGGCACCCTGGAAATGCTCGACCGAGACGAACTCCAGGGCGTCATCGGCCACGAATTCAGCCATATCCTGAACGGCGACATGCGACTGAATATCCGCCTGATGTCGGTGCTGTTCGGCATTCTGGTGATCGGAATCATCGGGCGTTCACTGCTGATCAGTCGTCCCCGCCGGGGCTTCAGCCAGAGCAGCAGCTCGCGCCGCGGTGGCGGGGCCGCCCAGGTTGCGATACTGGGTATTGCACTGCTTATGGTGGGCTACATCGGCACCTTTTTCGGCAATCTGATCAAGGCCGCCGTCAGCCGCCAGCGTGAGTTCTTGGCTGATGCCTCCGCCGTCCAGTTCACCCGCAATCCCGCGGGTCTCGCCGGCGCCCTGCGCAAGATCGGTTCCCTGTCGGCAACGTCGAAGGTCCGTGATGGGCGTGCCGAGGAAATGAGCCATATGTTCTTCGGCCCGGTGGGCGGCGGCAGAAGCCAGCTGTTCTCCGGGCTTGCGACGCACCCGCCGCTTGCGGATCGCATTCGCGCAGTGGATCCGGCCTGGGACGGCAAATTTCCGGCTGTGACCCCGCGGGCACACCAGGAGGAGGTCGCCAGCGACACCGACCGCAAGTTCGCCGCAGCCAGCCAGACGCTCAATCCCCTCGACCCCCTCAATCCAGGGTCGGCAGTGCTGGACGGCCTGCCGCCTGCTGCCGGTGCAGTACTCGGGGGCGTGATGGCAGCTGGCGTTCTCGCCGACTCGGCTGCAGGGCGCATCGGTCAGGTCACACCCGATGACGTCGATGAAGCCCATGTCATCATCGAAGGCATCCCCAAGCCCCTCTATGAAGCCAGCCATGATCCCTACGGGGCCCGCGCCATGATCTACAGCCTGCTGCTGGCATCGGATCAGGACCTGCTCAATACCCAGATGGCACTGCTCAAGGAACGCGCCGAACCCGGCGTCCCTGAGCTGATCGATGACCTGCGCACGGCACAGAAACAACTGCCTGCAGGACAGCGCCTGACGCTTTTGCAGCTGGCCATGCCGGCCTTGAAGAGCCTCAGCGAGGCTCAGTTCCGTCGCTTCATCGACACCCTGGCCGCCTTGATCCGCTCCGACGGCAGCATCCACGCCTTCGAGTGGGTCCTGCATCAGGTCCTGCTGAAGGAACTCAGCCCCCATTTCGAAGGCGTCCGCCGACGCCGCGCAGGGCGTCAATCCCTGGGCAACCTGGCGCCGGCCATAGCCACCCTGCTGTCGACCGTCGCCCGGACCGGGCAGGATGACAGCGAAGCCGCCCGCGCCGCCTATGCGGCCGCCGCGGCTTCCATTGAGCTCGATGACGTCAGCTTCGAAGCCGAACCCGACCCCAACATGGCCCGACTGTCGTCGGCCATGCGTCAGTTGCGGGATCTTCACCCTCTGGCGCAGCCGCGCCTGCTGAAGGCCTGCATCCAATGTGTGCTGCACAACGGCCGAATTCTCGACGCTGAGCGCGATCTGCTGCACGGTGTGGCCGCAGCCCTCGACTGTCCACTGCCGCCGCTGGTCACCGAACACGGATGACAGGTCGACAGCGAACGGTCAGGCCGTACAATGCACTCGCACCCCCTATGGCAGCCGTTGCTTCATGACCCCCACCGATCCAGATAGAGGACGCTTTCCGGACCCCGAAGCCGACCCTGGGGCAACGATCGCAGCGCTGGACCTCGGCTCGAATTCCTTCCACATGATCGTTGCCCGCTTTGCTGGCAGCCGCCTGATGGTCCTCGATCGCCTCAAGGACATGGTAAGGCTGGCAGCAGGTCTCGATGCCAGCAATCGCCTGAGCCCCCAGGTCGTGGAGCGTGCACTCGCCAGCCTGGAACGCATGGGTCAGCGCGTGCGCGGACTGCCTGAAGGCAGCGTCCGCGTGGTAGGCACCAACACCCTGCGCAAGGCGCGCAACGGCTTGGCGTTCGTGGAGCGGGCCAGCGCCGCCCTCGGACACGAGGTGGAGATCATTTCCGGCCGCGAGGAAGCCCGCCTGATCTACCTGGGCGTCTCGCACTCCCTTGAAGACAATCAGGAACGCCGCTTAGTGGTGGACATCGGTGGCGGCTCCACCGAAGTCATCCTCGGGCGACAATTTCAGCCGCAGACCATGGACAGCCTGTACATGGGTTGTGTGAGCATGAGCGCCGAATTCTTTTCAGGCGGCCGGATCACCGCGGCAGCCATGAAGGCAGCAGAGCTTGCAGCCCGCCAGGAACTCGCACCGATCGTCAGCCGCTACCGCAGTCACGGCTGGGACTCAGCTATCGGCGCCTCTGGGACCATTCTCGCCATCCAGGACGTGGCCGCCGCCCAAGGCTGGGGGAGAGAGGCTATCACCGCTGATGCCCTCAAGCGCCTGCAGGCCCGCCTCGTCGATGTCGGTCAGGTCGAACGCCTGGCGCTACCCGGTCTTCCAGGTCAGCGGGCGCCCGTGTTTCCTGGCGGTGTCGCCATCCTCGCTGCCATCTTCAAGTCGCTGGGCATCAAGCAAATGCAAACTTCCATTGGGGCGCTGCGAGAGGGCCTCTTGTGGGACCTTCTCGGGCGTCAGCACCAGTCCGATATTCGCGAGCAGACCGTCGCCGACCTCAGCGCCCGCTATCACGTCGATCTCGAGCAGGCCCTGGCGGTGCGCAGCACCGCGCTGCGCCTGCTCACGGAAGTG
>SLTB01000025.1 GCA_007130155.1 Pseudomonadales bacterium
AAGGAAGCGCTGAACAATTCGTCCTGAATTGTTCAGCGCACGCCGAGTGCGGCACATGGATGTGCCGCAGGAACCGCTGATAAATCAGCGCTTCCCTAACTGTGGGAGCGGCTTCAGAGGGTGTTGCAAATCTCGGCGGCGCGAGCCCTGTGAGAGCGGATAAATCCCGCAGTGGTCCATCGCTGAGAATCGCGACACCCTCTTCAGCCGCCAAGGTCTCCGCGGACAAGTCCGCTCCCACCACAACGCGGAATGCATCACTTCGACTGCGACATCATCGCGTCGTAGCGCCGCTGCATCTCTTCGGCAGTCACCTCCTCGATGCTGTGACCGATGTTCCAGCGATGGCCGAAGGGATCGCGGACGCTGCCGGAGCGCTCGCCGTAGAACTGATCGGCGGCCTCCCGCTCCAGCTCGGCGCCGGCAGCCAGCGCCCGCGCGATCCAGGCGTCCGCATCATCCACATGCAGGTGCATGGGTGACCGTCGTGCCACCACGGGCCGCCGGACCCTGAATGTCGAACTCGGGAAACTCGTCGGCGAGCATCAGCGTCGCACAGCCAAAATCGAGCTCCGCGTGGGCGATACGGCCAGACGGCTCTGCCAGCCGGAACTTCTCGCAAGCACCGAATGCGCGCTGGTAGAAATCGATGGCGTCCGCGGCGCCACGGACATGCAGATAGGGGAACATCTCCTGGGCTTGCATGATTCACCTCGCTCACTGAGAACTGATGGATACCCAGTCGGCAGATCAGGACAGGTCGGACCCGTTCGGATTGAACAAATCTGACGCCAGCGGCACGTGCTGGGACAGCGACGGCGACAGCGCGCGGAAGGTTCCTGGGGTGGTGCCGGTCGAGGCGCGGAACTCGCGCTGGAAATGGGCCTGATCGCTGTAGCCTGCCTGCAGCGCCAGATCAGCCAGGCCGCTGGCCGGTGCCTCACTCCAGTGGGCCAGGATATGCTGCAGACGCAGGACCCGGCAGTAGCGTTTCGGTGCCAGCCCCACTTCACGCCGGAACAGGGCAATGAAACCGCGCTGGGTGTAGCCGCTGGCGGCATGGGCGGCCCGCTACAGGCTCACCGCCACTGAAGCGGTCGAGGGCAGCCGCCATCGCTGGATGCAGCCCACGCACACGCGGCAATCGAGCCAGCAGCGCCGCTTCGAAAAGCGCCAGGGCTTCCTCCGCGTCACCGATGCCCATCAGGCGCTCACACAGCCTGTGCGCGAGATCGCCCCAGAATGCGGACAGCGGCAGGTGGCGTTCGGCCAGACTGTCAGCCGGACAACCGAGCAAGGCCGAGGCCGCCTCCGGGCGCAGCATGGCCCCCACGGAACGCGCTGGAACCAGGACGTCCTTGAAGAAGGCGCTGCTGCGCGCGCCCCCGAACGACACCCCAGGCCAAGGCGTGACCGTGGGGGTCTTGATCCGAGCGATAGACACGGCGGGCTTCCGGCGCAAGCCTGAAGGCGATGTGCATGGTGCCGGTAGGCAGAACCCGTTCCCGCGGCGCCGGGCTCGGCACCGCCTGCTTGAACCACAGGCACTGCACGAAGGGTCGCAGAGCGGCTGCAGGTGATCGAATCAGATCGACCTGCCATCTCTCCTGAGCATAGCGGCCTCCCCGAGCAGCCTGGCAAGAGCCAGTCTGCCTCGAGGATACGCCGGACCGGGCTCAGGTTCGATGGATCATGGCTGCCCGTGATCCACGCTCATCGGATCCAGGTAGTGATCGGCCACCAACCCTGAGCGGCGCATGGCCACTCCGGCGAGACAGGCGTTGAGCATGTGGTTGGCGTTCAGGGTACTGACGTAGCTCAGATCCAGCATGGGCGCGAGATCCATCAGTTCGAAGCCAGCGATCTCGGTCTCGGCGCACAGGCGCCGCAGCAGAGGGGTCAACTCACGAACGGTCAGACCGCCCGGTGCCGCCCTGCCCACCGCTGCGAGCTGGCTGGGGTCGAGCACACTGACGTCGAAGGAGATGTAGACCCTATCTCCGCCGGACTTCGCCTCAGCGATCACCCGTTCCATGACCGCCGGCCAGCCGCGCTGCTCCACTTCGGCCATGGTGTGATAGCGCACGCCCTGTTCACGCAGCCAGACCAGGGCTTCGGGTGTGAGCCGTGGGCCACGCAGCCCGACCTGAATGAGATTGGAGCCGTCCACGACGCCCTCGCTGAGCAGCCGATAGATGGCATCGCGATCCGTGAGGCTGTGAGCGCGAGTCCGCTCCGCGTTGTAGTGGGCGCCGAAGTGCACCACTTTCAGGGCCTGATCCGGGTGGGCCGCCCGGACGGCCCGGACGGTGGGATACATCACCGAGTGGTCCCCACCGACCAGAAACGGCACGGCCCCGGCCCCAATCACCTCAAAGACCATGTCGTGAACGTGATCGATGCTACGTTCGACGCTAAGATGATCGACGGAGAAATCGCCGTAGTCGACGATGCTCAACACCGAGGCGGGATCCACCATGGAATAGACGTCCCGGTCGGCGATCCCATGCATCAGCCGCAGGGCGCCGGGTCCGTTCTGGGCATCGCGCCGGCCGCTGCTGAAGTTGAGGGGAATGCCGGCAATGGCGATGTCGACCCTTCCGACCCGAAGATCCTCCGGCGTGATCGCCACCGGCGCACCGGCAAAGGTGGGAATGCCACCCCATTCATCGACGTACCTGTTGAGACTGAAGGGGCCGGGCTCCCGCCATCTTTCCTTGAGAATTTCCGGGATCACGACTGTGTGGCCATTGAACGCGGTTGCCTCGGGATTGAGCGGGATCTCGCCCATGTCGACGCCTGCCTCGTACTTGAAGGCTTCGACGACCTGCATCATGTCGGCCACGAACACCGCAATCTCCTCAGGGCTGCGCTGCTCGAGGATTCGCACCAACTGAGCGCGGGAACCCATTACGCGCACAGGATAAGGGCCCTGCAGGAAGGTCCGTTGCTCGCCCGAGAGTTCAGACAGCTTGGGCCATAGCTCGGCGGGAATGGGTTCCGCGCCGACACTCTGGGCAGCAAGCGGCTGCCAGACCATCACACCCAGCAGCCCCACAACCAGGAGCGAGGCAAGCAAGGGCATTCGATTCCACGACATCGTCATATCAGCCTCCCGTCCGCTGGTGGTAGTCATCCTGGGCGTGATCGATGGAGATCGGGCTCAGGTGGGTCGGGTCCAGACCCAGACGATGCATGGCAATGCCCACCAGGCAGGCCTGGACGATGGCCGAGCTGTGCAGGGTTGTTGCGTAACCTGGATCCAGCGCGGGCTGGATTTCGACGATATCGAATCCGACCACGTTGGCCTTCGCACACAGTCGGCGGACGATGGGAATCGCCTCCCGCGGCGTCATCCCCCCAGAGACCGGAGTCCCGGTGCCGAGAATGTAAGAGGGGTCGAGCACATCGACGTCGAAGGAGATGTGCAATTTCCGTCCTGCCGGGATCTCGGCAACGATGCGATCCAGGACTGCATCCCAGCCGTAGCGCTCCACTTCAGCCATGGTGTGATAGCGGAAGCCCTGATTGCGCGCCCAGGTGAACTGGGTCTCATTCGGCCCACCGGCACGCAGACCCACCTGCACAAAGTCCGCACCGGTAATGAGCCCCTCAGAAATCAGACGGTAGATCGGCTGGCCATGATCGATCAGATGGGCGCGATCACGGCTGATGTCGGAATGGGCATCGAAGTGGATGACCGTGACATTGCCCTTGCCGTAGACGTCCACCAGAGCGGCGACGTTGGGGTACTCAAGCGAGTGGTCGCCACCGATGATGAAGGGTATGGCGCCCGTTTCGGCAATCTCCCGCACCACTTCGCGGACATGCTGGACGCTTCGCTCCGTGCTGAAATTGTCGATGGCGATATCGCCGTAATCGACGATATTGAGTTCGCTGCTCGGATTCACCTGGGTGTACTGATCGTTCCCTCCCATCTGACTGCGGCGACCGAAGGGACGCAAGGATCGCGGGCCATCTGCACCATCCCGCCAACCGCCGCCCATGTTCAGCGGCGCGCCGACGAAGGCCACGTCGACCTCACCGGCGATCAGGTCTTCAGGGGTGATGGCCACCGGCGCGTTGGCATAGGTGGGAATACTGCCGGTGTGACGGCTGCCCATGCCGTAGCGGGAGAGATCGATGGGCCCCGGTTCCCTCGGTGGATCGAAGCTCGCCGGCCGACGAACCAGATGACTCTTGAACTCCGGCGAGGTGGTGTCCAGCGCGATGCTGGGCTGATCCCGGCCCGCTTCGAACTGCTGCTGCCTGGTGACCCAGATCATGGCTTCCACGTAGGCCACGACCTCGTCGGGACTGCGCCGTTGCAAGGTCTCGATCAGTTGCTCCGGTGAGGCGAACTGCCGGACGTTATTGCGACTGCGGATGAACTCCCGCTGCTCCTCGGTCAACCGCTTCAGCTTGGCGTCAAGCGAGTCCGGGAACTCGATCGCCGAATCCGGCGGCGGGTCCGGCCAGTGCTCCGTCCAGGATTGACTGATGGCGGGTCCCGAGACGGCGGCAAGGCTGAACGCCAACAGCAGAGCACCCATTGGAGCTCTTGAGAGTTTACTTCGAATCATCCGTTTCCCCGATAGAGAACCTGGCAGCAGTGCGTCAGCAGCTGCGCTCGAACCATGAATTCTTGCAAGGCATATGCCACGACGCGACAGCAAGTCCGCACGCTTGCGCCGAACACATCTCAGCCCTTGGGTCTGGAGAGGCGCCTTTAGCCCGCATATCTCACCGATACGCGAAGCGAGGGCGCGGAGATGCCGGTAAAGACAAGGCG
>SLTB01000030.1 GCA_007130155.1 Pseudomonadales bacterium
ACGTTCCTGATCGGCTCGCGGGCTTGTAGGAAGCCGACCCGATGCTGCGTGAGATTTCTCACATGCCGGTCACTATGGATCGGAAGGACACGTCATTGACCGTTGCTGAACCGCTGGGCATCCTTGAGGCAGGTAGGAAAAAGACACGTTATTTTTCCTATCCGCCGGCTGTCAGCTCGCAGGCGGCTACGCCGCCTGCGCGGACTGCGCTGCGCTCCGTCCGCTCCCACAACAGCGCCTCCGATCGAAGTCTGCGAGTCTGTGACGCTCAGCCCTCGTAGCGGTAGCCCACCCCATACACCGAGCTGATGGACGCCTCGTGCCCCAGCGCCTCGCTGAGCTTCCGGCGCAAATTCTTCATGTGAGTATCGATGGTCCGGTCGTTGACGACGCGGTGGTCGGTGTAGGCTGCATCCATCAGCTGCTGGCGCGATAACACCCGACCTGGGTGCTCGAGAAGGCGGGCGAGGATGCGCAGCTCCACAGGCGTCAGGTCGACGTCGACTCCTGCGACCCGCGCCCGCATGGCGGCAGTGTCGACACTGATGCCGCTTGCCTCAGGCGCGGCATTGAGGCGTTCGATGCGGCGCAACTGGGCGCGGACACGTGCCACGACTTCACGTGGGCTGAAGGGCTTGCAGACATAGTCGTCAGCGCCCACCTCGAGGCCGAGCAGACGATCCACTTCATCGACCCGGGCGGTGATCATGATCACGATCAGCTGCGCCACTCGCGGGTCGTCAGCGCTGCGGATGCGTCGGCAGAGCTCCATGCCATCGAGTCCCGGCAACATGAGATCGAGCAGCAGCAGATCGGGTGGATCGGCTTCGATGCGGGCCAGCGCGGTATCGCCCCGGTGTTCGAGGGTCACCTCGTATGTGGCCGCGAGCAGGTAGTCGCGCAGCACCGTGGCGAGGCGAACTTCATCCTCTGCGATGAGAATGCGGCCCGGGCGGGCAGGCGTGGTCAAGCTGGCTTCCCTGCTGTGGCATCCGTTGGGCGCGGCAGATGCAGGGTCATGCGCACGCCGCCGAGTTCCGAGGCATCACCTTCGAGGCGGCCACCGTGGGCCTCAGCGATGCGCCGGGCGATGGCGAGGCCGAGGCCGGAGCCGCCGCTTGCCCGGTCCCTGGACGCCTCGCGGCGAGCGAATCGCTCGAACAGTTGCGGCAATTCCTCTGCCGGGACCCCAGGCGCACTGTCGTCGACTTCGATCCGCACCTCAGTGTTGTCGGCAGAGCTGCCCAGCGAAAGCTGCACCGTGCCGGGGGCATCGGTATAGCGCAGGCTGTTCTCCAGTAGATTCGCCAGCAGCTGCTCGAGGCGTTCGCCGTCGGCGAACAGCTCAGGAGCCGTGTCCGGCAACACCAGCTTCAGGGTCAGACCCGCCGCTTCCAGCCGCTGCTGATAGCGCTGAGCCGTGGTGTTTAGCAGGGCGATCGGATCGAGGCCGGCGAAGTTGTAAGAGAGGGCGCCGGCGTCGGCCAGGGCCAGATGATGCAGATCGTCCACCAGATGTCCGAGCCTTGCGGCCTCATCGGCCAGCGCGGCCATGGCGTCATGATCCAGGGTTCGCACACCGTCGCGCAGAGCTTCGATTTCGGCTCGGAGTACGGCCAGGGGCGTGCGCAACTCATGGGCAATGTCAGCGAGCCAGCGACGTCGCGATTCCCGGTTGGACTCCAGGCCGGCGGCCAGCAGGTTGAAGTCTCGCGCCAGCGCGCCGAGTTCGTCACTGCGATCGATATTCAGGCGGGTATCGTAGTGGCCTGCTGCCAGCTCGCGGGCACCTGTCGCCACGGCACGAACGGGTGCCAGCAGGTACCGACCTAAGGCGATACCAACGAGGCTGGCCAGGATCACGGCGATCAGGGCAATCCACCACAGGGTGCGCATGTGTTCGCGGACGAAGCGGAGATCGGCCTCCCGCGCCAGGGTGTTGAGCGGCGTCAAGGCCACGCGGCCGACCTCGACGCCTTCGACGACGATGGGA
This sequence comes from Pseudomonadales bacterium, assembly GCA_007130155.1. Lineage (GTDB taxonomy): Bacteria > Pseudomonadota > Gammaproteobacteria > Pseudomonadales > Azotimanducaceae > SLTB01. The sequence goes on from SLTB01000030.1 coordinate 1,994, forward strand.
GCGAAGAAAGGTTGGGGATCAGTCGGCAGCGCTTCCCGCGGTCCCGCCACCTGTCGACCCTGGGCATCGAGGACGTGCAAGCGCGGCAGCAGCATGCGGGTGGTGCGCAGGTTCTCACGCAGGTCTTCGCGGAGTTCTTCGCGTGGTCCAGGCGGGCGTGAGCCCTCACGCAGGTCTCCAGCCGCTTCTTCGCTGAGGTTGCGCATCAGAAGTCGAGCGAGATTGCGGCGACTTTCGAGGAGCCGCCAGTCACCAAACTCGGCGTGGACGTCAGCGAGCTGTTGCGCCAGACGCTCCACCACTTCCCGTTCCTGCTCGTTGACGTAGGAGAGGAAGCGGGCCTGAAAAGCCCAGCGGGTCAGTGTGGTATCGAGCACCACGACGGTGACGGCCATCAAAATCATGATGATGACCAGCCTGCCGCGCAGGCCCATGGCGGGTGGCTTGGGTAGGCTCATGGTTCAGAGTACGCTGGCATGGGGCAAAGATACCCTGTTGCCCGGGTTGTCTGAGGATACGAGGTCGAAGTTCACCTTTTCTCCTCGATTCGCCCGCATCTGCTACGCAGTCGAAGGTGAGACTGGCTTCGTTCCGGTGCCATCGTGGTCATCCGGGCCGAAGCCAAAGGAGACACATCATGGTGAACCCCATCATCATCCGCATGGCCTGCTGCATCGCTTCTGGCGTTCTGATCCTGTCGTTGCCGAGCCCTGGCTACGGCAGTGTCGTGATGGCTGAAGACCTGACGCCCGAACAGGTGGCGCAAATGGAGAGTTGGCGTGAGAAGCAGCGCGCTCGGCGGCGTGATCACCTCAGTGAAGCGTTGGATCTGCATCCCAACCAGGTCGATCCGGTCCAGGCTATCCTGGCCGAGGGGCGCCTGGGCGTTGGCAGGACGGATGGTGCAGGTTGGCAGGAGCGTCGTGCCGCGGTGCGCGAGCAGCTCAGTGGCATTCTGACGCCGGCCCAGATGGATCGTTTCGACGCGATGCACAGTGGTCGTGGCGAGGCTGGTCTGGATCGCATGATGGCCCAGCTGAGCGAGCGTCTCGAACTGCATTCGAGCCAGGTCGATCCGGTGCGCCAAGTGCTCGAGCAGTCCTTCGCCGCCATGCGGGAGCAGATGCGTACGCTGCGCTCGGAGCAGGACGGGGAAGTCCGTGATCGTCGCGCCCTGCGTGACGCGATGGTCGCCGAACGGGATCGCATCGCGGCCGCCACTCGGGAGCAGCTGGCGGGCATTCTGACGCCTGAACAGCTCGAGCAGTTCGATGGCCTGCGGGCCGAGCAGCGGCTGGAACGTCGCGGGCGTCAGCCCGCCGGCAAAGGGCAGGATCGCTCCGGCTCCTGACGCTGCCCCTGGATTCGGCAGGCAGATGCGGCAATCATCCGCGCTGTCGAATTCAATGGGTACATGGGGGAGCGTTGCGTGAGCAGATCGATGTCTGCGGTTCGATGGTGGCAGCAGGGGATGGCGCCGCTCCGTCTCCTGCTCGTCCTCGGAGCCCTGATCCTGGTGACCTTCGTGATCTGGGGGCTTCGCGAAGCTCACATTCTGGCGTCGGTGGGTTCCGCCAACAAAGGCAAGCTGCTCTGCTCTGCGGTGTTCGTTTCCGGGCGCGCACCCGGCGCGGTGCTCGATGCGGAACTCGGCGGTGGCGCCCTCGACCAGGTTTCCGTCTCCATTGATCCGCAGAGCGGGCGCACCACCACGGCCCTGTTCTGGGTGCGGTCGGACAGCCTGTTCCGGCCCGGTCTGGGTTGCACCAGGATCGTCGGTAGCGATGCCGACTCGTTACGGGGGCAGATCGATCTTTCCCGCCTGCCGCCAGCGCCTGATATGGACGGTGAACTTTGGCCGACCGGTGATCGATTCGCCGAGGATCGGCTTCCGGACTTCGATGCCTCCACGCTCGACGGGTTGCTGGATGCGGCGTTCGGCACAGACGCCGACAACGCCACCGGCACACGTGCCCTGGCCATCGTCTGGCAGGGACAGATCATTGCCGAACGCTATGCGCCGGGCTTCGGCCGTCATATGCCGCTGACCGGCTGGTCGATGACCAAGAGCGTGACCAATGCACTGATCGGTCTGCGGGTGGGGGACGGCGTTTTGAACCTGCACGATCCGGCACCGGTCCCTGAGTGGCAGGGGTCGGATGATCCCCGTCGCCACATCACTCTGGACCAACTGCTGCGAGCTTCCAGCGGGCTCGAATTCGCCGAGGTCTATGGCTCTCTGAAGTCCGATGCGGTACAGATGCTGTTCGGCCCCCATGGCGACGACATGGGCAGCTTTGCCGCCAGCAAGCCGCTGATCGCCGAACCGGACACGCTCTGGAACTATTCCAGCGGCACCACCAATCTCCTGCAGCGCATTCTGCGCGACAGTTTCGACAGCCTCGAGGACTACCACACCTATGTCCGTGAGCGTCTGCTCCATCCCATCGGCATGACCCGGACCACGATCGCTTCGGATGCCTCCGGCACTTTGGTGGGATCGTCGTTCGGGTATGCCACGGCGCGGGACTGGTTGCGCTTCGGTCTGCTGTTTCAGAATGATGGCGTGTGGGAAGGCGAGCGCCTGCTGCCGGAAGGCTGGGTAACCTACAGCGTGACGCCGACCCTCGCTGATCCTCTGGGTCGCTATGGCGCTCGATATCACGCTCTGCCCTTACTGCGGTGGACGGCTGCGGGTGATCGCTGATGCCACGGATCCCGCCGTCATCCGCAAGATCCTCGACCACATCCATCAACGCGCCCCGCCGGTATGGCG
>SLTB01000318.1 GCA_007130155.1 Pseudomonadales bacterium
GGCATACTCGGTCACCGTATCAATCATCAGATCAGCCACCCACTCGCGGTGATCATCCCAGTTCATGCCACTGGGCAACACCGGCGCCCTGTGCTGACAGAACAGGCTGGCCACGTGCTGTCCAGGCGGCGCGAGACTGTCATCTACCGTGGACGGAATCACCATCTCGACGATGGGGCGCCGGGACCAGCCGAAGGTGCGGGCATCGAAGTAGGCCTGTTCCATGTAGCCCAGGCTCGGCGCCAGGATGATCCCCGCCGTATGGTGGGGTGCCCGCTTCCGACCGGGCAGGCAGGCAGGTGAAATCCGGTAGCTCCGACAGCGCGACGTTCATCGGGAAACTCGCCGAGCCACAGCGACAATGCCGCATGCGCTCACGGGTTGCGGTGGGCACATCTGTCGGGTCCATGAGGCCCTGATAAAGCGTCCGGGAATTGAGATTGGACACCACGATGCGGGCCCGGTGCACCTCGCCCTGCTCCCTGACCGCACCGACCACCCGGCCCTGCTCCACCAGCAGCTCCCCGACCGGAGCGTTGACGGCGATCTTCACCCCCCGCTCCTCACAGGTTCGCGCCATGGCTTGAGTGATCGCACCCATGCCGCCCATGGCGTGTCCCCATGCACCCTTGCGGCCATTCACCTCGCCAAAGACATGGTGCAGCAGCACATAGGCTGACCCGGCCGAGTAGGGGCTGGCGTAGTGGCCGACGATGCTGTCGAAGCCAAGGACTGCCTTGATGGGATCGCTGTCGAAGAAGCCGTCCAGCTAATCACCGGCCGAACCCGCGAACAGCGTCAGCAGCGTCTGTCGCAGCGAAGCGTCGAGACGCGCCAGACGCCGTCCCACCCGAGCGCTGCGCAGCAGTTCCGGCAATGCGTTCAGCCACCCCTCATTCGTGACGTTAGGCGGCGTGTGCAGCGCCAGCTCACGCAGCACCCCTGAGATCGCCTCGAGGCGTGCACCATAGTCCGCAAGCCGCCCGGCATCCTGCGCGGAGAATTTCGCCACCTCGGCCGCTGTTCGCCCCTCCCCGACCAGCAGGTAGCGACCATCGTGTAGGCAGAAAATTGGCCACCTCCCGCTCGACGATCTCGAGCCCCTGGCGAGTGAGGTCGAGATCCCGGATCACCTTCGGATGCAGCAGCGAAACCGTGTAGGCCGCCACCGAGTTGCGGAAACCCGGGTGAAAGGTCTCAGTCACTGCGGCGCCGCCCACGACATGGCGCCGCTCCAGCACGGAGACCGTGAGGCCAGCCGCCGCCAGGTAGGCCGCACAGGTGAGGCCATTGTGGCCGGCGCCAATCACCAGTGCCTCGGCGTCAGGCCAGGCCTTTGGCTTCATTTCCACACCGTTGCCACAAGTATCGCCCCAGCCCAGTACAATCCACGGCTCGTCCCTGCCGTCGCATGTATTCGAAGGAGCTGATCCTGCAGTGAACGACGCCAATCTGGAAGCGCGCCTGACCGACCTCGAAGGCCGCTATGCTTTCCTCGACGATCTATTGCACCATCTGGAAACTGTCGTCACGACGCAGCAGCGCGTCATCGACGAGCTGCGCGATCAGCTCCAGCAGACCCGCGAGGCAGTCAGGCAGGCCGACCTCTCCGATGGCTCGAGCCAGAACGAAGAACCCCCTCCGCCCCACTACTGAGACTGACATGGCCCAACTGACCTTTCTCGGCGCCACCGGCGAAGTCACCGGTTCGCGCTACCTGCTCGAGACGGACACGGCCACCGTGCTGCTCGAGTGCGGCATCCGGCAGGGCGGTGCCCAGGCCGAGCGCAGCAACCGCGCCTCCCTGCGTAAGCTGGCCAAGACAGTGAGTGCAGTGGTGCTGTCCCATGGCCATCTCGATCACGCCGGCCTGCTGCCCAAACTGGTCCGCGACGGCTATCGGGGGCCGGTGTATTGCACCACGGGCACCCGCGACCTGCTGGACATCATGCTCCGGGACGCGGCCTTCGTGATGAGCAAGGACATCGAGTGGGAGAACAAGAAACGGGAACGAGCCGGGAGAAAGCTGCTCGAGCCCATCTATACCATCGACGATGTGGAAGAGGCCCTCGATCTCTGCCAGCCGCTGCCCTACGGAAAGAGCGAAGCCATCCGTTCGGGTGTGGACCTGGTATTCCAAGATGCCGGTCATATCCTCGGCTCAGCCATCGTCGAACTGATGATCGACAGCGGCGGTCGCCGGCGCCACTTGGTGTTCTCAGGCGATCTCGGCAATGCCGATTCAGTGCTGATGAACGATCCCTCGCGGCTCGAGCACGCCGATGCCGTGCTGCTCGAAAGCACCTACGGCAACCGCGACCATCGGCCGCTGAACGAGACCATCGACGAGCTGGCCGGCATCCTCGCCGACGCCGACAGCAATGGCGGCAACGTCCTGATACCGGCGTTCGCGGTCGGCCGGACCCAGGAGGTGCTCTATCACCTCGGTATCCTCCACCACGAAGGCCGCATGCCCCAGCAGAAGGTGTTTTTGGACAGCCCCATGGCCATCGGCGTCACCCGGCTCTACGACCGCCGCAGACACCTGCTCGACGCCGAGGATCTCGACAGGCTTGAGCAGGCCGGCGGCAAGGCCCTCGAGCAGGCCTTGCCGCCGCTGCAGTTCAGTGCCAGCGTCGAGGAGTCCATGGCCATCAACCGCATCAAGGGCGGGGCGGTGATCATTGCTGGCGCCGGCATGTGCAGCGGCGGGCGCATCCGCCATCACCTGAAGTACAACCTCTGGCGGCAGCAGAACCATGTGGTGATCGTGGGCTTCCAGGCCGAGGGCACCCTGGGCCGGATGCTGGTGGATGGCGTGCAGAAAGTCAGGCTGCTCGGCAGTGAGATTGCAGTCAAGGCGCAGATCCACACCTTGGGCGGCTTCTCCGCCCACGCAGGCCAGTCCCAGCTCATCGGGTGGGCCAAGGGGTTTCGCAATCGCCCCGTCTTTCACCTCATCCATGGCGAGCAGAGCGCCCGGGAAGCCTTGGCCGAGGCGATGTCCGAAGGCCACGACCTTGACGTGCGCGTGCCGGAGCCTGGCTCCACCATCACGATCTGAAAACGGCGCCCAGCGAATCTGCGGCAGATCGCTGGGCACCCATCTGATTCGACAGAAAAGCGCCGGGCGAGCGCGCCGTTGCTCCCTGCCAGCCGGTAGGCTGCTACCATCGGCCCCATACAATGACGAGAGAGGGAGTGACGATCCATGCAGGATTCCCAAACCGGCCTGGTGGCCGATCTGTTCCAGTTGGCCATGTCCGAGGAGGCCCAGCCTCTGATGGATGCGGTCAAAAAGCACATCCGCGACAACGTGGATCCCATCACCGAGGAGTTTTTCGCGCTGGACAAGGAGAAAACGGACCGCTGGTCCTGGCATCCCCGCCAGCTCGAACTGCTCGAAGGCGCGAAGAACGCCGCCAAGGAAAACGGCCTGTGGAACTTCTTCCTGCCTGACAACGAGTACGGCAGCGGCCTGACCAACCTTGACTACGCCTACATCGCCACCGAACTCGGCAAGTCGCCGCTGGCCTCCGAGTCGCTGAACTGCAGCGCGCCGGACACCGGCAACATGGAAGTCCTCGAACGGGTCGGCACGCCAGAGCAGAAGAAGCAGTGGCTCGAGCCGCTGCTGAACGGCGAAATCCGCTCCGCCTATGTGATGACCGAGCCGGGCCTGCCCTCCTCCGATGCCCGCAATATTAGCACCTCAGCGGTCCTCGACGGCGACGAGTGGGTCATCAACGGCGAGAAGTTCTACATCTCCGGTGCCGGCGACCCGCGCTGCAAGATCATGATCGTCATGGTCAAGACCGACCCCGACGCGCCCTCCCACAAGCAGCAATCGCAGATTCTGGTGCCCATGGGCACACCCGGGGTCGAGATCCTCGGCGCCATGGAAGTGTTCGGCAAGGACCACGCTCCCCGCGGCCACATGCACATGCGCTTCACCGATGTGCGGGTGCCCAAGGAGAACATCCTGCTTGGCGTCGGCCGCGGCTTCGAGATCTCCCAGCTGCGCCTCGGCCCAGGCCGCATCCACCACTGCATGCGCTCCCTTGGCAAGGCCGAGAAGGCGCTGGAGCTTATGGTGAAGCGGTCCGCCACCCGGGAGGCCTTCGGCCGCCCCATTGCCAAGCTCGGCGGCAACCTCGAAATCATCTCCCGCGCCCGCATCGACATCGATGCCATGCGGCTGATGGTGCTGCAGGCTGCCAAGGCCATGGACGTGCTCGGCAACAAGGAAGCCCGGGTCTACGTCAGCGCGGTGAAGGCCATGGTGCCGGAGCGGGTGTGCCAGATCATCGACCAGGCCATGCAGATGCACGGTGCCGCCGGTATCTCCCAGTGGACGCCGCTGGCCGAGATGTACACCGACATGCGCCACCTGCGCTTCGCCGACGGTCCGGACGAGGTACACCACATGGTGGTGGGCCGCAACGAACTGCAGAAGTACGACCTCTGGTGACCCACGATCGGTGACCCGCCTGTGGGAGCGGACTTGTCCGCGAAAGGCCATCCGCCAAAGACTTCGCGGCTGAAGAGGGTGTCGCAAAAGGTTGGCAAGACTCCGTGGGAGCGACTTCAGCCGCGAATGGACTGCGAGAAATCAATGACTTGCGGGGTCATTCGCGGATAAATCCGCTCCCACAGGGGCGCCACGCTGAGTTTTGCGACAACCTCTGAAGCCGCTCCCACGGAACCGCGGTCGAAACCTCCCCCGCAGGCGCCGGCGCTGATCGCCCCCAA
>SLTB01000314.1 GCA_007130155.1 Pseudomonadales bacterium
ATGCTCGGCGCCGCCAATCGTGACCCGGCGGTGTTTCCCGAACCCGACCGCTTCGACATCTGCCGCCCCAACGCCGCCAAGCATCTGACCTTCGGCATCGGCATCCACAAATGTGTCGGCGCACCGCTGGCGCGACTCGAGGGACGCATTGCCCTGGAGACCCTGCAGCGGCGCTGGCCCAATTGGACCCTGCTCGAGGGCAGCGATCTGCCGCGCTTCACATCGTTGCAGCATCGCGGCTTCACCCGGCTGCCCATGGCTTTGCGCAAATAGATGTCCCGCGATCTGGCCTGCTTTAGTCCATTGGTCTTCGCAGTGACATCGATAGTACGGCCGCCTCAGGTGTGCATGGACGCAACAGCCTCGGCTGGAGTCAGGATGGTCATCGGCTGTCGGCCGCGCTGTGGACGAAAGAACCGAACGTTGCCGGTGATGAAAGCATCAGCTCCGCGCGGCGAGGGCAGCCTCGAGAAAGGGCAGATCGTCCGGGTCCGGCAGGTGAAGTGACAGGGGAGGGGCCGTCATGGCTTCGGCAAGCGTTTCGAGGGTCCTGAGCAGGACGCGTACGTCCCGCGCAGCGAAGCCGAACCTCGCCCGCGCGAGGACGCTTTGGTGCTCGTCGAGCACCCGGCCAGGACCAGATCCTCGTCGCGGACCTGATCCTTGAGCGTGCCCGGCATATCGCGCAAATCGCTCGAGGAGAGGAACTTCATGGCGAATCCTTTTGTAGCACTTTGTGCTACGGGAAAGCGACGCCACGGTTGAGGTCAAGGCGAGATAGAGGTGCGCAAACGCTGAATTCCCGCACAGTGCCCGGCCTCAGAGATCACGGGCGGTCAGGGCTCAGGAGCGTGGCAGTTCCTTTCCCGCAGTCTCAATGAGCTGGCAGCGCGAGCAGCCCCTCGGCTACCTGCTCGAGGTCGGCGCCGGAGGCGTCCGGTGGCGTGAAAATGTCGCGATGGGAACTTTCGAGCCGCGCGCACCACCCGGCGGTGTACGCGGGCAGCGTACCTATGGCTCCGAGGACGTGATCGATCTGTTCCTCGGTGACGCTTTGGCCACTTTCCGTGCGCAGGGCTTGGCGCGCTGCGGCATAGAACTCACCGAAGTCGCCGCTGAGTGCCAGAGCTATGCAATCACGCTGGAAGCGGAGGAACCATGGCTGCAGCATTTCGGCGGGCAATCCGATGTCGGTAAACCGCTGGTGCAGTGGCTTAAGGTCGATGAGCGTTTCGAGGACGTCGAATGCAACGGCGAGGGGGGGAGTCGGCATACATCCTCCTCACTTTTGGCTGTCACTCCAGCGTCCGCATCGTCGAAGGCTCTGACGAGGGGTGGGCCAAGTGGTGATCGGAGTTGGCCCGCCTTCAATGCTGCTCTGCGACGCTGTCAGAAGCGCAGGGCTGCCTGCCAGTCCCCGCTTCTCGCCCGCTGCAGCCAACGCGCTTCCAGGGCGTGCAGGCCACCTGGGAAGTGGGCCTGCACCAAGGCGATCGAGTCGATGGGTTGGCAGGGTGTTGCCTCCTGGGCGGCCAGCACGGCTCGGATGAGCATTCGGCCCGATTCATCCCGCAGCAGTTCATGCACCAGACTCCAGGCCTGTGCATAGGTTTGTGTCGATGGACGCAGCCGCCAGGACACATGGTCGTGGCTAAGCAGGGTTGCCAGCGCACCGCTACCACCATTTCGGAACTGCTGCTGGACGCTGCGCGAATGGGCGGGGTGCGCCGTGACTTCCCGGAGCTGGCCGGTCACCTCGATTCGCGTCATCACTTCGGCCAGTCCTTCGTTGAGCCAGATCGGCGTGGTGCCGTAGATGCCAGCGAGCATGGCATGGCTGGCTTCGTGGCGTGCCACCTGTCGGGTCGTCTCGAAGTTGGGTGCCTCCAGAATGCTGACCCGGTTCGTTGCGTGCTGGTAGAAACCCCGGACCTGTCGGCCGAGCGTCGCGGCGTTGCCGCTGGATGCCGCAAAGGTTTCCCGATCCCGGTAGAGCACGATGTCCAGATCGATCTGGCGCACGGGCAGATCCAGCGCGTCGCGCAGCACCCGGCTCATGTGCTCGACATCGGTACCGATGACAGAGCGCAGTTGGGCTGGGAATTGTGAGTTCTCGCCGTGCAGCCGGACCCTGGCGAACTGCTCATGGGGCCGATACTGCGTCGACAGATCTTCCGTTTCTGCGGCAGGTCCAGGTCGGTCACTGAACACCCATTCCCCATGCTCGCCACGCCAGCGGTAAACGGGCTGAGTGTCCACTTCCCGGGTGTCGCGCGTGGGTGCCCGACAGCGATCCATGGGGCGTTGGTCGTGCAGAGGAGAGCGGGCACGGATATCCAGCGGCGGGCGCACAAGCTCCGTCTCAGGCGGCACCAGACCCAGCCAGGTGAGGGCGGCTTCCCGCTGCTCGGGACTGCTCCAGTACCAGGTCAGTCCCATGGCCATCAACACCAGCAACAGCGGAATCATCAAGGGCTGCCAGGAAGGGGCCGGCGAGCTGTGCTTCCACATGGGTTTGCTCTGTCGTCCTTGACGCTTCTCAGAGGATAGCGGACAGCCGTCATCAGGTACTGCACGATGGCGTAAGCGGTATCAGGAGACTGACAGGCGAAGCTGGGCCAGGGGTTTTGGCCCAGGCCGTTCCCATGCAGGCACTGCCCGCTGGCAGCCCTCCAAGAGAGTTCGGCTTGCGAAGCGCCGGCGGGCAGAGGAGTGGTGTTGCGAGGACTCTCGATGATCTCAGCGACGCCCGAAACTACCGGACTGTCGCGACGATGCAGCCGGGAGAAAACCAGGATGAGTTCCACGTGCGCGAGACAGGGATAGACTCTGCGCTCCGCGCGGCCGCCCGCTGTCTGCAGGCAACGGCGCAAAACTGGCCAGTCACCTTTTGGGCGATGGAGTGTTTCGCGGTGATGCGGCGCCGACCCTGTTGGCTCGGGCCCTTCCGAAGGTGTGCAGCTAGAGACTCATGTACGGGTTGTCGCTGGACGTCGAAGGGCCCGATGCTTGGCTCCTGATGGCAGCGTTGGGATCACCGGAACTGCACCACTTCCGCGAGCAGTGGCAGCCGCCGCACCTGCCGTGGTGACCTGTAGTCGTCTGGATCGAAGGAATTGAACTCGATCAGGCCAAAGGGCGCAGCAAACCGCGCCAGGGTCCTCAGCGCATAGGCGCGGCCAAACGTCTCTTCGGCGGTAAAATAGTGGTCGTCGACGAAATCGCGGATGAGCGGCGGAAACGCTCGCAGCACCGCTTCCGCATAGAACGTCGTCGGTCGCCACACAGCGCCGAACTGCTGCAACAGGTGCAGGGTGAACAGGAAGCTGTGCTGCAGCATGGGCACTTCCGGAAAGCCATCGTCGTAGCCCCAGTTCAGCCGGCTGGCGTAGCTTTGCAGAAGCGCGGGATACAGGCCCGCCGGGCCGTGCCGCTCGAAGCGGTCGCTGCCGCTGCGGGTGAGCAGGAAGCGTCCCTTGTACTTGCGGATCAGCCCGCCGAGTTCCATGGCCAGCCGGACTCGATGCAGCAGCCCGTAGTCGAGCTCGCTGTGGAGTCTCCCCGGATCGAATCCCACGTCGTCGTCGGCGATGTTCTGCCAGCGTGCCATCAATTCACGGCAGAGCTGCCGCGGCAAGTTGTCCTTCGCTGTGCGCTTGACCCCCTCACGGCCCAAGGCCTCGGCCAGTCCGGTCGCGAGCTCGATGGCTTCGCCACTCGGCATCACACCCAGAGGATCCGGCCAGACCAGCAGATCGGGGGAGTCGAAGGGCCGATACAGCACGTGGTGCATCTGTCCCGGGCTCAGCCCCGCGAAGTCGTCCATGGGGTTGGCGTTGAGCGCACTGATCGCGTCGTTGGCTGCGGCCTGGGCATCCTCGATGCGCTCGAAGGGCTGCTGCTTCAAGCCGTCGAGCATCGCTTGCACGTTGGGCGGCAGGTTGGAGCTTTGCCCAATGGTGCCGCCTGTCTGGCTGCTTTGGGAGCCACAGCAGCGCTTGTACTTCAGACCGCTGCCACAGGGGCAGGGATCATTGCGGCCGATCTTCTCGGACATGCCAGCAGGACCTGTTGCGAAAGGGTTGGGGCGTTGGCGAAGGCAAGCATGCGACCCATGTCCCGATGGATCAAGGGGTGGCCGAGATTCGTGGATGTCCACTATTTCGGTGGACTGTGGCTTGGCGGCAGATTGAAGGGGCTTGCGTGCGGGCAGCCGGCGAGGCAGCCTGCTGCGCCATCCGAGTCGTCCGAGCGCAGATCGATGGCCGACATCAGTGTGGAACTCAGCCGAATCCGGGGCGGTGGGACCTTCGCTCTCACTCGCAACCTGCCCGCTGCGGCTCTCGACCTCAGCGTCAAGGACGTCGGTACCGTACCGCTGCCTCTGACGTCGGCCAGCGCCGAGGCACTGCGCAAGGTGGCGCGGCCGGCCCGCTACGGGCTGCGCGATAAGACCGTTCTCGACCTCAGCGTGCGGGATGCCTGGGAGGTGCCGAAGTCCCGCGTGAAGATCGACCAGCGCGCGTGGCAGGCGAAGCTGGCACCGGAGCTGGAGCAGATCCGCACCGCCCTCGGCCTGCCGGCCGGCACGCGCTTGAAGGCTGAACTGCACAACCTCTTGATCTATGGCCCGGGCCAGTTCTTCGCGCCCCACCAGGACTCGGAGAAGTCCGACGCAATGATCGCCAGCCTCGTGGTGACGTTGCCCTCGCGCTTCCGTGGCGGGGCGCTTCAGATCGAGCATGACGGCG
>SLTB01000040.1 GCA_007130155.1 Pseudomonadales bacterium
GCTTCAAAGCCCAGAAAAATCCCAGGTCCATTGCAGAAAGGCCTGCGCGTCGGTGCCGGAATCACCCGTCCGCCGGTTGTCGGCGTAGCGCACCCCCACACCCGCACTCAGGGTACCGAGCCTGAGGTTTTCACGGCCAATGGCGCGGCGATGGCTGAACTGCGCGCCCGTGATCCGGAGTTCCTGCGGCGTCACCGAGTGAAAGCCATCCAAACCCTCACCATCGCCTCGCTTGTTCAGCGTTCCATGCCGAAGCAGCACATTCCAGCTGCTCCGCTGTGACTCCACCAGCGTCACGCCCGCAGAAAGCACCTCGCCGTCCCCGTCCAACGCGGCGCCGAGGGCGCGCGACTTGTAGCGAAACCCCGAACCGTAAATCGGATGATTGTAGGCAAGATCTTGCTGCGGCTCGCTCTGCCAAGCCTTGGCGAGGGTATTACTGTACTCCAGGTGGGCCCGCCAACTCCCAGAGATTGCCGCAGTATTCAGCGCACCCCATGTTTCGATGCCGAGCTGGCCGAAATAATTCGACGAGAAACCGTGATCCTTGTCTTGCGCCACCGCCTGCCCGTAGATGGCCCAAGGCCCATCGACGAAGGGCGACTGCCAGCGGGCGTCGAACGCCGTCAGCGCCTGACCCGACTCACCGCTCGAGGTCAATGCGTCCCACACCGCAGCACCGTCGCAATCCCTGCCCTTGCCACACCAGATTACCATCCGGGAGACGCCGAACTCCATCGCGGTTTGCGGCCGGAAACCGAAGCGATACGCGAGCAGGCGCGCATCCGGCACCTCGCGGTTGCTCTCCAGAAAGCCCGCACTCAGGGCATAGGTCCAGGGCCCCAACCACGCCAGCCAGGGGTGCCGAGACGGCCGAGCGACGTTGCGCTGCAGCCCCAAGCCCGCCACCGGGCGCGCATTGGTCGAGAGCATGAGCGTGTCGTCGTAACCCGGCCCCCACCACTGCTCGAGCGCACCGGCATACAGGATCTGGTTGCCCAGAATCCCGGCGAGATACGAACCATCGCCCCGCCACGACGAGTCTCCGTCCAAGGCATCAGGCGTATAGCTCAGCTGCGCACGCATCGCCAGGCGGTCGCCGAGCCAGCTCACGCCAGCACGCACTTCGCTTTCCTCGCGCGGCGTATCCTCGAAATTGCGCAGCCAGAAATCATCGCTGCGCAGCGCCACGCGCAGATTCGGCTGCAGCCCAGTGAGACCACGGACCTCGTTCAAGCGGGCCGTGACGCGTGCATAGGCCACCACGGTTTCCGGATCCTGCCCCGCCAACCTCGCCGGATCCCGGCCGCTGCCCAGGTCGACGGCGATACTTGCCCAGGGAATGGGCCAAGCATTGACCGGGGCACGAATCAGGCCGGCGTCCGCCAGCAACCGCAGATCGTGCCGCAACGCCACGTCACCGGGCCTCGCCCAGGGATCAGCGGTCGCCGGCAAAGCCGCGAAGCCAGCCGCCAAGACAGCCGAAGCGAACAACACGTTCTTCAAGCCCATTCGTGCATACCGCCCAAGTCTATACACTCGGGCACGGCTCCCTTCGGTCTGGCAATGGCTTCTGCAGGACGGCTAACCCCATCGGATTTAGGGTGAACCACCTCGCCCCCCTTGGCGCGGGAGTTGAGTTGACCCATATCAGTGGGAACCTTGAAACTTTGAGAGCAATAGGTTTCACCATGGCTAGAACACGTCCACCGCACACGCCGGAATTCCGACAACGATGAGCGCTGTGGTTTGTAGTGCTCGCCATCCCAATGATCTGTCTCGCGAATTCGCGCCCTCGGACCGGACCGTCCGCCACTGGGCGCTGTTCGCAAAAAACCAGTTGCGATCAGACTTGGCCAAGCTGGTTCCGAAAACGAAGGTGTAGTTCCGATCGCGGTCAATGACGTCTGGCTTAGAGCGTTTACGCAGAGGAATCAGAACAATCGTCTGCCGTCTTTGAGTCCCTGACGCGGTCTCCAGCGCCTCTGCCCAGCACCGTCAGCAGGATATAGTGGAAATAATCACGCAGCCTGAGCGACGCGAGCATCTTCGCGTCAGTTTCTGCCAGAAGCTCATGGGTGGACATGTCGATGTCGTTGATCTGGGCCAACCCGGTGATGCCGGGCCTAGCGTCGAACACGCCGCGCTCGGCCCGGGCGCGGATGAGCTCTTCCTGGTTGAACAGGCACGGACGGGGGCCGACTAGGCTCATGTCGCCCTTGAGCACGTTCCAGAGCTGCGGGAGCTCGTCGAGTTTCGTGCGGCGGAGGAAGCGGCCGAAGGGGGTGATTGCGTTGGGATCTGCGAGATGTGTCGCGACGGAGGCAGCCTCCGGTCGCATCGTGCGCATCTTCACGAGCGTGAACGGACGCTTATAGCGACCGACACGGCGCTGAAGGAACAGGGGAGAACCCGTATCGAACAGGCCGATCAGGCAGAGAACCAGCAACACCGGCATCAGGACGATCAGGCCGCACAGCGAACAGATGAAATCCAGTGAACGGATCATTCGGCGACGGCCCTTCGCAGACCTTCCTCCATGTCGATAGGTGGCGTCCAGCCGAGGGTGTCGCAGGTATGCGTGATGTCGACCTCCAGCGATCCGACCAGCCGTTCCACCTCCGCCGACGTTCCGAGCGCGCGTCCGGCAAGACGTAGAACCCCGACGGGCACCGGCAACAGCCGTATCCTGCGGCCCATGGCGTGGGCAATCCCGCGGATCAGTTCCGGCGTCGAGACTCCCTTGCCATCGGCCACGTGGAACGTGCCACCTGCAGCGGCCGGCTCCCTAAGGCATACACAGATCAGATCTACCAGGTTATCGATGGCTACCAGTGACCGTCGATTCCGGACTGAACCCAGAGGAAGCGGCACACCGCCGCGTACAAGACGGATCAACCGCCTGAAGTTCCCCAGCGCCTGAGGACCGTATACGAGGGGCGGCCTGATCACCGACACTTCCAAGCCCGTTTGCGCGGCCACTTCCTGGAGTGCCAGCTCAGCCTCCCACTTCGAGCGCCCATAGGGCTCGCTCGGTGCAGGTGCATCCTCAACCGAAAACGGAGTACGTTCGCTAGTAGAAGCTCCAAGCGCTCTAATCGAACTCAAAAACACGAGCCGCTGAACGCCCGCCGAAGCCGCGGCAGTTGCCAGCCGCCTAGTGCCCTCCACGTTCACTTCACGGAACGCTTCCCAATTTTTCGCGCTGTTCTTGTCCAACACGTGCGCCCTTGCCGCGAGATGTACTACCACGGCGCCTTGGCGCAGCACGCGCGACCAGTCGGTCTTGCAGCCTATCTCGCCAACCGAAGGCGAGGAGTGCCGTGTAAGTCCGAGCGCATTTTCGCCTCGGCTCGCCAGCACCTGGCACAGACGCGTACCAATGAATCCGCCAGCCCCTGTGATAATAATCGAGCCGCTACCGTTCGACATTACGAACGCGCCGGTCGGGCCAGAAATTGCTTGCCGCGAGAGAATGCCTTCTTAGCGAAGAAACTCACGGGGTTGGACCGCAAACCATGCAGCCGGAGTGCGCTGAGAATCTCCCGATTCTGGTGCACGACGTTCCGCAGGCTTTTGTTCGTGGTGCCGCCAAGCCGCATATTGACCAGTACCGCTGGAATATACGCCACCGGGATGTGCCCTACCTCGAGAAAGCGCATCATCAACTCGACATCGGCCGCAATTTTATATTGCTGATCGAATTGCCCAAGCCGCTCATAGACTCGCCGGCGAACAAAGAACGTCGGGTGCGGTGGGCACCAGCCATATGCAAATGCGCCAGGCCGGTACTCACCCGCTCTCCAGTAGCGCACGATCCTGCCTGTGTCCTGCTGATCGACGTAGCAGAGGTCGCCAAAACAGCCTTCCAGCCTATCGTCTTCCAGCGCCGTCACCACCTTGGCGATCGAGTCGCCCGAGGCGTAGAAATCGTCCGAATTGATCATGCCGATGACATCACCCGTGGCCAAGGCGATGCCCTTGTTCATAGCGTCGTAAATTCCGCGATCGCGCTCGGAGACAAGCGTCGCAATGTGCGGACGATAGTGATCCAGGACCTTGAGCGTATCGTCCGTCGAGGCCCCGTCGACCACGATGTACTCGATGTCAGGGTGGGTCTGCGCGATTACCGATTCAACCGTGTCCCGGACAGTCGAGGCGCTGTTGAAGCAAACGGTGATAATCGAAACTCGCATACACAAACCTGGCAAGAAAACGAATGCTCTACAGCACCTAAACTATCGCCTGAGAACGGCTTCAAGGATATTCTGAACTCCAGTTTCTATGGACCACAACCTCGACAGTTCTCGAGAGCCCTCGCTAAAACCAGCTCTTAACTCGCCGTCCTGGGCCAGATCTTGCAACTTCTCCGCCAAGGCTTCGCGATCGCCTGCTCGATACACGAATCCGTTTTTTCCGTCCACGCAGACATCCCCTGCTGTCCCCACGCGGTCAGACACAACAAGTGGCAGATCCGCCAGTAACGCCTCGTTAAGCACCTTGGGGCTCGGATCATAGACTGAGGACTGAATCATCACGTCCGCCAAAAAATAGAGCTCGGCAATCTCTGCCTGCGACTTGAACCCGAGGAAATGCGCACTGTTACGCAGACCTTCTGGCACCCGCTCCTCCAACTCTGTACGGCATGGTCCATCCCCGATGATGGCAAGTACCAGCCCTTCGCAGCGGCGGCGAGCATCCACGAATGCATCAATCGCTTCTCCCCAGTTTTTCCGTGGGACCA
>SLTB01000236.1 GCA_007130155.1 Pseudomonadales bacterium
CGAGCACAGTGAAGCCCAGCGCCACCCCGGCGATCACGCCGGCCCAGGCCAGCAGGCCGGCGTAGGCGGGCCACCAGGCGCGCTTAAGGCCGCTGGCATCGAAGTCGGACACTGCCGGGGCCGATCTCGGCAGCAAGAGGCTGACCAGGACGGCGGTCAGCCATGTGGCCACGAAACCGGTGACGTTCCACCACAGCCAGGAGATATCGGGGTGGCCCCAGGCCAACCAGAGATTGAGCCCAAAGCCGGCGGCAAGACCGCAGAGTACGCCGGGTTCGCCGGTCCTGCGCGTGAGCAGGCCAAGCAGGAATACCGCCAGCAGCGGGCCATTGATCAGTGAGCCGATCATGTTGATGGCCACCAGCACGGAATCGGCGATGGCCTCGACGTAGAACGCCATGATCAGGGTGACCAGGCCCCAGAATACGGTCAGCAGCTTGGCCAGGATGAATTCCCTGCGAACCGAAAGGGGCTTGCGACGAAAGCGCCGGACGATGTCCTCCATGGTGGTGGCCGAAAGCGCATTGAGTACGGAGTCCAGCGATGACATGGCCGCCGCGAAGAGTCCGACCATCACGAGTCCCACCAGCCCAGGGGGGAACTGTTCGAAGACGAACTGGGGCACTGCCAGATTGAAGTTGGGGGAAGCTTCTCCCGCGCTGTTCGCGCGCAGGGGTAGCCGCTCGACGAAACCGGGATCCATGCTCGCGTAGGCAGCGAGGCAGACGCCGAGCAGGCAGTAGCTCAGCACCAGTGGAAAGCGCAGCAGGCCATTGAGCAGCAGGGCCCGATTGCCGTCGGCTACCGAGCGCGACGCCAGCAGTCGCTGGGTCTGGCTCTGATCGCAACCGTAGTAGCTGACGTAGAGAAACAGTCCCCCGAACAGCATGGGCCAGAACGCGTAGTCGTGGCCATCACCCCAACCGGTGTGGCTGAAATCGAGGCTCGTCAGCCGTTCCGGTGGCACGCTGGCGAATACCGAGCCGACGCCCCCGAGGGCATCCACGGCCACCCAGATCGCCAGCAGAATGGCAAAACTGAGCACGGCCAGTTGGATGACGTCGCTGACGATGACCGCTCGCAGGCCACCGATGGCGTCGTAGATGATGGTGACGGCCGCCAGCAGCAGGACTGCGGTGAGGAAGTCCGTATCCAGGCAGATGGCCAGGATCAGTCCGGCTCCGTAGACGGTGACCCCCGTGGCAAAGGCCCGGACGAGCTGGAAGACCAGCGACAGGGTCAGCCGGGTGGCAAGGCCGAAGCGACGCTCCAGATAGGCGTAGACCGACACCAGGCGCAGGCTGCGCAGGGTTGGCAGCAGCAGCGCCATGATGACGATCATGGCCAGCGGCACGGCGAGTTCGTACTGCAGCCAGATCAGACCACCGCCGACGGAAAAGGCCACGAAAGCAGGCGCGCCGAGGATGCTGTTGGTGGAACACTGAGTCGCCATGGTGGACAGGGCGATGCTGATGGGGCCGGAGCGGTTGCCGCCCAGGTAGTAGTCGCGGCGATCGTGCTGGCCGCGGGCAATGACGATGGCTAGCAGAATCATGGCGGTCATGTACAGACCGACCACAAGCCAATCCACCGGTGTCATCATGGCAGCAGGCCTGGGCTGAATGCGGCCTTGGTTGCCGGCCGGCCCGGCCGTTGTGGCACCATGCCTGCATGCCGAATGCTGGTGTGTATCGCCTTGGTAAGGTCGCGGCAGGGTATGTCGGGCCGGCCACCAGCATCATCTTTCGCGTCTTCCTTCGCCGTGACCGGCGCAGTGACGGGCGCGGTGACGGAAAGCGCCAAGTGAATCATCCAGGTACCCACAACGATACCCACAGCGATACCCAGCATGGCGATTTTGCCGCACGGGTTCATGCCCTGCGCGGCGAGCTCATCGGCCTCTATGGCGTCGAGTCTGGCGGGGATCTGCTGCGCGCTCTCCTCTCGACGGTGGCGGAGTGCCGCCCGACCGCGCCGCCGCCCGTGAGTCTCGATTCCCGTCGGCTCGGTGCCGAAGACGTGATGCTGATCACCTACGGCAATACCCTGGAGCGTTCGGGGGAGATGCCGCTGGTCACCTTGAGGGGTTTCGTTCGTCAGCGACTCGACGGCGTCGTCAACGCGGTCCACGTACTGCCGTTCTTTCCGTTCAGCTCTGACGATGGCTTTGCCGTGATCGACTTCTATAGCATCGATCCCGCCCTTGGGGACTGGCCTGATATCACTGCGCTCAGTGGCGAGGTGGCCTTGATGGCCGATCTGGTCATCAATCATGTCTCCAGGGAAAGTCTCTGGTTCATGGACTTCGTCAACGACTCCGAGCCGGGCAGGGATTTCTTCCTGGCGCTGCCACCGGATACCGATGTCAGCAGAGTGGTGCGGCCGCGCAATACGCCGCTGCTGGTGCCCATTCATACCTATCGCGGATTGCGCCATGTCTGGGCCACGTTCAGCGAAGATCAGATTGATCTGGATTTCTCTCGTCCGCGGGTGCTTGCAGAGATGGTCCGGGTGTTCTGCAACTACCTGCGGGCCGGAGCCCGACTGATCCGACTCGACGCCATAGCCTACCTGTGGAAGGAACTGGGCACGCCGTGCATTCACCACCCCAACACCCACGCGGTGGTGCGCATCCTGCGCCTGGTCAGCGAGCTGATGTGCGATCCCGATCAGGATCCGGTGATAATCATCACCGAAACCAATGTGCCCCATAGCGAGAACGTCAGCTACTTCGGCAGCGGTGACGAAGCGCACATGGTCTATCAGTTCTCGCTCGCGCCCCTGGTGTTGCACGCCCTGACCCGGGGCAGCAGCCGCTATCTGATGCAGTGGGGAGCGGTCCTCGATCCACCGCCGGAGGGCTGTGCCTTTCTCAACTTCACAGCCTCCCATGATGGCATTGGCCTGCGTCCTGCCGAGGGGTTGGTGCCGGAGCAGGACATCGACGTTCTGGTCGACCTCATGCATGCCTTTGGCGGGTTCGTCACCATGCGCATGTTGGCGGACGGCAGTCAGCGCCCTTATGAGATCAATATCGCCCTTTTCGACGCCCTGCGTGGCACCTTCGAGGGTGAGGATGCATGGCAGGTGCAGCGCTTCCTCTGCAGTCAGGTTCTGGCCATGAGCCTGCAGGGCGTACCGGCCATCTACATCCACAGTCTCCTGGCCACCGGTAATCACATCGAGGGGGTCGAGCGAAGCGGCCGAACGCGCTCGATCAATCGCAGACAGTGGCAGCTTGATGAGATCGAGGCGCTGCTGGAGGATCCCGAAACGGCGACTTCGCAGGTGTTTGCCGCGCTGTCCTCGCTGTTGCGGCTGCGTCGCAGCGTGGCGTCCTTCGCGCCGAGCGAAGTGCAGGTGTTCGTGCCCGTAAGCGATGACTGGGTGACGTTCATCCGAGGGGAAGGGGTCATGGCTGTAGCGGTGGTGATCAACGTCACAGTGCGGGTCTGCCTGCTCAGCGAACAGGACAGGGCCAAGCTGGGCTGTCAGCGTCAGGTTCAGGATCTGATCACTGGCGAGACCTTCGCCGCTGACGGACCGATCGAGGTGACGCCTTATCGCAGCCTGTGGCTGCAGGTCAAAGGGGGGTGAACCCACTTCAGAGCTTTCCAGGCCCCTTTCGATGTCTCTTACTTCCCCCTTGGCTGAGCCTGCTTCCAAGGCCATGATCAGCGCCCAGCCGGGGCCACCAACTTCAGGCTCGACCGAGCCTCCCGGTAATCCTGATCCACCGCCGCGTGAAGCTGATCAAAGACGTCAGGCAGGGCGCTGCGGACGCGGTTCCAGCTTGGAATGAACGGCGTTTCCTGGGGCTTGTCGAGAAAGATCTCACCGGCAGTGAGGATGTTCGCGGCGAACAGTTCCACCGCCCGCTCCTCGCTGTCGCGGTCGAGGTGCAGGCCGTTGATCAGCGCGTCGTTGTAGTAGCTCTGTACGAAGTCCAGGGCCATGCGGTAGTAGGTGGCCTTGATGCTGCGGATGGTGCCCATGGAGAACACCTCGCCAGTGGTGGCCAGCTTGCGAAACACTGCCTTGACAATGTCCGTGCTCATGCGCGCCAGCCCGGCGTCAGGGTCGTCCTCTGACAGCGGCTGGTGCTTGTGGTCGTAGTTGTCGGCTACGTCCACCTGACAGACCCGCTGGCTGCCGTAGTTGCGGTAGACCTCGGACAGCACACCGATCTCGAGTCCCCAGTCGCTGGGAATGCGCAGATCGCGCAGCACGTCCACCTGCATGGAAAATTCACCAGCCAGCGGATAGCGGAAGCTGTCTAAATAGTCCAGGAAGGGGTTATGGCCGAGGACCTGCTTGAGTGCCCGGTTCAGCGGCGTGACCAGCAGGCGACAGACGCGGCCATTGAGCTTGCCTGCGGCCACTCGCGGATAGTAGCCCTTGCAGAACGCGTAGTTGAACAACGGATTCACCACCGGATAGATCAGCCGGGCCAGCATGCTGCGGTCGTAGGTGAGGATGTCGCAGTCGTGCAGAGCGACAGCCTGGGCAATGCCGGAGGCCTGAATGTAACCTAGGCAGTACCAGACGTTGCGGCCCTTGCCGAGTTCCATGGGTGCCAGCCCGCGCTCACTGAGCATGGCGTCGATGGCGCCAAGGCGGGGACCCTCGTTCCAGAGGATGCGGTGGTGCTGGGGCAGACGCTCGAAGTACTTCACTGCATAGTGGTACTGCTCCTCGTTGGCGCGGTCGAG
>SLTB01000144.1 GCA_007130155.1 Pseudomonadales bacterium
ACCTGAAGAAGGCGATTCTGTTCATCCTGCCGACCAACGTGGCCCAGGCCCTGGTGATTGTCAGCGCGATTGTGATCGGCGCTGTCATGCCGGTCACGCCGGTGCAGATCCTGTGGGTGAACATGATCACGGCAGTGACTCTCGGGCTTGCCTTCGCCTGGGAGCGCGCTGAAGGGAATATCATGAAGTTGCCTCCGCGCGACGCCGGGGAGCCGCTCCTCACCCGCTTTATGCTCTGGCGCATTGCTTCGGTGGGCCTGCTGTTGCTGGTTGGCGTCGGACTGCTCTTCATCCAGGAGCAGGGTCGGGCGGCGACCGATCTCCAATACGCGCGCACACTAGCGGTGAATACGCTGGTCATGGGTCAGATCGCCTACCTCCTCAACGCCCGTTTCTTCGTCGCTCCCTCCTATACCCTCGAAGGTCTATTCGGTAGCCGCGTCGTGCTTGGTGCCATTGGCGCATGCCTGGTGCTGCAACTCATGTTCACCTATGCGCCGTTCATGCAGCTGCTTTTCGACACCCGTCCTCTCGATGCCGAGGCCTGGATGCGTTGTATCACTGTTGCCCTGGCCGTGTTCGTTCTGGTGGAGATCGAGAAGGCTTTCGTCCGTCGCCGCAACGATCGCGTAGCCGAAGGGGCCGGGCGCAACAGTCAGCAGGCAGGACAGGAACCATGACGGACGCGAGCGATTCTCGAACTACAGGCGGCCAGGTAGCGATCAGCGCCGCACTGTTTGACACAGATGGCGTGGTCACCGATACCGCGGTGGCGCATGCGGACGCGTGGAAAAGACTGTTCGATGGCTTCCTCGAAGCGCGGGCGAATCGTCTCGGGGTGCCTTTTGAGCCCTTTGATTCGCGCCTCGACTATCGACGCCACGTGGACGGCAAGCCCCGCAAAGATGGGGTCGAGAGCTTCCTGGCTGCTCGCGATATTGAGGTCCCCTACGGCAATGACGACGATGGACCCGAGGCGGAAACGGTGTGCGGGCTTGCCCGGCGCAAGGACGGCTATTTCCAGCAGTGGCTCGAGGATAACCGGGTGCAGGCCTATCCGGGGACGGTCCGGCTCATCCGGGCGCTGCGCGCTGCAGGCGTGACGGTGGGGGTTTTCTCCGCGAGCCGGAATGCGGCGGAAGTACTTCAGAACGCTGGCGTCCTCGAGTTGTTCGACGCCCGCTGTGATGGCAGCGATGCCGCGGAGCTCGCGTTGTCCGGCAAGCCGGACCCGGCCATGCTCTTCGAGCTGGCCCGGCGGCTCGGCGTCGATCCTGCCTCGAGTTTGGTGATCGAGGACGCCATCGCAGGTGTACGTGCCGGCGCAGAGGGTGAGTTCGGGATGGTGGTCGGGGTGGCACGGGCCGAGGACGAAACAGACGCTCTTGCCGCAGCCGGGGCGCACCTGGTGGTGAACGACCTGAGCGAACTGCGACTGGCTCGTGTCCGTGGGGAAAGCCCAGGCGACGGCCAGGTCACAGTGGAGTTGAAGACACTGGCGACGCT
The DNA here is from genome assembly GCA_007130155.1 of Pseudomonadales bacterium. Taxonomy (GTDB): domain Bacteria; phylum Pseudomonadota; class Gammaproteobacteria; order Pseudomonadales; family Azotimanducaceae; genus SLTB01. Next base: position 1,507 of record SLTB01000144.1, read on the forward strand.
TCCTGACATCAGTGATTCGCCCGAGATGCTGCGCGAGCAGCTTCGGGGCCAGAAGTTGGCGAGCTTCCTCGATTACGACGGAACACTCACGCCGATCGTTCGCGACCACAGTCAGGCGCTGCTCGACGAAACGATGCGTCGGGCGGTGGACAACCTGTCTCGACACGCTCTGGTCACCATTGTCAGCGGACGTGACCTCACGCGGCTGAAGAATCTGGTGAAGCTCGATGGCGTGATCTACGTGGGCAGCCATGGTTTCGAGATCCATGGTCCTCCAAGCACGAACATGTTCTTCGAGCTGGGCACTGAATTTTTGCCCGAACTCGATCGGCTCGAGGCGACCCTCGGCGAGACTCTTGCGGACATCGAGGGGCATGCCTTGGAGCGGAAGCGGTTTTCGCTCGCTGTGCATTACCGCAGTGTGGCGAAGGACGACGTCTCCCGACTTCGGGGTCTGGTGGATGACGCCCTCGAAGAACACCCTGGGCTCAGGCTCGGGCACGGCAAGAGGGTGTTCGAGATCCGTCCCGACCTGGCCTGGGGCAAGGGGCACGCCGTACTCCGGGTCCTTGAGCTTATGTTCCACGAGCAGCCCCTGGTGATCTACATCGGCGACGACATCACCGACGAAGATGCCTTTCACATGCTTGCCGGGCGGGGACTCTGCATCGCGGTACGCCACGATGAAAATCGACCAACTGCAGCTGATTTCACCGTCGCGGATACCGAAGCGGTTCGTCGCCTTCTGGAGACCATCACCGGACTGATGACGGCGGATCGGCACTGAAGGGGAACAATGATGGCCTTTGAGTGCAACAAGGAAAGGGCTGATGGGGGACTCAGGGCCTCATCAGCCTGGTCGCTGGTCTACGATGACTACCGCCCGGAGCAGGAGGGCCTGCGGGAAGCGCTGTGCACCCTTGGCAGTGGTTATTTCGCCACCCGCGGCGCCAGCCCCGATGCCGTGGCAGACGCCGTCCACTACCCGGGGACCTACATCGCCGGGGGCTATAACCGGCTCACGAGCCAAGTCGCCGACCGCGAGGTCGAAAACGAGGACCTGGTCAACATGCCGAACTGGCTGCCGTTGACCTTCCGCGTCGATGATGGCGACTGGTTTTCCATCGACGCCAATGAGCTCCTGTCCTTCCGACAGGAGCTCGACCTCCGATGCGGCTTGCTGCGCCGCGACTTTCGCCTGCGTGACAGCCAGGGGCGCATCACCCGCTGGCAGGAGCGGCGAATCGTAAGCATGGCGCATCCTAACCAGGCGGCACTCTGCGTCGAGCTCGTTGCCGAGAACTGGTCGGGCGAGCTCACCGTTCGCTCCGGGCTGGACGGCAGCGTGACCAACGACAACGTGGCCCGCTATCGCGACCTGGAAGGCCGCCATCTGGAGACCGTCGAGGCGAAAAAGTCCAGTGGGGACTGCGTGCTGTTGCGCTGTCGAACGCGCCAGTCGCTGCTCGGGATCGCCCAGGCGGCTCGAACGCGCCTGTATCGGGGCGAAATCGAGGTCGATGCCGAGCGGGAGACACATGTTCTCGAAGACCAGATCATGGATGATATCCGTATCAGCATGGAGGTGGAACAGCCCATCCGAATCGAGAAACTGGTCGCCATGTATTCGTCGCGTGACCGGGCCATCTCGGAGCCAGGCCTCGCCGCTCTCCGGACCCTGGAGTGCGCGGGTAGCTTCGATGATGACCAGCTCGCCCCCCATGTGCTCGCCTGGAAGCGCCTGTGGCAGGCCTGCGACATTGCGGTTGATGACAGTGCCGGGCCGGAGACCGAGCTCAAGCTTCGCCTCCATACCTTCCACCTCCTGCAGACCGCCTCCGCCCATAGCGTCGACCTCGACGTCGGGATACCTGCTCGGGGCTGGCATGGCGAAGCCTATCGCGGGCACATATTCTGGGATGAGCTGTTCATCTTCCCGTTTTTGAACCTCAGGATCCCGATGCTCACCCGGGCGCTGCTCCGCTATCGCCACCGCCGTCTCGGCGAGGCACGCCGGGCGGCGGCCGAAAGTGGTTTCCGCGGAGCGATGTATCCCTGGCAAAGTGGCAGCGATGGTCGTGAGGAAACCCAGCGTGTTCACTTGAATCCCGAATCCGGCCGTTGGCTGCCGGACAACAGCCAACGCCAGCGTCACATCAACTCCGCCATCGCCTACAACATCTGGCAGTACCACCAGGCCACCAATGACCAGGAGTTCCTGCACTTCTACGGGGCCGAGATGCTGCTGGAAATCGCACGCTTCTGGGCCAGTGCAGCCAGTTACGATGCCGAGATCGACCGCTACGAGATCAAGGGCGTCATGGGGCCGGACGAATATCACACTGCCTATCCGGATACCGACCCGGAGGAGGAAGGTGGCGTGGACAACAATGCTTATACCAACGTCATGGCCGCCTGGGTGCTGGCGCGGGCGATCGAAGTGATCGGTATTCTGCCGCAGGGAATCCAATCCCAGCTGCGCGAGCGTCTTGGCCTTGGCGACAACGAGATCCGTCTTTGGCGAGAGGTGAGCCGGAAACTTCGAGTGCCGATGACGCCCAACGGTATCATCAATCAATTCGACGGCTACGAGAGCCTTGAGGAACTGGACTGGGATGGCTATCGGAACAGGTACGGCGACATCCACCGCCTCGACCGCATCCTCGAGGCGGAGGGTGACTCCTGTAACCGCTACAAGGTGTCGAAGCAGGCCGATGTGCTCATGCTCTTCTATCTTTTCTCCGCCGAAGAGCTCGGACTGCTGTTCGAGCAGCTTGGCTATCCCTTCGATCACGACACCATTCCCCGCAATGTCGAGTACTACCTCGCCCGCACATCTCATGGCTCGACCCTGAGCCAGGTGACCCATTCCTGGGTGATGGCCCGATCGGATCGCTGCCATTCCTGGGCCCTCTTCCAGAGGGCGCTGGACAGCGATATCGCCGATATCCAGGGCGGTACCACGCCCGAGGGCATTCACGTCGGGGCCATGGCTGGTACCGTCGATATCGTTCAGCGCTGCTATCTCGGTATCGAGCTGAGGGGGAACGTATTGCATCTGGACCCGGCGCTTCCCACGGACGTTGCAAGAATCAGGGTTCGTATCCACTACCGACTGCAGACCCTCGATGTCGAAGCGGATCATGATTGTCTGCGTATCGGCAGCTTGGCCTGCCCGAGCACGCCGATCACGCTTGCTTATCGAGGCGAGCATCGCGAGCTCGCGCCCGGCGAGCACTGCGAGTTCGTGCTGTTGAAGCCCGATGAGCGCAACCGGAACGAGAACCGTTGGAACAAAAGGCCATACTCGAAGGAGGCGCGTTGATGGTTGAAAGCATCGAGAGGATACGCCCGCTGGCGGAGCTCGGGCGCGAGGACACCGCGCTGGTGGGCGGCAAGAACGCGTCGCTCGGTGAGATGATCCGGAGCCTAATGAAGGCGGGGATTCGCGTCCCGGACGGTTTTGCGACGACCGCCGATGCCTATCGCGAGTTTATCGCCCACAACGATCTGGAAACCCGCATGGCCGAAAAGCTCGCCAGGCTCGCGCCCGACCAGCGGAACCTGACTGATATCGGCAAGGCGGTGCGCGCGATGATCCTCGATGGGGCGTTGCAGCCGCCGCTGGTGAAGCAGGTTCTGGCGGCGTATCACGGTCTCCCGGCGGGGCGCAGTCGAAGCGGAGCAAGTGTCGCAGTGCGCAGTAGTGCGACGGCGGAGGACCTCCCGGAGGCGAGCTTCGCCGGTCAGCTCGACAGCTTTCTCAACATCCGAGGTGAGGCTGCGCTGCTCGATGCCGTCAAGCGCTGCTTCGCCTCGTTGTTCACTGACAGGGCCATCATCTATCGGGAGAATAACGGCTTCGACCACATGACTGTGGCACTCTCAGTCGGTATCCAGCTCATGGTTCGCGCCGACAAGGCTGGCTCCGGCGTCATGTTCTCGATCGATACGGAGACGGGCTTTCCGCGCAGCGTGATGATCGACGCTGCCTGGGGTCTTGGTGAGACAGTGGTCCAGGGCATGGTAGAGCCCGACCGCTATGCGATTTTCAAACCGCTGCTTGACGATGATTCGCTCACGCCGATCATCGAGAAAGCGCTTGGGGCCAAGGCACAAAAGATGGTCTATGCCGGAGGCCGTGGCGATGTGGGTGAGGCTACGTCGCGTCTGGTGAAGACCAACAGAAAGCAGCGGGACGCCTACGTGCTTTCTGATGAGGAAATCCTCCAGCTGGCGCGCTGGGCTTGTGCCATAGAGGACCATTACGGTCAGCCCATGGATATGGAATGGGCCAGGGACGGCAACGACGACGCGCTGTACATCGTCCAGGCGCGGCCGGAGACGGTCCATTCCCGGCGCAAACGCGGCACGTTCAGGCGTTATCATTTGAAGTCCACGGGTAAGCGCCTGCTGAGCGGCCAGGCGATCGGCGATGCCATAGCCATCGGCCGCGTGTGCCGGCTCGAGAGCGCCGCCGAGATCGAGCGCTTCGAACCCGGTGCGGTGCTCGTCACTGGAAATACGGGGCCGGACTGGGTGCCGATCATGAAGCAGGCGGCGGCCATCGTGACCGAACACGGCGGCCGTACGAGTCACGCCGCGATTGTCAGTCGCGAACTCGGACTGCCGGCAATCGTCGGCGCCGAGGGCGCTGCGCGCTTGCTGGAGGACGGAGCGGAAGTCACGGTTTCCTGTGCCGAGGGGGCGAAGGGCTGCGTCTACGAGGGCCGGGCAGATTTCGAGATAGAAGACATCGATCTCAGCAGGATCGCCAAGACCCGTACCCGGGTGATGCTGAACCTGGCCAATCCCTCCGCTGCGCTGCAATGGTGGCAGCTGCCGGCGGATGGCGTGGGGCTGGCGCGTATGGAATTCATCATCGGCAATACCATCAAAGTCCATCCCATGGCGCTGGTGAATCCTGAGGCCGTCACCGAACGCAAGTCCCGGCGTCAGATCCGGGCGCTGACGCGGGGCTTCGAGGATCCCTGCGATTACTTCGTCGAAACGCTGGCACGAGGGCTGGCCCGGATTGCAGCGGTCTTCCATCCGGCGCCCACCATCGTGCGCATGAGTGACTTCAAGACCAATGAATATGCTGAGCTCATTGGCGGATCGGCCTTCGAGCCGGAAGAGGAGAACCCGATGCTGGGTTGGCGTGGGGCCAGTCGTTACTACAGCCCCGGCTATCGCGACGGCTTTGCCCTCGAGTGCCGTGCCGTCAGGAAGGCGCGGGAGGAATTCGGTTTCACCAACATCGTCATCATGATTCCGTTCTGTCGCAGTCCCGACGAGGCGGATCAGGTCCTTGGCGTACTCGCTGACAACGGCCTGATACGCGGCCGCGAAGGACTGGAGGTTTACGTGATGGCCGAACTTCCGGCGAACGTGCTGCTCGCCGCGGAATTCGCCGAACGCTTCGACGGGTTCTCCATCGGCTCGAATGACCTCACGCAGCTGGTTCTTGGCGTCGATCGGGATAGCGAGTTGCTGAGCGGGGTATTTGATGAGCGCAATCCGGCAGTGATGAAGGCGATCGCGCAATTGCTTGCACAGGCCAAGGAGAGTCGGACGCACACAGGGCTGTGCGGACAGGCGCCGAGCGATCATCCCGAGTTCGCACGGTTCCTGGTGGAGCACGGCATTGATTCGATATCAGTGACACCGGACAGCTTCGTTTCGGTCAAGCAGGTCGTGATCGAGATCGAGCGGGAACTGGACGCCGTTCGGTCAGCCGCCGATGCGGATCAGTGAGAGTTACTGAGGATAAAGTGGAGAACGCCATGATCTTTCGTCAGCTCTACGACAGCACCTCATCGACCTACACTTACCTCCTGGCCGACGACGCATCCCGCGAGGCTTTGCTGATTGATCCGGTTTTTGGCCAGGCTCAGCGTGATCTCGCCCTCGTTCAGGAGCTGGGCCTGACCCTGCGGTTGGTGGCGGAAACCCATGCTCATGCGGATCACGTTACTGCCGCGTGGCTGCTGAAGCAGAAGGTCGGCTGCGAGATCGCCTCGGCGAAGGCGATCGGTGCCGAACACGTCGATCTGCCGCTCGAGGAGGGCGCGGAATTCGGTGTCGGCCACATCCGCCTGCAGGCCATGGCCACGCCGGGACACACCGACGGTTGCATGAGCTACGTGCTCGCCGACGCATCCATGGTGTTCACCGGCGATGCGCTCCTGATCCGCGGCTGCGGCCGCAGTGATTTCCAGCAGGGCAGCGCGAAGCGGCTGTTTCATTCGATCACGCAGAAGCTGTTCGCCCTGCCCGATGACTGTCTCGTCTACCCTGCCCACGATTACAGTGGCCGGACCGTGAGTTCCATTGGCGAGGAAAAAAGCTTTAACGCTCGCGCCGGGGGTGGCGCGAATGAGCGTGACTTCGTCGAGTACATGCAGGCCATGAAGTTGCCCCATCCGAAACTGATCGATGAGGCGGTCCCGGCCAATCTGCGCAGCGGCTGCCCGGAAGACGGCAAGCTGCCCGCGGAGCCTGACTGGGCCGAGATCCGTGTGACCTATGCTGGCGTGCCGGAGATCGAGGTTGACTGGTTGGAACGTCACCTCGAGGAGGTGACGGTGCTCGACGTTCGTCTGCCCGACGAGACCGACGACAGTCCGGCGACCCGCGAGCTGGTCGACCTGCACATTCCGCTGCATGAGCTGCGCGATCGCCTGGACGAAGTGCCGAGGGAGAAGCCGGTGGTGGCACTGTGTCGCTCCGGGCGCCGTTCAGCGCTCGCGGTCAACATCATGCGCGACGCGGGCTATGAGCGGGTCGCCAGCCTGAGCCGCGGGCTGCGCCAGATCAGCCAAGTCTGATCCCTACCGGTTCGGGATCGACGCATCGATGTGATCACGGGCATCGCGGCCATCGCGAATGCCCTGGTATGGTAGACGAACGTTGAGCCGATTGGGCATCGGCCATCAACGTATTGGCCCACATCGCTTACCTCTCATGTTTCGACAACACCAGGACCGTTGCTGGGTTGTTACGCTGAAGCGGTTGGTCGCAGTCTGAATGGATTCTGGTCGAAGCATGGGCCCTTTGAGCTCAGGGATGGATGGCCAGCAGGTCGCTGTCGACCTTGCTCAGAATGCGCTCCGCGGTACTGCCGAGCATCGTGGCCCCGATTCCCCGTTGGGCGCTCGTACCTACCACTACCAGCTCGATCCCTTCCCGCTCCACCAGTTCATTCAGGGCGCTTCCGACGGTTCCGACGACCATGTGGAGCGCACTCTGGGCGAGATCGTGGGGCGCCACCGTTGCCTCCATCAGCTCGCTCAGCCGGCTCCGTGCCTGATCGATGAGCTGGCCGTCCGCCATGATGTCCAAGCCTGGGGGCAAGTGGACGGTTTCCACCACATGGGCACTCGCGAGTTCGCCGTCGAGCAGTTTCGTCATGGTCTGCGCCGCATCCAGAACTTGCCGGTTCATTCGCTGGTGCTTCTCGTCAGTGTGCCGCAAGTCGATGGTGGCCAGGACCTTCCCGGTCCGAATGGTTTCCCGGCTGTCCGTGAGCAGCAGGGGTGCTGGACAGCTCCGGAGCAGCTGCCAGTCGATGGGCTTGCGCAGTAACGTTCCTGAGCGATGGCGGATGGACTTCACCACCAGATCGACCTCCGGTGGCTGCGCGTGTTCCGCCACCCAGCCAGCGATGTCGCTGGTCCAGACCACTTTGGTCGAGATGTCAGCGGCCGAGAGCCCCGCATCCAGGACCAGATCCCTGAGCCAGGCTTCCCGTTCGTGCATCACGCCCTGCTTCAGCGCCCGGCGCTGATGGGTATCGAAGACGGACTCCTGTTCCGTCATGGCGAGCCAGCAGAAGGACACCAGGTGCATGTGCGCGCCGGCCGCGGTGGCCAGCTTGCGTGCCCGCTCCAGGGCTGTCTGCGGGTGTTTCGGCTTGTCCAGTACCACGAGAATCGAGCGAAGGTTTTTCATCGAACCATCCAGTCAGAGTGTTCACTTGGGCGAATCGGCTGCTGCCAGAAGGAAGCTTAACAGGCCGTTGCGAGCAAGGTTGTGCCAATGCCGGGACCCAATGACAGCCCTCCGTTCGGTCTCGCCTTCCGCAGGGGCTCCTCGAGGTGGCGCTGTGGACCATGACGCGATGAAAGCAGGCTTCGATGGCGAATTTGCCGCCCTTTTTCCTCTCCCAGGCAGTTCGTCATTGCGTTGACCAGCATCAATGATTGGCCCGACGCTCTGCCGCACATTGACCCAAAGGCTGCTGTCGCGAACCGAAGGGCGTGGCATTGGGCCCGCGGTGATGCGGTCCCTTCGTGGTTCCACCGAGTGGCCAGGCGGATTTTTCCGGTTTCCATCGAAGGGAGTCCTGTCATGAGAGTGAGCGAGATCATGGTAAGGGAGGTGGCAAGCTGTGCGCCTCAAACCTCGCTGGAAGACATCGCCATGGTGATGTGGAACAACGACTGCGGGGCGGTCCCGCTGGTCGATGAGCAGGGGCATCCAGTGGGGATCATCACTGATCGCGACATCGCCATTCGCGCTGCTCGCGAGCATCGCCCGCTGTGGAAGATCCGGGGGGAAGAGCTGGTGCAAGGTCGTTGGCTCCACTGCGTTCACTTCGATGACAGCATCACGCACGCCCTCGAGTTGATGGAGCAGCGGAAAGTTCGGCGCCTGCCGGTCATCAATCGCCTCGATGAGCTCTGCGGCATGGTCAGCATGGGCGACATCGTTTCCTTTACACGCGCTGCTCGGGTGAGAAAGGGCGGTCGGGATCAGATCAGCGCGGCAGACACCATCGGATTCATCAAGCATGTCAGTGGGCACCATGGGAGCAGGGCAGTGACGATGGCCAGCTGATGGAATCCCGCTACCCGCTGAGGTGAGAGATGACAGGGCCGACCGAACGGAAGAATGTCTTCGTGCTGGGTTGCGATGAACGCCACGCCGGCGATCTGCTTCGAATCCGAGAGGCAGATCGATTTGCATTCCATCCGCTGCTGAGGTCAGAAGAGCTAATCTACCAGCGGCGCTACGAGATCGAGGAGAAGCTGGAGAAAGCCCGGAAGGTTCTGCGCGCCTTCGACGGGACCGTCGACGCCATCGTGTGTCACTGGGATTTTCCGGTGACACCGATGGCAGCCATGCTCTGCGAGGAACTGGGCCTTCCGGGACCATCTCTGGAAGCCCTTTTGAAGTGCTCGCACAAGTACTGGAGCCGCGTCGAGCAGCGGAAAGTGGCGCCTGAAAACACCCCTGAATTTTGTGCCGTGGACCCGTTCTCAGAAGGCGCCCTCGAGCAAGTCACCATCGATTATCCGTTCTGGATGAAGCCGGTGAAAGGCTATGGTTCCCTGTTGGGTTTCCGCATCAACAACGCGGCAGAATTTCACCGGGCCATCGGCATCGTCCGCGCTCATATCAAAAGGCTCGGTGATCCGTTCAACGAAATCCTCCAGCGCGTTGATGTGCCTGACGCGGTGGCGGGGGTGACAGGGAACCATCTCATTGCCGAGGAACTTCTTGGTGGGCTCGAGATTGCGCCGGAAGGCAGCGTTCAACAAGGGGTCTATCAGGCACATGGGATGATCGACATGGTGCGGGACCGCAACCACAAGAGCTTCCTACGCTACGAGTACCCTTCCAGGGCGCCGCGCAGGGTCCAGCAGCGGGCTATCGATCTGGCGGGGAAAGTACTGTCTCAGATTGGTTTCAACAATGGCTGTTTCAACATGGAATTTTTCTGGGAGAGGGAGACAGATAAACTTTCGATCATCGAGATCAATCCGCGGATCTCGCAATCCCATTGTTATCAGTTCGAGATGGTCGACGGCATGTCGAACCACGAGATCGCGGTCCACGTAGCGCTGGGTGACAAACCGAACTTCGAATATGGCAGGGGGCCCTATGAGCACGCAGCCAAGTTCCTGCTGCGGCGGTATACGCAGCAGGATGAAAGGGCGGTCCACGTACCTACCCGAGATGAGCTCGATCGACTGAAGTCCAGGCAGCCCGATACTGATGTGGTGCTCATGCTGGAAAAGGGCGGCCGCCTGTCGGAGTTGATGGACCAGGATCCCTACAGTTATCTCCTGGCCGAGGTCTATGTGGCGGCCCACACGACCCGGGAGCTGTTGGCCCGATACCAGCAGGCGGTGGACCTGTTGCCGTTTGAGTTCGAAGTGGTTCCCGAGCAGCAGCCGGGGTGAAGATGGAGCACGTTTCCTGGGATTCGCTGCCGCGAGAGATCGAGAGTATCGAGCATGTCTGGATCCCGTTGGCCGACAGTCAGCGACTGGCCGCGCGAATCTGGCGGCCGAAGAATGCACTAAGCCATCCGGTACCGGTGATTCTGGAATACCTGCCCTACCGCAAAAGGGATTTGACGAGATCCCGGGACGACATCATGCATCCATACCTGGCGGGTCATGGTTACGCCTGCGTAAGGGTTGACCTGCGGGGCAGCGGCGAATCCGATGGGTTAATGGTGGACCAGTACCGCGAGCAGGAGCTGGACGATGGCATGCAGGCCATCCGCTGGTTGGCGGAGCAGCCCTGGTGCGATGGCAATGTGGGGATGATGGGTATCTCCTGGGGCGGCTTCAACGCGCTGCAGATTGCGGCCCGCCGCCCGGACGCACTGAAGGCGATCATCACCGCCTGCTCCACGGACGATCTCTACGCTGACAACATGCATTACATGGGCGGCTGCCTGCTCACGGACAATCTTTCGGAATCCACCACCATGTTTTCCGTCAACAGCTGTCCACCTGATCCGGAACTCGTCGGCGAGCGCTGGCGGGAGATGTGGCTGGACCGGCTCGCAGGAAGCGGGTTGTGGCTGGACACCTGGTTGCGTCACCAGCGCCGCGACGGGTACTGGCGGCACGGCTCAGTATGTGAGGACTACGCCGCCATCCAGTGTCCGGTGATGCTCGTCGGAGGCTGGGCAGACGGCTATACCAACGCCATTTTCCGTTTGCTCGAGCATCTGGAGGTGCCGCGACAGGGGCTGATCGGCCCTTGGGGTCACCGTTACCCGCACCTCGGCGTTCCTGGTCCTGCCATCGGTTTCCTGCAGGAGGCGCTGCGCTGGTGGGATCACTGGCTGAAACAGGAAGACACTGGGATCATGGATGAGCCGATGCTGCGGGCCTGGATGCAGGATAGCGTGCCGCCCACCACCTACTATCAGGAGCGCCCCGGTCGCTGGGTGGGGGAATCCCAGTGGCCATCGCCGCGCATCCAGACCAGACGCTTTGCTCTTGGGTCTTGGCGACTCGACGAGGTCGGCACTCGAGACCATGGCGCAGCGCCACCCGACATGACCATCCAGTCACCGTTGAGCGTTGGGCTCTTCGCCGGCAAGTGGTGTTCCTACACCGCTGCGCCGGATCTGCCCCATGATCAGCGGGAGGAGGACGGTGGCGCCCTGGTCTTCGAGAGCCAGCCTTTGAATGAGGATATGGAGATCCTCGGCGCAGCGGTGCTGGAGCTCGAGGTCGCCAGCGACCAGCCGGTGGCCATGGTGGCAGTCCGGCTTTCCGACACCGCGACGGACGACAAGGCCACGCGCGTCACCTACGGCCTGTGCAACCTCAATCATCGCAACGGTGACGATCGCCCGGAAGCACTGACGCCGGGAGCTTTCTACCAGGTGCGGGTTCCCCTGAATTATGTGGGGCAGGTTTTCCCGAAAGGCCATCGCCTGCGCCTGAGCGTATCCACTTCGTACTGGCCACTGGCATGGCCCTCCCCTGAGCCGGTACGCCTGACCATCCGGGCAGCCGGGTCCACACTGCTGCTGCCGGTGCGCCCGCACTGCGACAGCGATGCGGCGATCCATTTCCAACCGCCGGCGGGCGCACCTCCGCTGCAAATGACGCTTCTGGAAGCGCCCCACCACAACTGGCTGGTCCATCGCGATCTCGCCATGGATACGTCGACACTGGAAGTCATTGAGGACAACGGCGTCTTCCGGATCGAGGATATCGGTATGGAGGTCGGTAACCGCATCCGCAATTGGTATACCCACCATAACGATGACTTCACGTCGCCGCAGGGCGAAACGAAAACGGAACTAAGCTTCCGGCGTGGGGACTGGTTCGTGCGGACGACGACTCACACAGTCCTGACCTCCGATACCCGGAATTTCTATGTCTGGGCGGAGTTGGACGCCTGGGAAGGTCAGAGGCGCGTGTTCTCGCGCAACTGGGACCTGACGATCCCTCGGGATTTCCTGTAAGCAGTGCTTCCTTCAAGCTCCGCGGCGGGCTCCACCCGAGCCGAAGTCGTGCCGAGGTCATGTGTTTCGAGATCTGCGGAACCTCGACCCTTCACTTACCATGGATCCAGATGCCTTGGATCCAGATCGCCGGCTTTGTCGGCCGGGTCGCCAGCACGGGACAGACATGAGCCAAAATCCGACTCGCGTCGATAATCGCGACGCGTCCATCACCCGCGCTGAGGCGGGAGTCGATGCCCTGCTCTCGGTGCTGATCCCACTTGCCGCGGCCGGCGTCGTCGCAGCGCTGGCGCTGTCAATGCCAGAGGAACGACGACCCGCGGTCGTCCTCCTGCTGCTCCTGCAGGGCGTGCTAATTCTGCTCGGCCTGTCCGGCCTCATGGCCCGCCGCGGTCAGCGTTGGGAAAGCCTCGGGTTGAGACCGCCGGTCCCGGCGGACCTCGCGCGTGCGCTCCTCGCGCTGCTCTTCGTCTTCCTGGTCAACCTGCTCTACCTTGCCGTTCTGGCGCTTTTTGCCCCGGATGTCATGGACGCACACATGCGCGGGATCGAGGAGGCGGCGACCGCCCTCGCGAGTTCGGCGCCGCTCATCCAGGGCTCTGCGTTCCCGTGCAGGCATGAGCTGTGAGCGAGATTGCAGCGTAAATCCGCCAGCGTTGTGGTCGCCACGCCAGGCTGCGAGTGCGACCTTGGCCTTGAAGCTAGGCCTGTGGTGACACGCCCTTTGCCTCGTGCCAGCTTCTGTTCCTCATAGAAGTGGGTTCACTTCAGAGCGGAAAATTCCAACTGCCTGCCGGTGGCAGCTGGCCCATTCCGTCCAGGCCATAGGGTCCATCTGAAAAATCGCTGACCCGCGTCAATGCGGATACTCCTCGCTGCTTCATGATGAAGACATGCCGTTGGGTGTCAGGACTTCGCAATGGCCGTCAACTTGGCCCTGCAGGCTGACCGCGTTCTTTCTCAGGGAGCTGCGCCATGACCAGGGAGAAGTCCGTCCTCGAACATGCCGAAAGCGCGGGCTCGGAGCCTGCCGCCGCTGACCGGCATTATCGCGGCTACCGGCCTCGCCCCTTCACACAAGAAGAAATCCCACATGTCGAGATCCTGTTCGGCGGGCTGCACTGGCGGGCCGAACGCCTGCTTCAGGCGGTACTGGGCAATGCCGGGTACAGGGCCCGCATCCTGCCGACCGCGACCCGGGATGACCTGCTGACCGGGCGCGAACTCGCCGACATCGGCCAGTGCTGCCCGACCAGTTTCACGACCGGTAACTTGGCGAATTTCCTGCGCCATGAGAGTCAACGTATCGGCGTCAAGGAAGTCACCGACCATTACGTCTACGTCACGGCCGGTTCCTGCGGCGCCTGCCGTTTCGGACAGTATCACCAGAGCTACGAACTCGCGCTGAAGAATCTCGGGCTGGAATCCTTCCGCATGTTTCTGGTCGATCAGAAGAGTCCGGATCAAGGCGCGACCGAGGGGGGTGGGCTCGATCTCAATATGCCGCTGTTGCTCGGCGTTGTCTGGGCCATCCTTGCAGCCGACGCCGTGCAAAGTCTCGAATACCGAACCCGGCCCTATGAGGTCCATCCCGGCGAGACCGACGCCCTGGTGAGGGAGAGCATGGACTATCTCGCTGAGGTGTACTCGAAGCGGCCTCATCGAGGTGGCAGTAAGTGGGGCTCGGCGCTGTGGCATCTCACGACGGGTTACTTCGTCAGGGCCCTCTCCAAAGTCTTCGAGCGCTTCGAGGCCATCGAAGTCGACCGCCTTCGGGTGAAGCCGGTAGTCAAGATCACCGGTGAGTTCTATCTGCAGACCGTCGAGGGCGAGCCGAACTACAATATTCATCGCTGGCTGGAGGCCGAAGGTGCGGAAGTCTATCCGGCACCGATCGTTGTCTGGCTCGACTATCTCCTGAGATTCCAGGTTCAGACCCTCGAGGATTACGTCGGCATTCACAGGAGCGCGCGAGCCAAGGTCGCGCTTCTCAAGAGCGTGCAGCGCCTGCTCGGCTGGACCTACAACCGCATGCGCGGCGCGCTCGGCAACATCCCCCACGAAATGCCGAACCAGTACGAGCTGCGTCGGCTTGCTGCGCCCTACTATCACCATCGCCTAGCCGGCGGGGAGGGCGACATGCTCGTCGGCAAGGCGCTTTGGACCCATCAGCGCAAGAAGGCCCACATGATCTGCGAGCTGTCGCCCTACGCCTGCATGCCCAACACCATGAGCATCGGCGCCATGGCCGCGGTCACCGGTCATTGTCCCGGCCTCCTCTATGCGCCGATCGAGGTCAAGGGCGACTCGGAGGTCCACGCCCTGTCACGCTGTCAAATGATCCTGACCGAGGCGAAGAAACGCGCAACTGACGAGTTCGCCTCAGCACTTGCTGACGCCGGCATCACCAACGTCGAGGAGGCGCGAGGGCTCATGGTCAAGCGGCCGGAGATGAGCCGTGCGAACTTCCGTATCCCTCATCATGGCCAGACAGGCATGGCGGCAAACAGCCTCCTCGAACTCGCCGGAAGGGCCCGGCGCAGGAGTGCGGCAGCATGAATATCGTCGGTATGGATGTGGGCTCGACCACCGTCAAGGCGGTCGTCGTCGCCTTCGAGGCGGATGGAACAAGTGCAGTCGTCTGGCGCGATTACCAGCGCCACAACACCCGCCAGGCGGAAAAGGTGCTCGAATTCCTCCTGCGCATGGAAGACGAGTGCGGCCTGACGGCGGGGCGAGACCTGATCTTCTTCACTGGCTCGGGCGCCGGCCTCACCGCACCCATGGTTGGCGGCAAGATGATCCAGGAAGTGGTGGCCGTGGCCGCTGCGGTGGAGCAGTTCCATCCCGACGTGCACTTCGTTTCCGAGATCGGTGGCGAGGACATGAAGACCCTGTTCTTCAAGGACACCCGCAACACCATCGCCAGCGACCAGCCCCGCAGTAAGTCAAAGCAGGTGTACATGCAGTCGGCCTGCAGTGG
>SLTB01000337.1 GCA_007130155.1 Pseudomonadales bacterium
CGATGTACGACGGTTTCAATCCGTCAGAGGATGATCCGACAGCGCCGCTCTATGGTGAGGGTTATCCGCGGCTTCCTGACATCGAGTCCGAGCGGGAGAAGTGGGATATCGTCGCCTGGGACATCGAGCCGGGAGATGTGGTGGTGTTTCACCCCATGGCCCTGCATGGCGGAGGGCCCACCCTTTATGGCCGCCGGCGCCGAGCGCTTTCGGTCAGGAGCTATGGGGACGATGTGACCTATGACACGCGTCCCCAGGATCGGGTGACGGCTCCTCCCACGCCCGGGTTGTCATTGGCGCTGAAGCCCGGTGACCCGTTACGACACGCCTACTACCCGAAGATTTGGGGTGACTGAGAAGATCTGTCCTGACTCGGCGCCCGAATTCGGTAGTTCAGAATTGTCGCTCCGGGCGCCACTTCATGCGCAACTGCAGCGCGGGAAGGTTGTCGTCGAGGTCGGTCAACGTCTCCGGAAGCCCCAGATACCGCAGCATCATGCGTTTGAGTTCCGCTCTCAGCGTCGGATCATTCATGCCGAACGAGGGTGAGGCGCCGGAGTTCTCCAGCAGGGATGTGCCGGTGATGGTCGTGCGCAGGACGTGGTGGGCGATGGCGACACGCGTTGTGATGAGGCTCTCGCTCACTTCAGGCAACTTTTCCTTCAGGAGATCGGCGAGCCGGTTGTTGACGATGCTGATGTAGTCCGAGTTGACCTTGATCTTCAGGCCATCGGTCAGTCTGCGCAGTTCGATCAGGTTCAGGATTCCCGTGTATTCGCGATGATCCACGAAGAAGATCTCGATGAAACCGCAGATGATCTTTGATGCATCCGACTGCAACCAGTTCGATCGATCGAAGACCTTCAGAAAGTCGTTGGTGACGTCGCGCCCGTAGTTGTCCACGATCGTGTAGAGGATCGCGTCCTTGTCGTTGAAGCGGGTGTAGATGGCGCCGATGGATACGCCGCTTTCCGCTGCTACATCCTGCAAGGATGTTTCGTTGTAGCCCCTGGTCGTGAAGAGACGATAGGCCGCATCGAGAATCTTGGTGGTCGTTATTCGGCTTCGATTCTGTTGGGGTGTCAGGACCCATTCGCAATCGAAATTCCATACAACCATTTGGCGGCTCGTCTTTTCCAGGGTAACTGCCTGTCGTGGCTGAATTTTACACTGTCGAGTCCGGGAATGCTTCGACGCCGCGAGACACGTTCTTCAGGGCGGCGGAGCGATGAGCGTCACAGGCACCCCTTTTCGTGTCCGGGGATTCTTTGCCCGCCGTACGCTCGGTTGTGAATCGACGTCATCATCCCGCACGATGGCAGCCAACGTCTCGTTCGAAGGTCCCTCCATGCGCGTTTTCGCAAATCCTGTAGGAGCCGGCACGCTCTTCTTCGACAACCTCGCCACCGCTGACGGCACGCCCGTCGCCTACGATCCCCAGGCGCGGGCTTTCGTGCCCATGCCGCCGTTCTGCGCCAACCGGGAGCGCATTGGCTGCAACTGGATTGCGCCGGAGCAGGGGGCGTTCTGCCGATCCTGTGCCATGACGGCGCTGGCGCCCGACACCTCGATTACCAACGCCATCCCCTTCTGGGCGCAGACCGAGGCGGCGAAACGCTGGACCCTGGACAACCTTGGCCGTTGGCATTGGTTTCGCCCCGAAGACCCGGGGGCAGCGCCGGTGTTTCATATGCTGGCTGAAGGTCCGACACCGGTTCTGATGGGGCACGTCGAAGGCGTGGTGACGATCAGCGTGGCGGAGGTGGATCCGGTTCTGGTCGCCACCCGCCGCGCGGCGCTGGACGAGCCTTACCGCACCATGATCGGCCACATGCGCCACGAGATCAGCCACATGCTCTGGTGGCGGCTGAGCCTGCGCGAGGATTTCCTTGCGGCCTTTCGCGCCATGTTCGGCGATGAACGGGTAGACTATGTGGCGGCGCTCAAGCACCACTACGAGAACGGCCCGCCCCCGGATTGGAGACAGCACTACCTGACCAGCTACGCCTCCACGCATCCACACGAGGATTGGGCGGAGACGGCGGCGCACCTGCTGCATCTGACAGACATCGCCGACAGCTTCGTGGCCGCCAGGTTGTCATCACCGCAGATACCCGGTGGCAACTGGGACCCTTATTCCGAGCCAGATGCCGAGCAACTGATTAACGTCGCGGCCACGCTCACCGTAGGCGTCAACCACGTCAATCGAGCCATGGGGCTGTCGGATCTCTATCCCTTCGTGCTGTCGGACCACGCCCGCCACAAGCTGGCGTTCGTCCATGGCTGGTTGCGGCGGGGCGCTCAGGGGCTTTGACGCGAGGTAGGCGTCTTCTTGCCCGGGGCGCGCCGCGTTCCCATCGGTATCAGTGCCGCAAGCTCGACTCCAGTGATGGACTCGAAGCTCAGAACGTCACCCCCAGCCCCACCGTCGCGTAATGCATCCACGCAAACGTGTAGACGTTGCTGTTGTCCGCACCGCCCTCCAGCGTCCGATAGCCGGCAAACACTTGCCAGCCGGAGGGCAGGGTGTGGCGCAGGGTAAGAGAGGCATCGATGGCGCGCCCCTGGGGTGCGGCGGCACCTTCGATGTCCAGGACCACTGAGGTGTTCGGGCCTAGGTGGCGGGCGCCGTAGAGGTGCAGCAGGGGGACCACGCCGATGTCGTCATCGCTACCTTCGGTGCTGCCCTGTCGCAGCTGGATCTTGGCATCCCTGAGCAGCACGGCTGCGCCGACGCCGAAGTCCCAGGTGTCACTGCTGTGGAAGGTCCAGCGATAGGTCAGCCGATAGGTGTCAAAGCGGTAGCTGCCGCGGGTCGGTGTGTCCGCAGTGAAATCTGCATCCACGAAGCGCACGTCCTCATCCAGCGTTCCCCTGCCGGATGCCCGGATCGGGGCATAGGTCAGGCGCAGGCTGTGCTTCGGATTGAAGCGATAGCTGGCCGACAGTCGCAGGTAGGCGTCGGGGCCGCTACCCGTCAGGTCGTCGAGGTCGAAGCGCGTCCCTACATCTGACGGGATCTGGGTGCGGTTGCGGCTGAACCAGAGTCCGCCGGTCTCGGCTTCGAGGGTGAAGGCCTTCTCCTCCGCCTGACTCGAGGCTGGCAGGGCGGCCAGGGCGAGTAGCGCGGTCAGGGCCAGAATCCGGATCTCCATTCTGAGTTTCCTCGATGGGCTGTATGGATGCCACACGGTAGAGGGGGGGCAAACAGCAGGCAAGCCGGGTGCCGGGCTCCAATAGGTCCCCGAGATGCTGATATCACAAGCCGCGTGGAACCAACTCGAATGTTAAATGTTCGCAATATGTCATGGACAAAACTTTACATTTCATGAAACTTGGCGCATGGTTTTGGCAAGGGATGGGCTTTTCCGTTCATTTTCAGCAAGGAATATAGACAATGACTGTACATACATCTGCGCATGCCTCTGCTCTTCCGAAGGTGCCCACAGTCCTGCGTTGGTTTGCCTCCGGCATGCTCGTCCTGGCTCTTGGCGCGGCGCTGACCAGCCACGCCGGGCACCATGGGCACATGGACGATATCGTCGATACGGCTGTGGCTGCCGGTCAGTTCGAGACCCTGGTCGCAGCCGTCCAGGCCGCCGGCCTTGTCGAAACGCTCAAAGGCGAGGGCCCCTTCACGGTATTCGCGCCCACGGATGAGGCCTTTGCCAACCTGCCTGCGGGTACGGTGGAATCACTGCTCGAGCCAGAGAACATCGACCAGCTGCGTGCCGTGCTCACCTACCATGTGGTGGCGGGCAAGGTGATGGCGGCTGACGTGGTGGAACTCGACAGCGCCACCACCGTGCAGGGGTCTGATGTCACGATCTCGACCATGGGCGGTGCGGTGATGATCGATCATGCCAACGTCGTGCAGGCCGATATCGAGACCAGCAACGGCGTCATCCACGTGATTGATGCGGTCATTCTTCCGAACTGAGTGCACTGCGCTGGCTAGCGGCTGTTCGCCCTGGCCGGCTCACTCCCCGGGCCAGGGAAAACCATCTCGCGCCGGTGCATGGCCGGCACGAAACGCCTCCTCGGTGGTCCTGAACACGACGCGGTTGCGGGCAGCGATCTGCCCGGCGTGGGGGCTCTCCGGGTGATGGAAGCGACGGCTGCGGCGGTTGCCGATCCAGCCCTCGGCCGGGGCCGCGATGGCGAGGATCCTTGGCCAGAAACCGGCTCCGGCATCCATGGCCTGGTGTTGGGCTTGGAGCAGGCGTTGCTGCAGTGATTCGTCGTTGCCTTGGTGATGGTAGAAGGTTGCGAAACCTCCGGCCACGAGCATTTCATTCAACAGCCGTCCCTTGCTGTCGTAGAGCCAGCCGATGAGGCGGCCGTAGCGGTCGGTACTGCTGCTCTCGAGGGTCAAACTGTGCACGTTCGTCAGTGCCTGAAGTCTGCTGCGGGCCGCGGCAGCGAAATAGTCCGGGCGACCGCCGCGGATCCCGGTTTCAGGTGCATCGATTCCGGCGAGTCGCACCCAGCTGTCGTCACTGAGGCGGATGGTGTCGCCGTCCGGCACCCATCGGACTTGGACTTCCGCTGCATCGGCCTTGGGCAGCAGCAGGATGACTGAGAGCAACAGTAGCGGGAGCAGCAGCCAGGCTCGAAGCTGTGGCCTAGCCCGGAAATCGCAGCAGTATCCCGAGAGCTGGCGAGGTTCGCAGCCGTTCTGGCGCCGCTCTGGACTGAAAGTCGTAGCC
>SLTB01000204.1 GCA_007130155.1 Pseudomonadales bacterium
CTCGAAACTAGCACTGGTGACCTTTGGTGGCGCCTATGCAGTCCTGGCTTATGTCGCCCAGCAGGGTGTCGAACACTATCAGTGGCTGGAGCCGGGCGAGATGCTTGACGGTCTGGGGCTGGCCGAAACCACACCTGGCCCACTGATTCTCGTGACCCAGTTCGTCGGCTTCCTGGCCGGCTTGCGTCATGCCGGCGGCGATGCGCCCATGCTCATGGCTACGCTGGCCGCGATCCTGACGATCTGGGTGACCTTTTTGCCCTGCTTCCTGTGGATCTTTCTCGGAGCGCCTCACGTGGAGAAACTGCGTGGGAAGCCTGCGCTGGCGGCCGCCCTGGCCGCCATCACCGCGGCCGTGGTGGGCGTGATCGCCAACCTGGCACTTTGGTTTGGCATCAACGGGCTGTTTGGCGAGCGGATACGGGTCACGGCCTGGCTCTTTGACGTGCAGCTGCCGGTTCCAGCCAGTCTTGATGGCGCTGCCTTGGCATTGGTCGTCGTGGCCTTCATCCTGACCTTCGGTTTTCGTCTTGGGTTGTTGCCGGTGCTCGGCGTCAGCGCGGCTCTCGGCTGTGCCTGGCTGCTGTTCGGTCCGGCCTGATTGGAGTGTCGCAAGGGCATGCTCGAGTTCTATCACAGCTTGGCTCTGCGTCTGCATCCTGTGCGTCTGCTGTTCTGGGTGCTCGGCGCTGCGGGTATTGCTGCCCTGGCAGCGAGCCTGTTCGGGCCAGAGACCTGGCGCGAGGAAATCTACAACGTCCTGGCCATGACGGTGCTGCTCTGGGCCGTGCTCGGTGGTTCCATCGTGCATGGCTTCGCCGCACCCTTGCCTGAGGCCGCGGCGGGTGCCGGCCGCGCGCAGCGCTTCTGGATCGGTGTGCAGCGGGCGCTTTTGGGCCTGTTCGCCCTCTTCGTCAGCGGCCTCGCCCTTGCGGTTGCCTTCGCGACTTTCCGCGCTGCGGGCATGTTGCTGCAGTTCATGGGCAGCTGAAGTGCTCTACGCCATCGCAGCGGAAGCCGTCCTGGTACTGCATGCGGCGTTCATCCTGTTTGCCTTGGCCGGTGGCCTTCTTGTTTTGCGCTGGCGATGGCTGGTCTGGTTGCATCTGCCGGCGGCGGGCTGGGCGGCGGTGATCGTCATCGCGGGCTGGATCTGCCCATTGACGCCCATCGAGCAGATGCTGCGGGAGCTGGCGGGTCAGGATGGCTACGGCGGCAGTTTCATCGAGCACTATCTGGTTATGCTGATCTATCCCCCCGGGCTGACGCGGCCGGTTCAGGTCCTGCTCGGCGCGCTCGTGGTGCTCGTCAACATCGCGATTTATGTAGGCGTTTGGCGCAAGCATCGGCGAACGTCCGGGAGTTCCGGGAATGCTGCTTGATCAGGTGTGGGTATTGCTGGGGCTGGGTCTGCTGACGGCCGGTGGTGAAAGCCTGATTCGAGGTGCGCTGGCCTTAGCCACGCGCGTCGGGGTATCCGCGCTGCTTGCCGGCGTCGTCGTTCTCGGCTTCGGCACATCGGCGCCAGAGCTGCTTGTGTCAGTGAATGCGGTATTGGCCGATCGCCCGGATATTGCCTTGGGCAACGTCTTGGGCAGCAATCTGGGCAACATCCTGCTGATCCTGGGTGGGAGTGCGGCCATAGCCCCGCTGGCCGTGGCGCCACGAACGCTGCTGCGCGATGGCTCAGTGATGCTCGGTGTCACCGTGATGGTGGTGCTGATGACCTTCGGGGGAGCTGTCACCCGTCTAGACGGCGCCCTTTTGCTGAGCTGTCTCGCGGGTTATCTGGTCTGGCTGGCGGTGCAGGAAAGTGCTGCGGTCCAGCGTTCGCAAGACCCCGTTTCGCCCCAGCTGGGTCTGCTGCCGAGCTTGGCGTGGACGCTGGGTGGTCTGCTTCTGGTTCTCCTGGGAGCGCGACTGCTGGTGACGGGAGCTGTGGGCATCGCCGAGGGCTTCGGTGTTTCTGAAGCCGTAATCGGACTGACGCTGGTGGCCATGGGTACTTCGCTGCCGGAACTCACGGTGTCGCTACTGGCTGCCCTGCGCAATCAGGTGGACCTGGCCGTGGGTAACATTCTCGGCAGCAACATCTTCAATCTGGCCGGCGTGCTTGGGGCCTCGGCCCTGATTGGACCGCTGCCCATCGCCGAGCGCATGCTGGCGGTGGATCGCTGGGCCATGCTGGCCGCGACGCTGGTGCTCATGCTGTTTCTGGTCACGCGCCTGCGGCTGTCGCGCATCGAGGGCAGTGTTCTGCTGGCGGCCTATGCCGGCTATCTTTGGTTCAGTTTCACTCGCATCGGCTGATGGCGCTGCAGCCGCTGTCCAGAACCGGCGCCATCGACTTATTCCGGACAACAAAAACAGGGGGCATCCCATGACGGAAGCAAGAGATTTCGAAGTCCGGCGCGATGCGCTGCGAGAGCATCGGCTGGTGACGACAGCCCTCCCCGAGGTGGGTAGCGGCGAGGTGCTGATGGCGGTGGATGTCTTCGCGCTCACGGCCAACAACGTCACCTATGCGGTGGCGGGTGACATGATGAACTACTGGGACTTCTTTCCGGCTGAAGACGGCTTCGGGCGGGTGCCGGTCTGGGGTTTTGGCGACGTGGTGCAATCGAACGCCGAAGGTATCGAGGTGGGGGAGCGCTTCTACGGCTACTTCCCCATGAGCAGTCATCTGCTGGTCGCAGCGACCCGGGTCGGTCCTCATGGTTTCATGGATGGCGTGTCTCACCGCCAGCATCTGAATCGGGTCTACAACAACTATCAGCGCGCGAGTGCCGATCCGAGCTACGATCCGGCCCGCGAGACCGAGCAGATGCTGCTGCGGCCGCTGTTCACCACATCCTTCCTCATCGATGATTTTCTCACCGACAACGACTGCTTCGGCGCCCGGCAGGTACTGCTTACCAGTGCCTCGAGCAAGACATCGCTGGGGCTGGCGCATCTGCTGAATGCCCGGGGCAGCGTCGAAGTGGTGGGCCTGACCTCGCCGGCCAATCGCGACTTCTGCGTGGGCCTCGGTTGCTATCACCGGGTGGTCACCTACCCGGACCTCGAAGGTCTCGATGGAGAAGTGCCAAGCGTGGTGGTGGACATGGCCGGAGATGCGCCCCTGCGGGGACGCATTCATCGGCATTTTGGCGATGCCCTCAAACACGACTGCATGGTCGGCGTGACCCATTGGGAAGCACCGCCGGAACAGGCCGAGCTGCCCGGTCCCAAGCCGTTGATGTTCTTCGCCCCGTCACAGATTCAGAAGCGCGCGGCGGATTGGGGCCCCGGTGGCTTCGAGCAGCGGGTCGGCGCCGCCTGGACGGAGTTCCTCGGCAGCAGCAGCCACTGGTTCGAGGTCCGGCGGGAGCAGGGGCCGGAAGCCGTGGCCACGCGCTGGCTCGAAGCGGTCGGGAACCGTCTGCCGCCCACCTGCGGGCAACTGCTGTCCTTGTAGGTGGGAGTTCGCCAAGAATGTTCGTTCTCGCTGTCGCGGAAGAAACATGCGCTGCGCTGCCTTGATTCATCGCCCGCACTGCGGTCTCGCACAGGGCTTCGCGGCAGCGTGCCCACACGCTTTTCAAGACCTCGAGCTGATTGTTGTTCCATGAGAGCGGACTCATCCGCGACGCAGACTGCGGGAAACGGCTCTGGTGGAAACTTCGCGCGGAGCGGCTGACCGATCGCGGATGAGTCCGCTCCCACGGCTGCCTGGGCCCTGGGTTTCACTGTGCCATGCTAGACTCTCGCGCCGTTTCATTTGCTGGCTTGGGAGGCCGTGGTTATGGATCGCAATCTGATCCCAGTTCTGGTGGGCGTCGGGCAGGTGACCGAGAAGGAGCCTGATCTCGATCGGGTCTCGAGCCCGCTGGACCTGATGGAGCAGTCCACCTGGCTGGCCGTCGAAGACGCCGGCATCCCCCGTGAGCGGCTGGCTGATGTGGACGTTTTAACGGTGGTCCGCAGCTTCAAGGAATCCACCCGCAACTCGCCGGCGGCCCTGGCCCGGCGGGTAGGTGCCAGCAAGGCCCGTCAGTGGCTGACGCCCAACGGCGGCAACATGCCTCAGTACCTGGTGAACCGGTATTCCGAGGCCATTGCCCGGGGTGAGATGCGCTTTGCGCTGCTGTCAGGCTCCGAGGCCATCGACAACTTCAGGCGCTTGCGCAAGGCGGGCCGGACGCCGGATTGGGAAGAGCCGGCCGATGCAGATGCTGAATACATCTTTCCCGAAAAGCAGATGTGGAATGCCGTCGAGCAGGCCCATGGCCTGCTGGTACCGGCGCACGCCTATCCGCTCTACGAGAACGGGCTCAGGGGGCACTACGGCGAGACCATCGAAAGCCATCAGCGCAGCATGGGTGAGCTGTTCACGCGCTTCACCGATGTGGCCGCGGAGCATCCCCAAGCCTGGTATCCCATCCGCCGCTCGGCCAAGGAAATCGCCACGGCGACGCCGAAGAACCGCTTCGTCAGCTGGCCCTACACCAAGTACATGAACGCCATGAATCAGATCAACCAGGGCGCCAGCTTGCTGCTGATGTCGGCGGGCTTCGCCCGTCAGCTCGGTATCGACGAGTCGAAATGGGTGTATTTGCATGGCTGTGCCGATGCCAACGAACTCTGGTATGTCACGGATAGAGAGAACTACTACAGTTCTCCGGCGATACGCACCATGGGAAAAAAAGCCTTCGAGATGGCTGGACGCGGTGCTGAAGACATGGACTTCATCGATCTCTATTCCTGCTTCCCGAGCGCGGTGCAGATCGCGCGGGATGAGCTCGGTATTGCCAAGGACGACCCGCGCCCTCTTACGATCACCGGCGGTTTGCCCTTTCACGGTGGTGCCGGCAACAACTACGTCATGAATTCCATCGCCTCCATGGTCGACAAGCTGCGAGCCCATCCTGGCAAATTCGGTCTGGTCACCGCCAACGGCGGTTATCTGACCAAGCACGCGGCGGGCATCTATTCCACGGCAGCATCGCCGTTGCCAACCCGCGGTGACGTGCCCTGGGTTCGCGAGGATCCGGCGCTGTATCAGCGGCAGATCGATGCCATCGAGCATCCGCGCTTGGCGCTCGAACCCAACGGCGCGGCGGGAATCGAGACCTACACGGTGGTCTTCGGTCGTGAGGGTCAACCGGAGGTGGGCATCGTCGTTGGCCGTCTCGAGAACGGCGATCGCTTCTGCGCCCATGTGCCCAAGGATGACACGCTGCTCGCGGCCATGACCCGAGAGGACTTCCTCGGCCGCCGTGGCAAGGTTGTGGCGGGTGAGTCGGTGAACGTCTTCACGCCGGATTAGTGATGGATTTGTGAAGACCTCGAGATCGAACGACAATCGGGCATCGTCAATGGGGTGGGGCGACTTCGCTTGAGGCCGCTTCCAGATCCTGTCCAGCAAGGAGTGTCGACATGAGCGAAGCGCCGGCAACGGAGACCCGCACGGCCTGGTGGGCGAAGTTCATCTTCATCGGTGGCATTCTGGCCGCGGCGCTGCTCGCTCTGGCGCCGCTGGGTTACCGCAGCGGAATCTTAGGGGTGCAGGCGGCGGTGCTGATGCTGCCGGGAATGGCGGCTGTACTCGCGGTGCTCACCCTGGCCTTCACGAGCGTCGGCGCATTTCTCATGCTCAGGCGTGGCCTGATTGCAGAGCGCCTGCCTATGGCCATTGGCGCTGTGCTGGCGCTGGCGGTGCTGCTCAACATGGGTTCCTGGTTCTTGCGCGCCAACGCGGTGCCGCCCATCCACGACATCAGCACGGACGGTGCCGACCCGCCTGAATTCGTGGCATTGGTCGAACTTCGGGGGCCGAACGCCAATCCCCTGGACTACGATGCCGACGCTCTGGCTGCGGTAACCCGGGAGGCCTATCCCTATGTGCAGCCGATCCGCAGCGGTTTGGCGCCGACCGAGGCCTTTGCTCGCGCGCAGCGAATCGTTGCAGACTTCGGCTGGGAAGTGGTGGCGGCTGATCCTGCCGCCGGACACCTCGAAGCCACCGCTACCACCCGTCTTTATGGCTTCAAGGACGATGTCGTCGTCCGCGTTCGCCCCGATGGGGCCGGCAGTCGTATTGATCTGCGTTCTGTTTCACGGGTAGGGCAGAGCGACCTCGGCGCCAATGCGGCTCGCATCGGCGCCTTCATCGAAGCCTTTGTTAGCGATTGACGTAACCCCCTGCGCCGATGTCGCACAATAGGGTGTGACAGCGGCGCACAGCAGTCCCCGACATGACCTCAGGACAGCGCTTTCCCGGACAGCTGATCATGCACCAGGGAGGCGTGCATGGCGGCATCACAGACTGCGGAACTGTTTCGAGCCCAGGCGCTGCAGGCCAGCCGGCGGCGCCTGTGGGGTGATCTACTGCTCACCCGCCCCCCCGGGACGGGTGGCTTGCTCACTTTGCTGCTGGTCTTTCTGGCGGCGGCCGGGATGCTTCTTGGCTCGGGTGAATTCACCCGTACAGAAAGGGTCCGCGGCTATCTGGTTCCGGATGGCGGCGTTCTGGTGGTGGAGGCGCCCCAGGGCGGCCTGGTGCATGCCCTGGCCGTTGCCGAGGGCGAGCAGGTCGCTGCCGGCCAGGCTCTTCTGGAAATACGGGACCCCCGCGGAGTGGTTGCGGGTGGCAGTGGGGATGAACACGCACTGGCCGCCCTGACGGCCGAGTGGAATCGTCTGCAGGAAACCCGTCGCACCGAGCATCACCGCTTCGAGCGCGAACGCGCCGCCCTGGCAGCAGCACTCGACCGCATCGAGTCGCGCGCGGAGGGTCTGGATGCCCGGACGCGGATCCTTGCTGCTGAATTGGAGCTGGTGACGCGTCGACATGGGGCGCTGCTGCGCTTGGAAGAGCGTCGCCACATCGCCCGGCATCAGCTCGACTTGGTGGAACAGGAGCTGCTGCAGCTCGAGTCGCATTCGGAACAGCTCAGGTTTGCGCGGCTTGAACTCGCTGATGAGCAGGCCCGGATCGAGGAGCGCCTGGCAGCATTGCCTGGACTGGAAGCCCTGCGATTCACCGAACTTGATGATCGCGCGAGCCGGCTGAGTCGAGAGCAGGCCGACATCAGCCTGCAGTGGCGTTACGTCCTGCGCGCGCCGATGGCCGGCCGCGTGGCCGCACTGGGTGTCGAGGCTGGTGATGCCGTGCGCCCCGGACGCACCCTGATGACCTTGTTGGCGCCAGATGCACATATGCAGGCCATTCTGCTGGTGCCATCCCGGGCGGCGGGCTTTATCGAACCGGGTCAGTCAGTACGTCTGCGCTATGCCGCCTTTCCCCATGCCCGCTTCGGCAGTCATCCCGGCGAGGTCATCAGCGTCAGTCACAGCATCCTGTCACCGGCCCAGGTGGCGCCTCCAGGCCACGCTGACGAGCCGGTTTACAAAGTCCGGGTGCGACCGGAGTCTGACCTCGTTCAGGCCTATGGTCGATTGCTGCCGCTGCAGGCAGGCATGGCCCTGGAAGCGGACGTAGCGCTGGAGCGGCGGCGGCTGTTTCATTGGCTGTTCGATCCCATGCTGGCTCTGCGAGGACGGCTGTGAACGCTGGCCTGCTCGCGGCAGCGTTGTCCGGTGCGCAGCGGCGCACGCCACTGATCATGCAGTCCGAGCAGAGTGAGTGCGCCCTGGCCTGCCTTGCCATGGTGGCGGGCCATCACGGTCGCATCATGGACCTGCCGCAATTGCGCGCCCTTGCAGGCTTGGCAGGGCAGGGGGCCAGTCTGCGCGATCTCATGCAGATCGCCGAGGCTTTGGGTATGCACGCTCGGCCGCTGCGTCTGGAGCCGGAGGAGCTGCGGCAACTGCGACTGCCCGCGATCTTGCACTGGGACTTCGATCACTTCGTGGTGGCGGTGCGTGCCGGCTGGCGTGGGCTGACGATCCATGATCCTGCGAGGGGGAGGCGTTTCTTCCCATGGCGGGAGCTTGGCGATCACGTCACTGGCGTGGCCCTGGAGTTGATTCCGGGGCCCCAGTTCCAGCCCGGCGGCAAGGTTGCCCGCATGGCCTTGGCGGACTTCTGGAGTCACTCGACAGGTCTGGTGCGCAACCTGCTGGCGGTGCTCGGCCTGTCGCTGGTGCTGCAGGCTCTGGCCCTGGCCAGTCCGTTCTACGTCCAGCTTGTGGTGGACGAAGCGCTGGTGAAACACGACGCTGAACTTCTCGGCATTCTGCTGCTGGCGTTCGGCCTTCTGGCGCTGCTGCGAGTCGCTGTGACCTGGCTTCGTGGTCGGCTGGTGATGCATGCCGGCGAGGCCATCGGCTTTCAGATGGGCAGCAACCTCCTGCATCACCTGCTGCGCCTCCCGCTGCCCTGGTTCGAACGCCGCCACCTTGGCGACATCGTGTCGCGCTTTGGCTCTCTGGCACCGGTGCAGGGCCTGCTCACGGAAGGTTTTGCGATAGCGCTGGTGGATGGCCTCATGGCCTTCACCACCCTGGCCATCATGCTGCTCTACAGCCCGCAGCTCACCGCCGTAGTGTTGCTGGCATTGCTGCTCTATGCCCTGCTGCGGCTGGCGACGCTGCCCGTGCTGCGGCGTCGGCAACAGGCGTTGATCGCTGCAGGTGCCGAGGAGGAAACCGCCTTTCTCGAAACCCTGCGCTGCCTGCAGACGCTGAAGGCCTTCGGACGGGAGCTGGACCGCCATGCCTATTGGCAGAATAAACGCGCGCGCACCGTCAACGCGGAGGTGGCCAGTGGCCGTCTGGGTTTGGGCCTCACTGCCGCTAACGGCGTTCTGTTCGGCGTCGAGAATCTGCTGGTGATCTGGCTGGGTGCCCATGCGGTCCTCGCCGGTGGTTTCACGGTGGGGATGCTCTATGCCTTCGTCAGCTTCAAGGGCCAGTTCACCGACCGAGTGATCACGCTTGTGGACCGTGCTGCGGAACTTGGTCTGCTGCGCCTGCATCTCGAGCGTCTGGCAGAGATCGGGCATGCGCAGCCGGAGACCGGACCGGTTCCAGCGCCGGGCCTGCGTCGTGGCCGGGCTTCCGTTCGCTTTTGCGGCGTGGGTTTTGGTCATGGCGCCAATGCGCCTCCGGTGCTCGCTGGTGTCGACTTCGATCTGCCTGCGGGTGGTCTGGCCGTGATCACTGGCCCCTCCGGGTGCGGCAAGACGACCTTGCTGCGCATCGCCTGTGGACTTCTGCGTCCCACGGCCGGGGAGGTCGAGATCGACGGTGCGCCGCTGACGAAGGATGCGCTCGGTGGCTGGCGTGGGCGTACGGCAGTTGTCCTGCAGGATGATCGTCTCCTGGCAGGATCCCTGGGCGAGAACGTCGCCTTCTTTGATCCTGAGCCGGATCAGGCGTGGCTTGACGACTGTGCGGCCGCAGTTGGGCTCGATGATTTTATCACTGCGCTACCCATGGGCTGGCAGACGCGCATTGGCGAAGGCGGTGCCGGACTCTCAGGTGGCCAGCGGCAGCGCTTGCTCATGGCGCGGGCCCTTTACGTGCGGCCGGATGCCCTTTTCGTGGATGAGGGCACGGCGCATCTCGACCCGACGTCGGCTCGCCTGATCGGCAATCTGCTGTCCAGGCTTCCCATGACGCGGCTGGTCGTCACCCACGATCCGCGCCTGTTCCCCGAGGCTGATCTTCGGCTGCAACTCGGCAATCTGGCTGCCGCGAAGCTGAACCGGTTTGCGGATAACGGGCGGCTGCAGCAGGATGGCGCTGGATAGGTTCCGGGTTCGGATTGACCGCGTTCTCAGAGGCAGGACGGGTGAGGGCCCGAGTCGCCCTGGGAAGGAGGCCATTGCATGATGGATTCAACACCACCCGAGACGGGGGCTGCGGTGGTGGCGGGAACCCGCGTTCGAGTGTTCGGTGTATCTGCAGCCCTGATTGTCGCTTTTGCGCTCTATGGTGGCTTGGCCTCGGTCTCGGCCACAGCTCTCTTCCAGTCCGTGCAGGCTTGGATCGTCCTCAACCTGGGGTGGTTCTACGTTCTCGTCGTTGCCGGATTCCTGGTCTTCGCCCTTGGCCTTGCCATCTCCCGTTACGGCCACGTGCGGCTCGGGCCGGACGACAGCGTACCGGATTACAGCTATCCATCTTGGTTTGCCATGCTCTTCAGCGCTGGCATGGGCATCGGGCTGATGTTTTTTGGCGTGGCTGAGCCGCTGCTGCACTTCGCCCATCCCCCGGTTCCAGGAACGGATCCGCAGTCGGTGGAGGCGGCGCGGGAGGCGATGCGGATCAGCTTCCTGCACTGGGGATTCCACGCCTGGAGCATCTATATCGTCATCGGTCTGGCCCTGGCCTATTTCAGCTTTCGTCATGGCCTGCCGTTGACGATCCGCTCGACGCTCTATCCGGTACTCGGCGAGCGCATCCACGGCCCACTGGGGGATCTGGTGGACATCTTCGCAGTGCTCGGGACCGTATTCGGCGTGGCCACCTCCCTCGGCTTTGGGGCGATGCAGATCAATGCCGGTCTCGACTACCTCTTCGGCGTGCAGATGTCGGTGCAAGTCCAGCTCTTGCTCATTGGCGTCATCACTCTGATTGCCACAGGATCGGTGGCGGCGGGCCTCGATGCCGGCATCCGGCGCCTGTCCATGTTCAATATGGTGCTGGCCACGTTCCTGCTGCTGTTCGTGCTGGTGGCGGGTCCGACCGTGTTCCTGCTCAGCGCCTTCCCCCAGAACACCGGCAGCTACCTGTCCGAGATTTTCGAACTGAGCTTCCGTCAGTTCGCCTACGAACCGACCGCCTGGATGGGGAACTGGACCCTGTTCTATTGGGGCTGGTGGATCGCCTGGTCGCCCTTCGTGGGCATGTTCATTGCGCGCATTTCTCGCGGCCGAACGATTCGCGAATTTGTCACCGGTGTGCTGATCGTCCCCGCCATGTTCACCTTTCTGTGGATGACCATCTTCGGCAATGCGGCCATCCATGCCGTGCTCGTGGAGTCGGCGACGGAGCTTGTTGGCGCGGTGGATGCCAACCTTCCAGTGGCCCTCTTTGCGCTGTTCGAACTGCTGCCTTGGTCCAGCTTCACCTCGCTGGTGGCCGTCATTCTGGTCATGACGTTCTTTGTGACGTCCAGCGACTCCGGCTCGCTGGTGACGGGCATGATCACTTCCGGTGGCAGCGCCGATCCGCCCCTGTGGAACCGTGTATTCTGGGCCGTTACCAAGGGGGTAGTCGCCGCGGTGCTGCTGCTGGCCGGTGGCCTTGGCGCTCTGCAGACGGCGGCCATCGCCAGTGCGCTGCCCTTCGCTTTCGTCATGATCGCCATGTGCTTTGGCCTGGTGTTGGCGCTGCGCCGCGAACATGCGGAGCAGCGGCGGCTGCTGCGTCCGGCGCTGCCGGTGGCGCGGGCCGGCCTGGACTGGCGTCAGCGACTCGGTCATCTGGTACGCCATCATGATCGTAGATCGGCCTGGCGCTATATCGAGGAGACCGTTGCTCCCGCGCTTGCCAGTGTGCGCGAGGAGCTGGCCGGACACGGTATCGAGGCCTTAGTCGAGCAGGATGACGAGGGAGTGAGTCTGCAGATCACGGAAGCCGGCGCTGAGCGCTTTGCCTACGGTGTACGCCTGCGCAGCTACCGCATGGTCACCTTCGCCTTCGTCGAGCCGCCGGCTGCCGATGCGCGTCATCGCCACTACTATGCGGAGGCCTGGTGCAACCTCACGGGCGAGGGTTACGACGTCATGGGTCTGTCGCGGGCGCAGATCATCGATGACCTGCTGGGCCACTATTCGCGGTGGGTCAACGCCCGCACGCAGACGGCTGCCACTGGTATGCCTCCTTGAGATGATCGTCAGTCCCCGCCACAGGTTCATCTTCTTCGCCGTGACGCGAACCGCGAGCCACAACATTCGGCATGAGCCGCGCACGCTACGGGCCGAGGGGGGCAGCAGAAATTGACCGACCCATGGCGCTTCCTTTAGCCGCTCGGGTGGCCGGGGCGGCGGGCTGCTGATGGATTTCTCGGCGGCGCCGACCAACGATCCACAATTGGTGCAGCGCTATCAGGAGCTTCTGCAGGACTGTACCCAGGATTGGCGTGAGCTTTGGCTTCCCCATGGGCCGGAGTCCGACGGCCTGCCGCAGTATCGCAACCTCATTGCGCACCATCCGCGCATTTTGCATCCTGATCTTCGCGCCCGGATTACGGCCAGCAACGGGATCGGCGTTGATCCGGTAATCGTCCGGCGCAGTCTGCGAGAGGCGCTGGCGCCCTGAACCGCAGGGCACTGAAGGTGTCCCCTTCAGCAGCGTCGCCGGACGATTCGAAAATCAGGTCAATTCATGTACTTCGACGCAAACACGGAAGCCAGAATGACCATGGCGACGGCGGCGCCGAAGTAGAGGGGCTCGAGTGTGGCTCCAACATCAACGGCCTGTTCGAGAAAGAGTATGACCATGATGACCACCGAGACCTGGATCACGGTGGTCTTGAGATCGTGGAAACTCTTGATGTGGAGCTTGGATTCAACTGCGAAGTGGAGTGATAAACAGGCGATAGAGGCTCACGGACGTCATCTGGAAGGTGATGGCGATGAGGAGAAGATCCAACACGTCAGCAGCTTGACGGCCAGATTCTTGCCGTTATCCGTTGATCTCGGGATGTCGTTGATCCAGTCGAGGACGATCTGGGCCAGGATGCTGAGGCTGGAAAACTGCAGCAGCATGGCCGAAATCGACGTCGCAGCAACTGCAATCAGTAAGAGGAGCCGGCTCCTCTGGAACAGTTTCTCGACTATGCTGCCAACTCTCGAGTACCAGGGTGCGAATGAAATGGCCGATGGAGTATATCGTCAACGAAATTTGAAACGAGAGGGCCTTCAGCAGGGATAGCGCGCGAGAACTTCGGGCCCAAGCGCCTGCTTCAGAGGCTCGAGAAAGGGTTCGAAGTGCCGCCACTGCTCCACGCTGTCGCGATAGATGGGCTGCCTTACTTGCTCGGAACTCGGCGTGCGGATGCTGCGCTCGGTTTTGTGGAATTCCAGGCAGGCCTCTTCGAAGGGCAGGCCGCAGAAGTCCAGCAGGCGCCGGACCTGTCCTTCGAGATCATTGACCACGTCCTCGTGCATCACCCGCAACACGAAACCGGGCAGGACTTCGTCGAAGTGATCCATGAGTCGGACGTAGGCCTTGTAGTAGCGACCGATCTCGGTCAGCCCATAGGTGAACTCCTGACCCTCGGCGAACAGCTGTTTGAAGCCACTGAAGCAGCAGGCCATGGGGTGACGCCGGGCGTCGATGACCTTGGCGTTGGGCAGGATCAGCTTGATCAGGCCGATGTGCAGGAAATTGTTGGGCATCTTGTCGATGAAGAATGGCGCCTGACCACGATAGACCCGGGTGTCAGCCAGATACTTCTCGCCAAAGCTCTGCAGTTGTTCTGGCGTAAGGTCGCGGAGAATGGCCGGGTAGCAGGCGTCCCGTCTGCTACTCCCCCTCAGGCGCTGGGCCAGTGCCAGAATGTCGTGCAGCTCCAGGGTGCCGTCCACCATGGAGTGGGAAGCGAGTATTTGCTCGAGTAGCGTCGAACCGGCTCGGGGCAGGCCGACGATGAAGATCGGGTCGGACGCGGGGTGTCCGCATCCATCGTGAGCGGCCAACAGTTCCGGCGTGCAGGCTTCGATCTGTGCCTCGATCTGGTTCTGGGTGGCCGCATCCTGATAGCGGACCTCCCGCTGCTTGAGTGCGTTCCCACGCTCATAGCTACGGAAAGACTCGGCGAAATCACCGGCGTCCTCATGAGCCTTGCCCAGCGCGAAGCAGAGGTGAATGCGGTCGTCGAGACGGGTGCCGGGATCTGCCTCGTGCTGTGTCATGACGGCGACTTCGTCAGGCACGAAACGATAGGTCTTGGTGTTGGCCAGGCTCCAGTAGGCATCCCCGAAGTCGGGACGGAGCTCGTAGGCTCTCCGGTAGCTGCTAACGGCTGCCTCAAAGTCGCCAGCAGTCTTCAGCGCATGCCCGAGGTTCAGGTGGAGAGCTGCGTTCCGAGGTTGTTCCTGAACGAGTTGCTGATACAAGCGGATGCCGTCCTGGTAGCGGCCGAGCCCGGTCAGGCTGGTGGCGAGAGAGGTCCGGAAGGCGCTGTTGTCCGGATCGTTTTCGACCAGTCGGCTGGCTTGCTCGTGGGCGGCTTCGAAGCGAGTCCTTCGGATCAGCACATTCAGGTAGTCGACCCGGGCCGCCACGTGGTCGGGTTCGAGTTCCAACGCGCTTTCGAGCAGGAATTCGGCGTCGTCGAGGATGCGCAGGCGGACAGCGATCTCGGCCAGCAGGCGCATGCCCTCGACGTGCGCCCTGTATTGCTTGAGAAAGGTTCTACAGATGCGCTCGGCCTGTTCGAGTCGGTCTTCATTGAGCAGGCTGGTGGCGCTGAGCAGTTCCGGTGGCCATGTGGACAGCTTTTCGAGCTTGTTCAGGGCCTGCTTCGCTGCGTCAGCGTTGCCGGCCTGCTGATGTATTTCTGCGAGCGCGCGCCAGCTCGCCACCAGAGCCGGATCCAACCGCGTGGCAGTCTCGAAAGCGGCCAAGGCCTGGCGCAGGCGGCCACGTCGGCGTTCGAGGTGGCCTCGTTCCTGGTGAGCGCGCGGGAACTCGGGGCTGAGTTGCTGGAGTTCATCGAGCGCCCTTGAAGCACCCTCGAGATCACCCGCATAGCGGCAGGCCACAGCGAGCATGTAGCGCAAGTCTCTGCTGTCGTCGGTTTCCTGTTGTTTGGCAGCAAGCAGGCGACGAACGGCGCGAGCTGCATCGAGGAAGCGCCCAGCTTGAATCATGGTGCGGACGTCGGTGCTGTCTCGGGGTATCGATGGATGGCTGGCGGCAGTCACGACGGATACCTGGCGTTCTGGGTCAGGGGCACCGAAGCGGGTACTGCGAGGCACCCGCCTCGGCAGGTCTGCATCATAAGTTCATGGTGTCATAGGACAGCCTGAAACCGAAGGTCCGAGGTCGATTGGTGACAACCCTGGGCGTGAATTCCAGCGTGTCGATGTGGACCTCGGCGTTTTTGTTGAACAGGTTGTCCACGAACAGCTCGGCACGCCAGCTGTCTCTGCGCAGCCCCACGGCCATGTCGACCAAGCCGTAGGCACGCTGCGCGTAGCGGGCGTTGGTCCACTGCTGGCCGGCGGAGAAGAACGAGCCGCCTTCCTCCTTGATCTTCAGGCCGGTCCCCCGCCCGTAGACACGCTCCGCGGTGTCCTCCACGAATGCGGCGCTGCCGACGATGCCGGACCTGCTCTCGCCGGTGTAGGTGAATGCCCCGGTGATGTAGCCATCCATGCCCTGCCAGTCCGGGATCTGGAAGTCGTAGGTGGCGCGGATGTTGCCGGCGAACGACGGTGCGAATGGCAGGCTGCTGCCCTCAGGCACGGCAATACCCTCCAGTTGGGGGTTGACCCGCTTGAGTTCAGTGTCCAGCAGGCTGATGGCTCCGGTGAGGGTGAAGTTCGGTGTCACCAGCCAGGCGAAGTCCGCATCGAGGCCATAGATCTCAGCATCGCCGACGTTCTCGATGAACACCAGGAACGCCACGTTCGAGGGGTCGAAGCGCGAGGTCTGCAGGTTGTTGATTTCGGAATAGAAGGCGGTGGCGTTGACCCTGAGGGTGCCGTCGAGCCACTCGCTCTTGATGCCGATCTCGTAATTATCGAGATCATCAGTGGTAGCAATCGCCGGGACCGCGTAGCCGTCGAAGGGCCCCACCTGATTGTTGGCGGCCTTGCCGGCATTTCGGTTCGTCACCGGCGGGCGAAAGCCCTGGGAGAACGTGGCGAAGAGCAGCAGGTCGTCGGTGACTCGCCAATCCAAGGCGGCTCGGAAGATGACGTCGGACTCGTTCAGCACCCCGTTGCTGTTCAGTCCGCCAAGTTCGAAGTCTCCTTCGAGAATGATGTCCTGCTCCAGGGCGTTGAAGATGCCGGAGTTGCGAATGGCGTCTTCACCCTGACCGAGTGCGGCCAAGCGGGCCGTCACGTCGTTGGGACCGAACAGGCCGCTGGTTGAACCTTTGAAGTCGAAATCGATGTCGTACCAGCGCGCTCCGAGCGTCGCGCGAACGGTATCGGTGATATTGAAGCGCAGTTCGCCGAAAACGGCCAGCTGATCCGTTCTTCGCGTGAAGTCGTTGACGAAACTCACGTCGGAGGGGAACTGCCGGCCGCCAGCATTGGTCCCCTCCACGTCGTTTCCAACGACCTCCAGGGGGAACTGGAATTTTCCGGTTCCCGGCAGCACGTTGCCATCGGCATCCACGAGGGATGGCGCGCCGAGCTGGAATTCACCCACGGATTGCGTCTTCTGGGTGTCGTAAAAGACGCCGGCTGTTACCTGCCAGCGATTTTCCGCCGGCGTGCTGACGCGCAGTTCGTGGGTCCAGCGCTCGTTCGAAGTGTCCTCGCGGTAAATCTTCGTCGGATCGAAACAAGTGTTGATGGAAGGATCCGTATTGCAGATGTAGTAGTACTGATATCCACCGCCGTTGGTATAGCCGGTGTAGTCGATCGTGGAATCCACGTCGCGGTCTAGGAAGCCCCCGGTGTAGATGATGTCGAGCTGGTCGAGGCGTCCTTCCAGTGTCCAC
>SLTB01000074.1 GCA_007130155.1 Pseudomonadales bacterium
AAGGCAGGCGCCCAGCGCCTCGCTTCTGAGTTGGGACTGGCACTGGTGGCACCGGACACCAGCCCCCGAGGTACCGCCTACGAAGGTGCCACGGATGACTGGGACTTCGGTGAAGGGGCAGGCTTCTACCTGGACGCTACCGAAGCGCCCTGGCGAGGGCGCTTCAACATGTACAGCTATGTGACTGAGGAGCTGCCCGCGCTGGTTGCCAAGGAGTTTGATGTCGATGCTGAGCGCATGAGCATCTTCGGTCATTCCATGGGCGGCCACGGCGCGCTGACCATTGCCTTGAAGAATCCGCAGCGCTACCGGTCCGTATCGGCCTTCGCACCCATCGTCGCCGCGTCCGAGGTGCCCTGGGGACAGAAAGCACTGCCGCGCTATCTCGGCGACGACCGCCATCGCTGGGCCGACTACGACGCCTGCCGGCTGCTTGAGCGCGGCACCTTCCCCGATACCATTCTCATCGATCAGGGCATGGTCGATCCGTTTCTGGTCGAGCAGTTGCAGCCGGAGCGCTTCGAGGCCGCCTGTGAGCGGTCAGGGCAGGCGCTCGAGTTGCGCCGTCACGACGGTTACGACCATGGCTACTACTTCATCCGTACGTTTCTGGCCGATCACCTGTATCACCACGCCGAGCGCCTCGGTGCCAGAAGCTGATGCGCTTCGTTTCTGACGCAAGGACTGTCAAAATCGGGGGGTGCTAGACTCCAGCGATTACCGGCGCCGCTGATCGGGGCTTCTTGCAAGGATCACCATGACCGAACTGGGCTCCAAGGGGTCGTCATCCGGCGCCGCCTCCGGCGCGGCTGCGCCGAGAGCAAGCCTGCCGTTTTCGACCCTGTTCGCCTATGCCATCCCGACTTCGGGTATCGGCTTCATGTTCTTCATGACGCTGCTTTACCTGATGATCTTCGCCACCGACGTGCTCCTGATTGCGCCCGCGGTGGTGGCCGTGATCCTCGGGGTTTCGCGCATTCTCGATGCGGTCACCGACCCCCTTGCCGGCTATCTGAGCGATCGTACTCGCTCATCCCTGGGCCGCCGCCGCCCCTGGTTGTTGTTCTCGTCCCTGCCGCTGGCGGTGGTGTTCACCATGATGTGGGCGCCGCCGGCCGCCCTCGAGGGGCCATGGCTCACCGTCTGGATGGCGGTGGCCATCATCGGCTTCTATGGCGTTCTCACCCTGGTCAACGTGCCCCACATCTCCTGGGGCGCGGAGCTTTCGCCGGACTACCATGAACGCACCCGGGTATTCGGGGCCAGGTTGCTGCTGCTCAACCTCGGCGCCTTTGCCGCCATCCTCTGTCTGCTTTATGTCATCAGTGCGGATGAGCCTAGAGCGGTGGTGGGGCGAGTGATGATGCTGGTGGCCGGGGCGACGGCCCTGATGACGGTCGGGTCGGCGCTGTACCTGAAGGAACGGCGGGAGTTCATGCAGCGGGGGCCAGAGCGCATCGTCGGCGCCTACACCGATGTCATCAAGAATCCCCACGCTCGCCTGCTGCTCATCGTGTTCTTCATCGAGTCCTTAGGCGGTGCAACCATCGGCGTGCTCACGCCCTACATGGCGCGCTACGTCATCGGCGACATTTCCTTCCCCCTGGTGGTCGGCACCTACATGCTCGCCATGACGATCACCGTACCGCTATGGTCACCGCTGGCGCGACGCTTTGGCAAGAAGCGCCTGTGGTTGTGCTCCATGCTCGGGACGGCATTCGGTTTCGGCGGTTTCTTCTTTCTTGGCCAGGGCGACGTCGTTCAGACCTTCGTGCTGGCAGGTTTTCTGGGCGTGGCTGCGGGTTGCGGTAATGTGATTGCGCCTTCGGTGCAGTCGGACATCGTCGATTTCGACGAGCACCGTACCGGTGAACGGAAAGAGGGAGGCTACTTCGCTGCCTTCAATTTCATCCAGAAGTCGGCGGCAGGTGTCACCATCATGCTGACCGGATTCGTCCTTCAGTTCTCCGGTTACGTCCCGAACGTGGAGCAGACCGAAACGGCGCAACTGGCGATCAAGTCGCTCTACGCGCTGTTTCCCCTGAGCTGCTACCTGATTGGCTCACTGCTGTTCCTGCGCTTCTCCTTCAACGAACTCGAGCACGGAGCGGTGCGCCGCGAACTGGAGTCACGGCGCAGCCTCAAGGGCGGCTGACTGTCCCATCGAGGATGGCGTCCACGATGGCCGGCGCGAAATCTCCCGCTCCGAGATCGCGCAGGGTCGAGAGACCGCCTGGGTTGACGATGTTCACTTCCAGCAGCCAGCGGCCGGCAATGTCGATGCCGGCATAGCCGATCTGCCTTTCCTGCAGCCACTGCGCGGCCCGCTGGGCCAGAGCCAGGGTATCGACCTGGAGCTCGACGGCCTCGGCGCGCCCACCTCTTGCCAGATTGCCTGCCGGGCCCGAGCCATGCCTTTGATAACCGGCGATGACGCGGCCACCAGCCACGAGCACCCGGTATTCGCCCTCGGTCACCTCCGGCAGGTAGCGTTGCAGCAGGCAATAGGCTCCTCCGCGGGTCAGGGCGCGGGCGGCCCAGGCCAGGCGCGGCGAACCGGCGTCCGCCACCACCATCCCCTGCCCGAAACTGCCTCCCGGTGGTTTGAGAACGAAACGGCCGCCCTGAAGAGCCGCGATGCCGATCAGTTCATCCGCCCTCGGGCTGGCCCAGGTCGGTGGATGGGGCAGCTCGGCCTGCGCTGCCAGCCCGTACTTGCCGTGCCAGAGCAATAGCGCCTCGGGTCGGGTGACCTGCCGGACCGACGGCGGCAAGAGCGCGAGCAACTGCATCTTGTCGAGGAAGCTGCCGCGTTTGCCGAAGCCGAGGGTCCAGACCCAAGTAAAATCGGCGAGATTCAGGCTCCGGTTTTGTACCTCGATGCGGCCATCGCACAGGGTAAGGCTGTCGATGGGGGCGGTGTGAACCGTGACGCCACGGCGGCTGAAGGCGCTGGCCAGCAGCGCTGCATTTTCGCCGGGCTGCGGCACATCGAAGGCGGTGAGCAGGCAGATGCAAGGCGCCTGCGGTGCCGCAGCCGAGCCCTCAGCCCCGGTCATGGCAGCGGTGTTGCATTCGTCTGGATGCGCCCATATGTTCTCATTAGAAGTTTGCTGAAAAAGTGCGTCCATGGATTTTTCAGGCCGATCTGCGGCACATGTCCGCAGATCGGGCAGGACAGATCAATCACTGACGCGATTGATCTGCTCGCGGGCCATCCATGGCCGACATATCAGGCTGCTGAAATTTGTATTTCAGCAGCCTGCTAACAGTCCCCAAGGCGGCATCCTGGCGCCGGGAGAGGTGAGTATGAATAGCCATCGGCTTGCAGTCGAAGACGTTCCGCTCTTTGAGCCTCGTGCACTGAGTGATCATCGGCGCCGCGAACTCAAAGACGAGATTTCCAGCCTGCTGGCGGCGCGCAAGGCGGTCCTCGTAGCGCACTACTATACTGACGCTGACGTGCAGGAACTGGCCGAGGAAACCGGAGGCTGCGTCGCCGATTCCCTCGAGATGGCGCGGTTTGGACACGACCATGCCGCCTCCACCCTGATCGTAGCTGGCGTCCGCTTCATGGGCGAGACCGCAAAGATCTTGAGCCCCGAGAAGACAGTGCTCATGCCTACCCTCAAGGCTGAGTGCTCACTGGATCTGGGCTGTCCTCCGGATGAGTTCGCGGCGTTCTGCGACGCTCACCCCGAGCGCAGGGTGGTCGTGTATGCGAATACGTCCGCGGCAGTGAAGGCTCGGGCGGATTGGGTGGTGACTTCGAGCATCGCCGTGGATGTGGTCGCTCATCTTCGGGACCAGGGTCAGCAGGTCCTGTGGGCTCCGGACAAGCATCTGGGACGTTACATCGCGGACGAGACCGGTGCCGATATGCTGCTCTGGGATGGTGCCTGCATCGTCCACGAGGAATTCAAGGCCAGGGGCTTGAAGGATCTCAAGGCTGTCTATCCGGAAGCTGCGGTGCTGGTGCACCCCGAGTCGCCTCGCGCGGTGATCGACCTTGCTGATGTGGTGGGTTCGACTTCACGCATCCTGCGTGCCGCTGTGGAGATGCCCAACGACACCTTCATCGTCGCCACCGACAGTGGCATCTTTTCGACCCTGCGCCGCAAGGCGCCCGGCAAGCGCTTCATCGAGGCGCCTACTGCCGGCCAGGGCGCCACCTGTCGCAGTTGCGCCCACTGTCCCTGGATGGCCATGAACGAACTCGACGCCCTCGCGGCGACGCTGCGCAGCGGCAGCAATGAGATCCTGGTGGATCCGGAACTGGCCAGGAAAGCCATGATTCCGCTGCAGCGGATGCTGGATTTCTCCGTCACCCGCGGCTGAGGTCTTAGCAGCTGCTCATGGAGCAAACCCTGACGCTATGATTGGGCGGTGGCCTCTGTGGGCCCGGCCGCGTGCGGGTGTTCCGCATCCGGCGGCAAGGCTGCGGCGCTTACAGCAGCCTGCTGACCCCCGCCCCGTGGGAGCGGACTTCGTCCGCGAAAAGCTTCGCGGCTGAAGAGGGTGTCGCAAAACTCAGCGTGGCGCCCCTGTGGGAGCGGATTTATCCGCGAATGACCCCGCAAGTCATTGATTTCTGGCAGTCCATTCGCGGCTGAAGCCGCTCCC
>SLTB01000031.1 GCA_007130155.1 Pseudomonadales bacterium
GAGATCGCGACCGCCCCCGGGCAGGGACCCTTTGCCGGCGTACCTTTCGCAGTGAAGGATCTCTGGCTGCAGTGGGCAGGCGCGCCCCATAGCGCCGGGACGCGCTTCACGCGTCAAATGCGCCACAGCAGTGACTCACCTCTTGCCGACGCGTTTCGAAAGAGTGGGCTGATCTCCCTTGGCAAAACCACCACGCCGGAGTTCGGCATCACCGGCACCACTGAGCCCGCCCTCACCGGACCGACCCGCAACCCCTGGAATCCGAGGTACATCAGCGGCGGCTCCTCCGGAGGATCGGCAGCAGCAGTTGCCGCAGGCGTGATCCCGGTTGCCCACGCCAGTGACGGCGCCGGATCCATCCGCATACCCGCTGCCTGCTGCGGGCTGGTGGGGCTCATGCCGAGCCGTGGCCGAGTGATCCGCAGCACCGCGGCACTCGACGTTCCGTTCTCGTTCTCCCGCAACTTCATCGTCTCCCGCAGCGTCCGCGATGCCGCCGCCATGCTCGAAGCAGTGGCTGACACGTCGTCCTACGCGCCGCCAAGACCATCCGGGAGCTGGCAATCCGCGGCAGAGCTTCCCCCAGGTCCACTGCGCATTGCCGTCAGCACGGCAACGCCCTCCGGCAGGCCCGTGCACCCCGAGATCCAAGCGGCCTTCGAAGGGACGATCTCCCTGCTCGACGAGCTTGGTCACTTCGTCGAAGTGCGCCCACTGGAAGCCGACTGGCGCCGCTTCTATCGAGCCTTTGGCACCATCGGGTCCAGCCAATTGGCCGAGGATGTCAGGACACTCGGTGAAACCTTGAATAGGGACCCCACAACCGACGAATTCGAACCGCTGACCTGGCGCAATGTAAGCGCCGGCCGCAAAAAATCCGGTATGGAAGTGATCGCGGCCCTACGAGAGATGCAAGCCTTCACGCGCAGCGTCGAGTCGTTCTTCGGCAGCATCGACGTCTTCATGACGCCTGTGCTTGGGCTGCCGGTACCCGAGATCGGCTGGCTCGATCCCGTGACCGTGGAACCCCGCGAACACGACAAGCGCTCAGCCCAAGCCTTCCCGTTCACGCCACCCTTCAATGCCACCGGCCAGCCCGCCATCAGCCTGCCCCTTGCTCACGACTCCAGAGGACTGCCCATAGGCATGCAGTTCGTCGGCCGCTACGGCGCCGAGTTGACCCTGCTGCAACTGGCCAAGCAACTCGAAGTGGCCAACGGCTGGCTGGACCGTCGCCCCAACATGGCTTGGCAACCATGAACCCGGCATACGTCTCCGGAATCAGCGAGGCACCCCTGCTCTGGCGCACCATCGGCGACGCCCTGCGCGTCACGGCAGACGCCTTTCCCACCCGGGACGCCCTGATCGTGCGCCATCAGAATAAGCGCATGAGTTGGCGGGAACTCCATGCTGCGGCCGATCTCCTGGCCGCCGGCCTGCTGGAGCTGGGGCTGGAAGTGGGCGATCGGGTCGGCATCTGGTCGCCGAATCGCTTCGAATGGGTGGTGACCCAGTTCGCCACCGCACGCGCTGGACTGATCCTCGTCAACGTCAATCCAGCCTATCGACTGGCGGAACTCGAGTACGCGCTGAACAAGGTGGGCTGCAAAGCCCTGGTCATGGCTGAACGCCTTAAGACCAGCGACTACCTGGCCACGCTAAGAACCCTGGCGCCCGAACTCGCCGAGTCTGCTGCGGGCGCCCTGCACTCGGCACGCCTGCCGACCCTGCGTCACGTCATCACTCTCGGCGAGACCGAACATCCCGGCTGTCATCGTTACGCCAATCTCGCAGCCAAAAGCAGTGAAGCCGCTCGGCGACACCTCGCGGCCATCGGGCCGACTCTGCAACCGGACGATCCCATCAACATCCAGTTCACCAGCGGTACCACCGGATCGCCCAAGGGCGCGACCCTGAGTCACTTCAACATTCTCAACAACGGTCTGTTCACAGCCCGCGCCCAGAACCTCACCGAGCACGACCGACTCTGCATTCCAGTGCCCCTCTACCACTGCTTTGGCATGGTGATGGGCGTCCTCGGCTGCACCGCCTTCGGCGCCACCATGGTGTTTCCAGACGAGGCTTTCGAGCCGCGAAGCGTTCTCGAAGCCGTAGCCGAGGAGGGCTGCACTGCACTTTACGGCGTGCCCACCATGTTCATCGCCGAGCTCGATCACCCCGACTTCGCAAGCTTCGACCTCAGCAGCCTGCGCACCGGCGTGATGGCCGGCGCGCCCTGCCCTGTCGAGGTCATGAAGCGAGTGCAGCGCGACATGCACATGCCGGAAGTGACCATCTGCTATGGCATGACCGAAACCTCACCTGTGAGTTTACAGAGCGCCGTCGACGACCCCCTCGACAAGCGCGTCAGCACCGTCGGCCGCATTCACCCACACGTGGAGGTGAAACTCATCGACACCGAAGGCCGGGTAGTGGCACGCGGCGAGACCGGTGAACTCTGCACTCGCGGCTATTGCGTCATGCGAGGCTACTGGGACGACCCCGAACGCAGCCGAGAAGCCATCGACGAGGCCGGCTGGATGCACACCGGCGATCTGGCGGCAATGGACGAAGAGGGTTACGTGAACATTGTCGGCCGTCTGAAAGACATGATCATCCGCGGCGGCGAGAACATCTATCCGCGAGAGATCGAGGAATACCTCTACCGGCTCGACGGCATTCAGGACGTGGCCGTCTTCGGCGTTCCCGACCCGAAGTATGGCGAACAGGTAGCGGCGTGGATCCGACTCGATCCGGGAGCACAACTCGACGAGGACAGCGTCCTGGCTTTCTGCCGCGAGCAGATCGCCCACTACAAAGTGCCGCGCTATCTTCGCTTCGTGGAAGACTTTCCCATGACCGTCACCGGCAAGCTTCAGAAGTACCTCATGCGCGCGGCCATGATCGAGGAGCTCGGAATCGCCGAACAGCGAACGGCATGATCATATGGCGATGCGCCAAGCTGTCAGGACGCTACGGCCTGCCGGGCGGCTTCCCGGACCTGCACCATGGCGTCCTCCACGGCGCGCCGGATGCAGACCGCGACCGAGGGTTGGGAGCCCGGGAACAGATCGGCGAGGTCCGCACAGACTTCCTCGGCCGCCTCGTTGACGCGCGCTTCGAGCGCGTAGAGGTCCGCGGTACGGGTCAGGTCCAGGTCGGTAAAATCGACTCGAATGTCGCGTGAGATGGTGGTAACGCGACCGGTGCCCAAGCGGTCGCGCTCCTGGCGGATACGCGGCGCCACGACGACGATCCAGTCGATCGGCCTCGCATCCTCGTCCGTCACCTCGGCGACCGCATCGGTGGGCAGCACGCAGGCCAGGGCCAGCGATGCGCTGCAGGCGGTGGCCAGAAAGGCTCGTTTGATCATGTCTGCATCTCCTGTGTACGACCCTGGCGCGTGCAAAGACACCCACGCTCTTCTTGCAAGCTATCTCTGCCTCCTCGCCACCACACTGACCAGCGTCAACGATCCGGCCACTCGCTGCGGGCGCGCATAGGCTCAAGGTGCGGATGCGGAACCGCCGTTGCTGTGGCGATACAGAGCCTCGAGGACGACTTCGTGACATCTCTCGGGGCCAATCAGAGGATAGCCTTACACCGGCCAGGGGGGCTTTCGCGAAAGCCACTGTGGGCCGCGGGATCTCGGATGGCGCGCGGCGGGAGGTGGCCGGACCCGATTCCGCACGGTTCGCGACGCAGTGCCTCGGTGAGATTTGCGGGCTGAAG
This sequence comes from Pseudomonadales bacterium, assembly GCA_007130155.1. Taxonomy (GTDB): domain Bacteria; phylum Pseudomonadota; class Gammaproteobacteria; order Pseudomonadales; family Azotimanducaceae; genus SLTB01. The sequence continues at coordinate 3,733 of SLTB01000031.1, forward strand.
CCATGACCACGAGCCCTGACCCCGTCGCGACAGCAACGGCCTTCTTGACGAAAAAGATCCAAGCCACTGATTCGATGGGAGCTTGTGACGTGCCATGCTGGGAGCCCGCCTCGCGGGCGATCGAGCATCTGACGCATCCGCGACAGAGTGAAGGAACGCTCATGGCGCCCCCCAACGACTGGAGACAGCATGGACCTCGCACTAAAAGATCATCGAGCCCTGATCACCGGCAGCCATCGCGGCACCGGCGAAGTTATCGCCCGACGTCTCGCCGAAGAAGGGGCGAGCGTGGTGGTACATGGTTTTGAGCAGGTTGCCGCCGAAGCCGTAGCGGCGACCATCCCCAATGCCGTGGCGGTCGCTGGCGACCTGCTCACCAAGGACGGCGCGGCGGCGGTCTGGCGGGCCGCAAACGCCGCAGGCGAAGTGGATATCCTCATCAACAACTACGGTACTTCTGACCGCGGCGACTTCGAACACACCACTGCCGAAGCCTGGCAGGCCATGTATGAGCACAACGTGCTGTCCGCGACCCGGCTGATCAGCCTGGCGCTGCCACAGCTTCGCTCCGCCCCATGGGGGCGGATCATCAACCTCGGTACCGCTGGGACCCAGCGGCCGGGCGGCAGCAACCCCCACTATTACGCCGCAAAGGGCGCGCTGGTAACGCTGACGGAATCCCTGGCGCGTGAGCTTTCCGGCACAGCCATCCGCGTCAACCTGGTCTCCCCCGGCATCATCCACACGCCTGAAGTGGAGGCATGGATGCGCCAGAATGCCGCACGAGAAGGTTGGGGCGAAGACTGGAAGACCATCGAACGCGAAGCCGTCTCCAACCGCTTTCCCAATGCCGCCGGTCGCTTTGCCCGACGCGAGGAGATCGCGGACCTGGTCTGCTTCCTGGCCAGCCAGCGCGCCGACTACATCCATGGCCAGAACCTGTTCATCGACGGCGGCCAAAGCTAGCCAGCGAGGCTGCAGCATCAGGTCTGCAGGCGGCTCGTCAAGCGTTCCGAAACTTTCTGGGAAACTTTCCGGACACCCAAACACTTGGAAACTTTCCGGACACCCAAACACTTCGCGGACAGCCAGGAAACGCCCCTCGAGAAGATCTTGAATCGATGGCCTCCCTGGCGTTGGCCCCCTGAATCCCCTCGACGACCTGCGACGATATGTCGCATCCCGGCCCTGTGCCGCGCCCAGTAGACTTCTCCTTCTTGTCAGGAACATGGAGTTCACCCGGGATGGCGGCACGCCTACTCGCCTTCGCTACCCTGCTCGGCCTGAGCCTCACCGCCGAAACCGCGGAGGTGGAGGAGATCCGGGTGATCGCCGACCGATTGTTCCGCGACACCACCGTAGTCAGCCCGACGTCGCGCCTTGGCACCGAGGACATCGGCCGCATCAATGTCGTCACCACCGAGGACGCCATCAGTCTCGAGCCCAGCTTGGTGGTGCGCCGGCGCTACATCGGCGATCCCAACGGCGTGATTGGCATCCGCGGCGCCAACATGTTCCAAACCACCCGCAGTATGGTCTTCGCCGACCGTCTGCCCCTGCACTACCTGCTTCAGACAAGCTTCTCCGGGGCGCCGCGCTGGTCCCTGATCGCACCCGACGAGATCGCCACCGCAGAGGTCATCTACGGCCCGTTCTCTGCCGAATACAGCGGCAATGCCATGGGCGGGGTCGTCAACCTCACCACCCGCATCCCAGACGAGCGTCGGGTGCATATCGCCGGAACCTACTTCAGCCAGGACTACGACTCGCTGGGGACGGATGAACGCTTCGACGGCCACCGTCTGTTCGCCTCCTTCGAGGACCGCTTCGGCGATCTCGGCGTGTACCTTTCGGTCAACCGACTGCGCAACGACGGTCAGCCCCAGAGCCAGTTCAGTGCCCGGCCTTCAGCGGCGGATGCCGAAGCCAAGGCCGTCAGCGGGGCCTTCCAGGGCGCCGATGCCCAGGATCGCGACGTCCTCTACTACGGCGACGCCGGCGGCGAGAAGGCGGCGACCGATCTCTACAAGGCCCGCGCCCATTACGACCTCGGCGCATGGCAGCTGCGCGGCACCCTGGCCTATGAGGAGCGTGATCGGCGCGCCGCAGGCGCCAACAACTTCGTCGAGGACGCAGACGGAGAACCCGTTTGGCACGGGCCCGTCACCTTCGACGGCAGCGGCTATACGCTCAACGGCGGCAGCTTCGAAGACCGCCGCCAGGAGCGGCGATCGCTGCTTCTCGGCGCCGGCGTGAGCGGCCCGCTCGGGGACGGCGACTGGGTTTTCGACCTCTACGCGACCCACTTCGAGATCCTGAAGGACGATGAGGTCCGTTCCGGTCGCAACCCTCGCGACCCCGCCTTCGCAGACGTGAACGCGGCCTTCGGCGGCCGACTCATCCGTTTCGACGACACCCGCTGGCAGACCCTGGACATGAAAGCCGGCACTGAGCGCCTGCTCGACGATCCCGCCATGCGGCTGTCGGTCGGCTATCACTTCGACCGCTACGAACTCGGCATCGAGCCGTTTGCTTTCGATGCTGCGTCAATGCGACGTGGCGCGGCCCAGCCCGCCAGCGGTGGCCGTACTGGCACCCATGCTCTGTTCGCCCAGTGGGGACGCGGCTTCGGAGAACGCTGGGATCTTGCCTTCGGACTGCGCTACGAGACCTGGCGCAGCCGCGACGGCTTCGTCGGCAATACCGTGCACCCGAACCGGTCCGAGGACGGTTTCTCGCCGAAGTTCTCCCTGGCGTACTTCCCGAACGATGACATCACCCTGCGCTACTCGGCAGCGCGCGCCCTGCGCTTTCCGGTTACAGAGGAACTGTTTCAGAACGTCGACCGCACCACGGCCATCGCCACGGCGGACGCCAGCCTGAAACCCGAGGACGGCATCCACCACAACCTCAGCGTCGAGCGCAGTCTCACGAGCGGCATGTTGCGCCTGAACCTGTTCCTCGACGACGTCGAAGATGCGATCTTCAGCCAACGTGCCGTGATCGAGGGCGTGACGGTGAGCGGCTTTCTGCCCGTGGAGCGGGTCGTCACCCGTGGTGTGGAGCTGGTCTACAATGCCAGCGACCTGATGCAGCTACCCCTGGATCTGCGCTTCAACCTGACCTGGATGGACGCAGAAATCCGCCGCAACGCGCTCGATCCAACAGTGGAGGGCAACGCCTTTCCCCGCCTGCCCACCTGGCGCGGCAACCTCCTGCTGGCTTGGCGCGTCGATCCGGCGGTCGAAGTGAGTGCCGCCCTGCGCTTTGCGAGCAACAGCTTCGGTAACCTGGACAACAACGACCGGGCACGCCGGGTCTTCGGCGCCCAGGATCCTTATCGCTTCGTCAATCTGCGCGTCAACTGGCGGCCGCGGGAGCAGCTTCGCGTTTCCGCCGGGGTAGACAATCTCTTCAACAAGGAGGCATACGTCTTTCACCCATGGCCATCGCGTACGCTGTTTCTCGAAACATCGCTGTCACTCTGAGCGTCCTGCTGTTCGCTGCCAGTTCCTGGGGCTGCAACGAGGGCGCCATCTCGATTCACTGTGGCAGCACACCGTCGTCGGTCCTGAGCCCCGCCGGCGCACTGCTGTCCGTGTTCGTCAGCGATGGTCACGTCTACTTCACCCGCGCCGAAAGGGAGACGCTGGAGTTCTCATCGCCGACTCGCATCACCCGGGAGCAGGCCCGCATCGACCACAATGGCGAGAGTCGGCCGAAAATCGCGCTCGGCCGTGATAATGCAGTCTTCGTCAGCTGGACGCGGAGAATTGAGGGCCGCTTCGCCGGTGATGTCTATTTCAGCCGCTCCCTGGACGACGGGCGCAGCTTCGACGCGCCGCGCCTCATGCGCGACACGCACGAGCCCACGAGCCATCGCTTCGACGCCCTCACGGTTACGCCATCGGGACGGCTGTACGTGGCTTGGATCGACAAACGGGACCTGGCGAGAGCTGAGGCCGAGGGCGCCGAAGGCTTTGCGGGCGCCTCCATCTTCTTCGCCGTATCCGATGATGGGGGAGCAACATTCGGCCCCAACCAGCGCGCCGCGGCGCATAGCTGTGAGTGCTGTCGTCTGGCGATGGTTCCTGCAGGCGCAGATCGGATCAGACTGCTGTGGCGCCACGTCTTCGCGGGCAGCGTCCGGGACCACGCGTTGGCCGAGCTCACCCCGGGCGGTGCCTCAGAGCCAGAGCGGGTCAGCCACGAGAACTGGGTGCTGCAGGGCTGCCCCCACGAAGGACCACATATGGCGGCAGGCACGAATGGTGAACACATGGTCTGGTTCTCCGGCGCCCCCGATGCCGCTGGTGTCCACTACGGGTTTCGCGACCACGCCCTTGGCGCGACCCTTCACATGCAGCGTCTCGACGAACGCCCAGGCTCAGGGAAACCTCAGGTCGCCGTTCGCGGTGATCATGTCGACGTGATCTGGCTGGCTGTTGGCGCCAAGCGCAGCGAAGTGCTCCATGTCCACTCCCATGATGCCGGCCGCAGCTGGTCGACACCCCAGACGGTGGCGAGCAGCGCCGCCGCCGTGGATCATCCGCACTTGCTGACGGATACCGATGACGTGTGGGTCGCCTGGCACACCGGCGAGGAAGGCTATCGACTCCTTTCGCCCCCCGAACGGAGCTTAGCAAGACCATGATCAAGCAAGGCCTGGCAGTGCTCCTCGGACTCGCGCTGGCCCAAGGTGGCAGCGGCTCGATACAGCCCTTCGATTCCGCCACCTTCGCGAAGATCAAGGAGAGATACACGACAGAAACCGTCCTGGTCCTGATCTGGTCCCTGGACTGCCACCACTGCAAGGACGGGATGGCGAGGGCGGCCAGCCTGCACGCCAAGCATCCTGATCTCAACCTGGTTCTCGTCAACGTCGATGCACAGGAGGCTGCGCCAGAGGTAGAACGCATCATTTCCACCCTCCGCCTCGATTCGGCAGAAAACTGGCAGTTCACCGACATCCCGGCGCCACGACTGCGCGCCACGATCGACCCCGAATGGTACGGCGAACTTCCACGCAGCTATCTGATCGATGACAGCGGCAAGGCTCGAGGCTTCAGCGGCCGCGTTGCGCCGACGTTGCTGGAGTACTGGCGCCAGCAAAGCCTGAATCGAGATCAGGGACTGGCCCTCGAATAAAGCCGTTCCTGCAAGACCGGCTTCAACGGCGGACCGGCCGCTTCGCCAGTTTTCGCTGCAGCGTGCGCCGATGCATGTTCAGCGCCCTCGCCGTGGCAGAGATGTTGCCATCATGGTCTGCGAGCACCCGCTGGATGTGCTCCCACTCCAGGCGGCTCACCGAAGGCGGTTCCGAATTCACCGGCAGGGCGGAATTGGGACCTTCCTGCTCGAGGGCAGCAAGGATTTCGTCCGGCGTCGCGGGTTTGGGCAGATAATTGACCGCCCCGAGCTTAACCGCTTCAACAGCCGTTGCGATGCTGGCATAACCCGTCAGCACCAGAATCCGTGGTACCGGATCCAGCGCGGCGAGCCTTGCCACCAGCTCGAGACCAGAGCCGTCCGGCAACTTGAGGTCGACGATGGCGCGATCCGGATGGAAGGCATCGAGTATGACGCGAGTGGAGGCGAGGTCCCCAGCCGCCCAGACCTCGAAGCCGCGCCGGCGCAGCGCGGCACCAAGCACCTCTCGGAACACCGGGTCATCGTCCACCAGCAGAAGACGGGGCACCTCACGCTCCGCACGCGCTGTCGTCATGACGCCCCCCGCAGACTGTCCAAGGGCAGCCATATCGCAACATGGGCACCACCGCCGGGACGCTGCCGGAGGCTCACTTGGCCACCAAAGTGTTCGATGGTGGCATTGGCAAGCAACAGACCCATACCCAAGCCTTCGTCCTTGACGCCGGCAACGGAGCTGCCGGCGTCGCAGGTGCCGGCCTGAAAACCCGGGCCCTGATCGAGGATGTCTATTTCGAGCGAGTCGGCACACCAGCGCAGACAGCACTCCACCGGCTGATCAGAAACCGCTGCAGCATTGTCCAGTAGATTCAGCAGCGCCTGCTGCAGCGTGGGTTCCGGGCGCACCTCAGGCGGCGGGCCGAAGCCCTCACAGGACAACTGCAGCCGCGAACGAGGACGCAACAGCGCGAGACGCGCGCCCAGCTCTTCAAACAGATGGTTCACTGGAAGCGGCGGCGCGGCGGGCTCACCACTGGCCGTCATCCGCAATCGCCCAAGCGTTTCGCGACAGATGGCCACCTGGGCGACCAGCATCTCCAGCTGCTTGCGGTTCGAACCTTCGGCCTGATCAGCCAGCTCACTCGCGATCACCGCAATGCTGCCCAATGGCGTCGATAGTTCATGGGCGGTTCCTGCAGCCAGCGTCGCGATCCCGATGATCTGTTCGTTGCGCAGGTTCTCCTCGCGTTCGGCCGCCAGCGCCTGCTCGCGCACCCGCAGAAGGTTCACCATGCTGGTCCCGAAGTAGGTGATCAGCGCTGCCGCCAGCACGAAGGTCAGCCACATGCCTGCGACGTGCAGCGTGAAACTGTCCAGGTGGTGATGCTCCACCACCACGACCGGTCGATGGTAGAGCACAAGCAGGCTGTAGCCGGCCACCGTCATGGCCATGATGGTCCAGGTTCTGACCCCGTCCAGCATGATCACCGCCACGGCGATCGGCACGAGATAGAGACTCACCAGGGGATTGGTCCAGCCGCCGCTGAAATACAACAGCGCCGTGAGGCCGACCACGTCCACCACGAGCTGCCAAACCAGTTCAGCGTCACGCAGTTGCTCCGCCCGCCGCCGCGCCCGCCACCGAGAGACCACGGTCAGCAGCGCCAGCGCAGCGATAATCACGAGCAGCGGCGCGAGCGGCAGTGGCAACTCGAAACCATAATGCACGGCAAGCGTCATGAGCAGCAGCGCTGCAAGCAGAAGCGCACGCACACTCAGCAACCGTTCGAGGTTGCCTGCTACCGGTACCGCGTGTTGCGTCGACACCTGACCTCCACCGCAGACTTCAAGGCGCAGTATACCGGCGCTCACGGCGACGGCCGCGGATCAATATTCGGCGAAGTCAACGGCGCCGTAGCACTCGATGCGCATGCCATCCATCCAGGCTGCGCAGCAGCCCCCGGGCGTAGGTGATCACGTTGAAATAAAGCAGGCTGTGAACCCAGCAGGACAAAGGAATCAGAGGTCCCACTGCTCCTGGAGATCGATGGCGATGACGCGGCCGTCGAAGCCGATCTGAATGCCGTTCGCGGTGATTGCCACCAGGGGCATGCCCTCGATGCGCTCGCCTTCCCGGTAAATCCTGCCGTCGATGCTCACTTCCCGGAAAGCCGGTTCCTCGGCATAGACATGGGTAGAGATGCGCAGACGCTCGAATCGTCTGCGCTCCACCATGGTAAGCGAACTCAACGACCGTACCGGGTATTCAGACCAGTCGACCGGCGGCGATTCAATGGCCGGCACAGGGTCTATCTCAACCGGTGTGGGGGTGGAGGCCGTCGGTTCAGGCAACGTCGACGGCAGCCCTGGGGTGTCAGGCGTCAAGCTGGCGCTAGCGCCATCGTTGCTCGCCGTATCGCGGAGCAGCCACGTGCCGAGCACTGCGGCATTGAGCAGCAGTGCAGTCGCCAGCACCATCGACGTCCAGGGTCGTCTGCGTCGGCTGGCGGGGGCCAGGGGTTCGGCCAGATCGGACTCGAAGCCCGCCTGCCGGCGGCGGTCCTCTTCCGACTTACGCAGGGCTTCCAGGATGTAGGACATCAGGCGCCCTCGCCGGAAGCCAGGGAAGGAATGCCAGTGCCGGTGAGACGCTGCAGGTGAATCCAAGTCATCGGGCCGGCGATGCCGTCATCGTCGAGTCCTTGCTTTGCCTGGAAGGCGCGCACCGCCCGCTCCAGTGATGCATCGAACTCATCCGCCTGCCCGCTGGCCGGATGGCCCACTTCCGCCAGTTGCAGTCGGAGCCAGCGCACAGGTTCACCGCGGCTGCCCTGCCGCAAGGGTTGTCGGTAGCCTGGAGGCAGCTGCCATATCAGGGTGGCCGATCCGTCCCAGCGACGCGCCAGATCATCTCTCGACAGCCAAAGCGTCCCGTCCTCGCCAGCCACCTGCAACGAGGAGGCGGTCATCGCGAGCACGCCCACGTGCTCATAGCGGGTACTGCCCTGGAGGTGCAGTACGGCAGGCAAGTCCATCGCTCGCAGAGCGTCGAATGTCGTTTCCATCTCCAGACAGCTGAGTCCGACGCGTCCAACCTGCCGACAGGTCTGCTCGCCGCTCTCGACTTCGAGGGGGACATACCAGCGACCGACGATGGCCTGGAAGGCAGCCCGACCGGAGTCCGCTGCGGATTCCCAGGCCATGGCAACAGTGGGAGAGGCATCTGTTTCCGGCGGCTGAGGGGGTGACGGCACGCGAGTCGACCTTTCTGGCAGCCGCGCTGGAAGCGATTCAGCAGCAGCTGCCGTTGGAAGCCCGCTGTCCTGCATGAGCGGCGCAGCCTGCGTGACCTGTTCTGTTGAGTCGTCCATGGCAACGTACCCGCTCGCCACAGACTTCCCATCGAGAACCGTGAGCCAGACCGTCACCGCTACGGCAGCAGCCAGCCCTGCTGCAGTCGCGAACTTAGGCCAATGGCGCCGCGCCGGCCGGCCCGAGATCTCGCGGGCTGCATACTGGACGATGCCAGCACCGATGCGGTCTCGATCCATGGCGTAGGCGCCGAGCAGCGCGCGATCGGCGATGACATTGGCAATCCTGGGAATGCCGCCGGACAGTCGGTAGAGGTTCAGAATGCCCAGCCAGGTGAAAGGACTGCGCTGTGCGCCGGCGACGGCCAGTCGGTGTCGAATGCATTGACCGAGCTCGGAGACGGAGAGGGGCTCGAGGTGATAGCGGGCCGTGATGCGCTGCGCCAGCTGACGCAGATCCGGCCGCCTCAACATGACGTCAAGTTCAGGCTGCCCGATCAGCACGACCTGCAGGAGTTTACGCTCATTGGTTTCCAGATTCGTCAGCAGGCGAATCTGCTCCAGGACATCGCGCTGCAGATTTTGCGCCTCGTCGATCACCAGGACGGTGCGGCGCGCCCTTGCGTGCGCTGCGAGCAGGAGCTGATTGATGCGGTCGATCAGGCGCTTGGTTCTGACGTCGTCGGAAACAGGGGGATCACCCAGCTCTTCGCAGAGTGTGGCGAGAAGCTCGCGCGTACTGAGCCGGGGATTGATGACATAGGCGATGTCGGTGTTCTTGGGGACCCTGCCGAGAAGGCTGCGGCTCAGCGTGGTCTTGCCGGTGCCCACCTCCCCTGTCAGAACCACGAAACCGCCGTCGGTGTTCAGTCCCCACACGAGGTTTGCCAGCGCTTCGCGGTGCCGCTCACCGAGATAAAGAAAGCTTGGGTCAGGCGCAATGGAGAATGGCGCCCGCGTCAGCCCGAAGTAGCGTAGATAGTGATGGACCATGGACGTTCGATCACGGTGACGGTGGTGGCCTGGAGACTGCTCAGAAGCGATTCGATGTGGCATTCGGACATCACCTGGCGGGAGCGGCCGTCACTGGGATCGGTCATGCGCGCCATCATCGAAGTACCGGATGAGCTAACGGATGGAAGTACCGGCGTCCGGCAGGGACACGCTGTTCGCCAAAATCACCCAGAGACCCGCCGGCCGCATCTCCAAGTCAACAACACCCTGACCCGCGCCATTAAGACAGACAGGACGAATACCAGAGCATTTTCGACCGGAGTCAAGCATGCCCGGCGGCTCGCCAGCGGTCAATGGCGCACCCCTGCGAGAACGCAACCCGGCACGTTGACTATCAACGCAGGACGCCGCAGGCGCGGCACCATCAATCAAAAGCAGCGATCAAAAATTGATGATCTTTCCGATTCGCAACTTGCCGTGGTCTGTCACGAGGTGACGTTACCCGTTTGTTATCTGCCGCACCCCGTCATGATGATCTCGCGTTTGCATTCTTTGGGAATTCAAAAAATAGCCATAAAAAACAAATAGTTATAATCTCACCCAGCTTGGCACGGTTTCCGCTTTGTTCGCTTCACGCTAACAAATCAAAGGAGCCGGAATGAACTATGCAAATCTCAGCGATAACATCTCAGCGGCGGGCATTGACCTTTGCCGGTAGAGCGAACCCGCACAAGTCGGCCTGGCAGGCGGTACCTTCGCGAAACGCACGATGGACCTGGTCATCGCAGGCAGCATGCTGGTCGTCCTCGCTCCGCTGCTGTTAAGCCTCGCACTGCTCATCAAGCTGACCTCCAACGGCCCGGTATTCTTTCGCCAGGAGCGCCATGGCCAAGCTGGATCCGTGTTCCGGGTATGGAAGTTTCGCAGTATGTATCTGCACGAAGAACAGGGAAGGGTGACTCAGGCGAGCAAGGGCGATCCTCGAGTGACGCCCATTGGCCGCTTCATCCGTCGCAGCAGCCTCGATGAGCTGCCGCAGCTGTTCAATGTCATCGGTGGCACAATGTCTTTGGTCGGCCCGCGCCCCCATGCGGTTGTCCACAACCTCGAGTACGCAAAGCAGATCCCGGGCTACATGAATCGCCACCAGGTCAAGCCCGGCATCACAGGCTTCGCCCAGGTCAAGGGTTTCAGAGGCGAAACCGATACCCTGGAGAAGATGGAGCGGCGTGTGGAGCTCGATCTCGAATACATCGATCGTCGGTCACTGCTCGTCGACCTGCGAATCCTGCTGCAGACCCCTCTCGCCCTGCTGAGCGAAAACGCGTACTGACGCAAAGCCGGCGATGCGGCGTCTCACCGATCCAGATCGTCGAGACCCCCAGGATCGCCGAGCACAACCGAGACAGCAGTCATCAGGACGCCTGCCATATTCCGAACTTACCGCACAGGGGCTTGGAGATCACCCAGCTCCCCCACCCGACTCTCCAGGCAGGAGTTCCAGTCGCTGCTCGCCCCCTGCATCTGACCCACAGCGTTATCGGATGCTGAGTCCGGCATTGCACCTCGGAGTGTGGCAGGCCAGAATCCCACTGCGGTTCCCGCGGGGGGAGCGATGCCGTGCTCCGACCTGATTCGACCCACGCGATCTGGACACTACGATCATGAGCGTCGCTTGCCAGTGATTTCCGGCCGCATCCTGATCGTCGACGACGACTCGGCCCATCTACGCAGTCTCAGCGACCTGCTCACTGCTTCCGGTCACCAGGTCGAGACAGCCGGAGGCGGCTCCGAAGCCCTTGAGATCATCCCCGTACGGGCAGATCTGGACGTCATTCTGCTCGATCTGAACATGCCCGGAGTGGACGGCTTTGCTGTGCTCGAGGCCACCGGCGCCATGCCCCAGCCACCGCGGGTCATCGTGGTGTCAGGCGAAGACGGCGACAGCGTGCTGCGACGCCTGCTCCAACTCGGCGCTTTCGATTTTTTGCGCAAACCCTATCAGCCAGCAGATCTGCTCAAAAGCATCGCTACGGCGCTGTCACAGCAACGCAACGAAGCCGATGCTCGCGAAGTCCTGGCCCGCGTCAGCGAGTCTGATCGCCTGCATCGGTTTTTGGTGGATCAGTCCCCGGATGTCATATACCTCCTCGATCCCGAGGGACGTTTCAGCTTCGTCTCGATCAGCGCAGAGGCCGTGTTCGGCCAGGACCGTGAAGCGCTCGAGGGGCAACACTGGAGCATGCTTTTCGATCCTGATGAAGTAAGGCACGGGCGCTTCCGCTTCGACGAGCGTCGCACCGGCCATCGCGCCACCACCAACCTCGAAATGCAGCTCAAGACCGGCGAAGGTGAGGCCAAGCGCTGGATCGAAATCAGCGCCACGGGCCTGCATACAGAGGACGAGGAACGCCGCTTCGTCGGGACCTATGGCGTCGCCCGAGACGTCAGCGACCGTCGCCGGATTGCCTCCGCCCTGGCGCGCAGCGAACGCAAGTTCGCAACGCTCTTTCAAAGCTCTCCCGATGCCCTGTTCATCAGCAGCAGCGATGAAGGCCGCATTCTGGAGCGCAACGAACATTACGACACCCTGGTGGCTGATTTCGAGACCGCGGACTCCGACTTCTGGTTGTTCGACAGTGACGGAACCCGCAGGCGCTTCATCCGCTCACTCCAGGAACGCGGGGGCATTCAGCGTCGCGAGCTGGCGCGAAAGGCGCGGGACGGGAGCGAACGCACCCTGGAGCTCAGCGTACGCCTGCTTTCCAGCGAGGACGGAGTGTCCCTGGTGTCCATCCTTCGCGATGTGACCGTCGACCGGGAGCGGGAGCAGGAACGCCTGCGGCTCGAGGGGCAACTGCAGCAGACACGTCGACTCGAGGCCATCGGTCAGTTGAGCGGCGGCATTGCCCACGACTTCAACAATATCCTGGCCAGCATGATCGGCTACGCCGAACTCGCGCAGATCACGCTCGAGGGAACCGACGCCGGCGAACGTTGCGACGACTATCTGTCCGAAGTGATCAGCGCGGGACAGCGGGCTAGAGACCTTATCGCACAGCTGCTGAACTTCTCCCGCACGGAAGAAGGCGATCGCCGACCCGTTGCAGTGGGACAGGAGCTCGAGGGTGTCCTCCGGATGCTCAGATCACTGATTCCCACTTCCATCGCCATCGACAGCCGCATTCCCGAGTCGCTGCCAACCATTCTCACGGATCCGGTGCAGCTGCAGCAGGTGGTGA